>JBFYZW010000163.1:0-4206 GCA_041309305.1 Deltaproteobacteria bacterium | reverse complement strand
CACGACCGGCAACGGCGGCGGCGCCGGCGGCGGCGCCGGCGGCGCGATCCTGCTCGAGGCGCCGGAGGTCTGGGTCCAGGTGGCGGCCTTTTTGGCCGCGAACGGAGGTGGCGGCGCCGGGGGAGATTGTTCTTGAGGGGACGACGAGTTTGGCCAGTTTGGCCAACCCGGGAGCAGCAACACGACGCGGGCGAGCGGCGGCCAGGGTGCGACGGCGGGCGGCAACGGCGGCCTCGGCGGCGCCGGCATCGTGATCAACGGTGAGAACGGCCTGGTGCCGCCGGGCGGCTACGTCGAAGACGGCACCTCGGGCGGCGGCGGCGGCGCGGCCGGCCGGATCCGCATCAACACGGCGAGCCCGACGAGCCTCATCCTCGACACGGCCGCGGTCATCAGCCCGAGCAACCAGGTCAACCTCTGCCTCGGCGCCTGTACGCGCGGCGCGCTCGCGACCTGGTGAGCGACCGCAGCGAGACGAAGTCAGATCATGAAAGAGACCATCCTCTCGACCATCGGCAACACGCCGCTCATCCAGCTCGAACAGATCGGCAAGGGGCAGGTGTTCGGCAAGGCCGAGTACTTCAACCCGGGCGGTTCGGTGAAGGACCGGGTGGCGCTGGCGATGATCGAGGCGGCCGAACAGAGCGGCGCGCTCCGCCCCGGCGGCGTGATCATCGAGGCGACCTCGGGCAACACCGGCATCGGCCTCGCCTTCGTCGGTGTGCGCCGCGGCTATCGGGTCATCCTGGTCATGCCCGAGAACATGAGCGAGGAGCGCAAGAAGGTCATCGCTGCCTTCGGCGGTGAGACGGTGTTGACCCCGGCAGCCGAGTCGCTGCCCGGTGCGCTCAAGCGCGCCTACGCGCTGCGCGAGACGACGCCGGGGGCGTGGATCGCCCAACAGTTCGAGAACGCGGCGAACCCCGCCTGTCATTATCAGACCACCGGCCCGGAGATCTGGGCGCAGATGGAGGGCCGGGTCGACTCGTTCGTCGCCGGCGTCGGCTCGGGCGGCACGCTCGCCGGCGTCGGGCGCTTCCTCAAGGAGAAGAACCCCAACGTGCGCATCGTCGCCGTCGAGCCGAAGAACGTCTCGGCGCTGCTCGGCCACGAGCCCGGGCTGCACCAGATCCAGGGCATCGGCGACGGCTTCATCCCGACGGTGCTCGACGTGCGCATCATCAACCACGTGGTCGAGGTCACCGACGACGAGGCGGTGGCGATGACCCGGGCGCTGGCGCGCCAGGAGGGCCTGTTGGTCGGCACCTCGGGTGGCGCCAACGTCTTCGCCGCGGTGCGCGAGGCGGCCTTCCTCGGCCCACAGGCGCGCGTCGCCACCGTGCTCCCGGATCGGGCCGAGCGCTACTTCTCCACCGCGCTGCTCTGAGCTCGCCGCTCAGTCGGACGGGATCAACCCGCGGCGGATCGCGAAGCGGGTGACGTCCGAGTTGTTGCGCAGATTGAGCTTGTCGAGGATCCGGCTGCGGTAGGTCTCGACGGTGCTGATGCTCAACGACAGGCCCTCGGCCACCTCGCGGGTGGTCGAGCCGCGCGCCAGCGCCAGCAGCACCTGCATCTCGCGGTTCGAGAGCAACGACTCCGGGGCCGAATCGACCGGCAGGCCGATCCGGTTGACCATCTTCTCCTGGATCGCCGGCGTCACGTAGGTGCCGCGCGCCGCGACCCGGCGCACCGCGGTGAGCAGCTCGCCGGCGTCAGCGCCCTTGATGATGAACCCCGACGCCCCGGCGCGGATCAGGCGGATGGCGTACTCCTCGTTGGCGTGCATGGTCAGGATCAGGACCCGCGGGCGCGGCTTGAGCTGGATCAGCCGCTCGGTCACCTCGAGGCCGTCGGTGTCGGGCAAACTGTAGTCGAGGACCACGACGTCGGGCTTGAGCGCCTTGCACTGCTCGACCGCCTCGTGGCCCGAGCCGGTCTGGCCGATCACCTTGAAATCCGGCTCGCCGGCGAGCAGCCGGCACAGCCCGGCGCGCACCAGCGTGTGATCGTCGACCACCAGGATCTTGATCATCGCCTGCTCCTCTGCTCCGGCACCGGTATCCGAAACCGCACCCGCGTGCCACCCCCCGGCTGCGCGTCGATGGTCATCAACCCGCCGGCCAGCGAGGCGCGCTCGCGCATGCCGGCGAGGCCGACGCCGGCGCCGTCGACCTTGCTGACCACGAAACCCCGACCGTCGTCGGCGATCTCGGCGCGCAGCTCACCGTGGTCGAGGCGCGCCTCGACCCGAACGTTCTTGGCCGCCGCGTGGCGCGCGACGTTGGTCAGCGCCTCCTGGACGATGCGGTAGGCGGACAGCGCCGCCTCGACCGGCACCGCCCCCTCGGCGAGCGACAGCTCGGCCTCGACCGCGATCCCCGAGCGCTCGCGGAACTCGTCGACCAGAAGGCGCAGCGCCGGCTCGAGCCCGAGGTCGTCGAGCAGCGGGGGCCTCAGGCCCCGGCACAACCGGCGCAGCTCGTCGGTCGCGGTGCGCACCAGCCCGACCAGGTTGTCGAACGTCGGGCTGGCGCTGCCGCGTTGGCTCAGCCAATCGATCTCCAGGCGCAGCGCGGTCAACACCTGCCCGAGCTCGTCGTGCAGATCGCGGGCCAGGCGGGCGCGCTCCTCCTCCTGCGCGACCAGGACCTTGCGCGACAGCGCCGACAGCTGGCTGAGCACGAGCTGCCGCTCGTTGACGTCGGTGACGATGAGCAGCGCGTCGGCGACGCCCCCGGGGAACAACCGGACCGCCCCGAGCTCGACCGCGAAGGTCTCGCCGTCGGCGCGCACCGCCTGCGCCGCGGCCCGACCGTGCCCGCCGGCGGCCAGCTCACGGCGCAGGTCGTCATAGGCCGAGCGCGTCGCCGCCGAGAGCAGCTCGACCACCGGCCGGCCGGCCAACGCCTCCGGTTCGCAGCCGTGCATCCGGCCGGCCGCCGGGTTGGCGTCGACGATCCGCCCGCCGCCGTCGACCAGGAGCAGGCCGTCGGTGACCGTGGCGAAGACCTCGCGATAGCGCGCCTCCGAGGCCTGCTGCGCCTCCTGGGCGCGCCGCCGCTCGTCGGTCTCGGCCAGCGCCGCCGCGTGCGCCCGGCGGTAGAGGTCCATCCGGCGGGCGAGCAGATAGACCAGGTAGGAGAGGCCGAACGAGAGCAGCAGGCCGAAGCCGACCGGCAGCCGCTGCGCCCACCCCTCGGCCGCCGGCGTCACGACCCGCGGCGCGATCGCCATCTGCCAGCGGCGGTTGCGCACCTCGAAGTCGACGCTGACCATCCGAGCGGCCGGTGGCGCGCCGAGCGCACCGGGCGTGGTCGAGTGAAACAGCACGATCTCACGGTCACGGATGAGGAAGTCGAACTCGTCGCGGATCCGGTGCTCGAAGCAGGCGCCGATCAACGCGCGGGTGGCGAAGGTCGCCCGGAGGTAGCCGGCCGGCGCGCCCTCGCGCTGCAGGAACAACACCGCGTCCAGCTCCGGCTCGCCGCTCGGCGAGCGCACCGGGCCGAGCAACCAGGCCTTGGTCTTGCCCGCGACCTCGGCGCGCACCGTGGCGTCGAGGGGGAGCTGGGCGACGGGACGGCCGACGCGCGCCTCGACCCAGCCGAGCCGACCGTCCGAGTCGAACAAGGCCAGCCGCTCGAGCCCCTCGAGCTCGGCGAACATCAGCCCGGCGAACTCGGTGAACCGCCGGGCCGAGAAGTCACCGGTCTCGTGCCCCGCCCAGCGCCGGCCGAACAGCCGGGTGAGCCGCAGCTGCGCGTCGAGGAAGATCTGCAGCCGCCGGCTGGCCTGGGTGGCGATGTCCTCCGCGTGACGGAGCCGCAACGCCTCGGCGTGCTGCTCCTGGAGGCGCCAGACGAACAACGTCATCGACGCGAGCGCGACGAAGATCAACGCCGGGGTGACCAACGCGCGGACGCTGCGCAGGGCCAACAGCTGCACCGCCCTGATCTACCACCGTCGGCCGCTCAGGGCACCAAGAAAGGCCAGTAGCCGTACACCGCGACGCCCCAGGTGCAGGCGAGGGCCAACAACGTGACCACGCCGCCGTGGACGAGGAAGTCCCGGCCGGTCACCAGCTGCTCCCCTGTGTCGAGATCACGCGCCAGCGAGTAGACGATGGCGTTGGTCGGCGTCGCGATCACCAGGCAGTTGGCGAACGAGGCCGAGAAGGAGGTGAGCATCCCGACCGGCCACAAC
>JBFYZW010000162.1:0-3607 GCA_041309305.1 Deltaproteobacteria bacterium | reverse complement strand
CCCCTTCCTTGGCGAGGATCCCGCGTAGATGCTCCGCGAGGGCCGGCACCGAGACGCGGCGAAAATCGAAACGCTGGCAGCGGGACAGGATGGTCGCCGGGATCTTCAGCGGCTCGGTCGTCGCGAAGATGAACTTAACGTGGGCCGGCGGCTCTTCGAGGGTCTTGAGCAGCGCGTTGAACGCCTCGCTGGTCAGCTGGTGCACCTCGTCGATGATGTAGAGCTTGTGCTTGCCCTTGCTCGGCAGGTAGCGCACCGTCTCGCGCAGCTCACGCACCGAGTCGACGCCGCGGTTCGAGGCGCCGTCGATCTCGAGGACGTCGGGGCTGGTGCTACTGGCGATCTCGGTGCACGACGGGCAGGTGCCGCACGGGCTCACGGTCGGGCCCTGGGCGCAGTTGAGCGCCCGGGCGAGCACGCGCGCGGTGGTCGTCTTGCCGACGCCGCGCGCCCCGGTGAACAGGAAGGCGTGGTGCACCCGGTTCATCGTGATGGCGTTCTTCAGCGTGCGCACCACGTGCTCCTGGCCGACGATGTCGTCGAACGTGCCAGGCCGATACTTGCGGGCGAGTACGAGATAGGACACCGGGCGACCTCGCGGTTCTGGTTGGGCGGCGACCTTATATAATGAGCACCAACTGGTAAAGACCGCCGGCGACCCAGGGCGCCCCCCGGGCGACACAAATCCGCGTGGTTAGCGCAGCGCCGGGTCAGACGGGTGATCGTTCGCGAGCGCGAGCGTCAGCCAGAAGCAGGAGCCGTGCGGCGCGGCCGGATCGAGCCCGACCTCGCCGCCCATCGCGTCAACCAGGTGCTTGACGATCGCCAGGCCGAGCCCGGTGCCGCCCTTCTCGCGCGAGCGGCCGGGATCGACGCGGTAGAAGCGCTCGAAGACCCGGCCGTGCAGCTCCGGGGCGATCCCCGGCCCGTCGTCGACGACCTCGACCCGAAGCATCGTCCCGGCGGACAGCGCGCGCACCAGCACGTGCCCCCCCTCGGGCGTGTACTTGACCGCGTTGTCGACCAGGTTGAGCAGCACCTGCTCGAGCGCCTTGGCGTCCGCGGCGACCGTCACCCCGACCGGCACGTCGTTGGCGATCGCGATCTGCCGCTCACGCGCGACCTGCTCGATCGCCTCGACCGCGCGGCCGCTGATCTCGCGCAGCCCCACCGGCTTGATGGCCAGCGGGTACTTGCCCGCCTCGATGCGCGACAGGTCGAGCAGGTCGGCGACCAGGCGGGTGAGCCGCTCGGCGTTGCGCAGGATCGCCTCGACGAAGCCGCGCGCCCGCGCCGGGTCGTTGAGCGCGCCGGCCTGCAGCGTCTCGGCGTTGGCGCGGATGACGCTGACCGGCGTGCGCAGCTCGTGCGAGACGTTGGCGACGAAGTCCTGGCGGATGGTCTCGAGCCGGCGCCGCTCGGTCACGTCCTGCATCGCGATGACCACGCCGGAGCTCCCGGACAGCGGCGTCGAGCGACCGAGCACCTGACGCGGCGGCGCGGTGTCGATGGTGAACTCCCGGCTGCGCCCGGCCTCGGTCGGCCCGTGGGCCAGCTCGGCGAGCGCCGGCGACGCGACCGCCTCGGTCAACGGACGGCCGAGCGGCGGGACCTCCAGGCCGAGCAGCCGCACCGCCGCCGGATTGGCCAACGTCACCCGGCCATCGCCGTCGACGACGACCACCGCGACGCTCATGTCGAGCAGGATCGAGCGCAGGTGCTCGGCCTCGGCCGCGACCGCCGGGCTCACGCCGTCTCCTCGTCCGGGTTGGCGCGCAGCCGGTAGCCGACGCCGCGGATCGTCTCGATGTACTCGCCGGCCCGGCCGAGCTTGTGGCGCAGGCGGGTGACGTGCGTGTCGACGGTGCGGGTGTGCAGCTCGGCGTCGATGCCCCAGACGTCGCTGAGCAGCTGATCGCGCGACTGGACCCGCCCGCGCCGCGCCAGCAACAGCGCGATCAGCTTGAACTCGATCGCCGTCAGATGGATCTCGCCCTCGTCGACCCACACCCGATGTGCGGCCGGATCGAGCCGCAGCCGACCGAACCGCTGCGTCCCCTCGAGCGCGTCGACGGCCGGCGGGTGCACGCGGCGCAAGACCGCGCGCGCGCGGAGCAGAAGCTCGCGGACGCTGAACGGCTTGACCACGTAGTCGTCGGCACCGATCTCGAAGCCGACCACCCGATCGACCTCCTCCGCCTTGGCGGTGAGCATCAGCACCGGGATGGCGCGGGTGCGCGGATCGGCGCGCAGCGCCCGGCAGACGTCGAGGCCGGAGATGTCCGGGAGCATCAGATCGAGCAGGATCAGATCGGGGAGCGGCTCGCGCCGGGCCAGCTCGAGCGCCTGCTGGCCGCTGAGCGCCGCCCGGGTTGCGTAGCCCGCCTGCTCGAAGTTGTACTCGAGCGTCGAGAGCAGATCTTTCTCGTCGTCGACCAGCAGCACCAGCTCGCTCATCGCTCCCCCCTCCTCACCCCGCCTGGCCGAACAACGCCGCGACCGCGCGGCGGACAACCAACTCGCGAAGACAGGCGAAGTTGCACTTGCCCCACAACTGCAGCTGCTCCTTGGTCGCGTCGACCTCGGCGACCACCAGCATCGTCGCGCCGAGCTGCGCCCCGATGGCGACGATCGCCGCGTTGTCGTAGTGGCCGGAGACCTGCAGCTCCTTCTCGGCGGCGAGCTGGCCCTGGTGCGCGTGCGCGACCACCTGGACCGTCGGCACCTCGGAGAGCAGCGCCGACTCGACCGCGGCCGCAAGCGCAGGGGTCGCCGGCGAGACGACGCCGACCCGGACCTCGCCCGGGGGCAAGCTCACTGGCCGGGCCTGGATGCGCGGCTGCGGGCACCCAGCGACGAGACCGGCGAGAACGACCGCCAACGGAGCGAGCCGACCCGTGTTGCGCATCGGCCGCCTCTACCAGCGCCGGCCGGGGCATGTCCATCGCTTCGCCGCGAAGCGGCGGCCCGGCGCCCGCACTGTCACCCATGTCCCTGGCTGGTCGAATGTGTCAGCGATCTATCCGGTCTGCACCCGTCTACAACAACCAGCAGCGGCATCGCTTCGGCAAGGGTGCGGGCCTGCGCGAGCTCACCTTCGACCCGTTCTCGAGCGCGTCGACGTTCGACGGCTGGCGGGTGCAGGCGGCGACGCGCCGGCTCGAGCCGGGGCCGCCGGCGGTGACGACGGCCCACAGCTGGCTGCTGCGCGTTGGCTGGCGACGGCACGGGCTTCTGGTCCCGGCCTATGTGCCACAGTGGGGGAACCGCTGGTGACCGCGCGGCGCTTCGCCGTTGCAGAGCAGATGCTCTTCGGGTAGTAATCCCCGGTCGCGGAGCGATGGCCGAGCTGGTCGAAGGCGCGTGACTCGAAATCACGTGTACCGAAAGGTACCGGGGGTTCGAATCCCTCTCGCTCCGCCAGTTGTCTTCTTGGCTCTTTTTCATCGCGAAGAGACTGCGGCCTCTCCCGGGCCGCTTATGATAGCCCGGCCCCGGTGACCGGAGCGCGTGAACCCCGCCAGGTCCGGAAGGAAGCAACGGTAGCGTGGCTCTCGGGGTGCCGGGTCACCGGGCTATCACCTTTTTCCTCTCCCCCGCGCGCGCG
>JBFYZW010000161.1:0-4198 GCA_041309305.1 Deltaproteobacteria bacterium | reverse complement strand
GCTGGTCACGCCCGGCCAGGCTCACCGCCTCGTCCGTCACGACCCGGGCGCCGGCGCTCCAGTCGAGCGTCCAGCGTACGGTGCAGGGGTCGCCCGGCGCGACGGCGCTGGCGGGCGAGCGCGCCAGGCGCAGCTCGTGGACGCCAGCCGGGACGTGCACCCGGGCGCGGAACGGCACGGTCAGCAGGCGCGCCGGCCGGCGTTCGTTGCCGAGCCGGACGCTGGCCAGGCGCTGCTCGTCGGCGAGGTCGCCGGCGCCGAGTTGCCAGGCCTCGGCGAGCGGTCGCTCGATCGACGCGCGCGCCCCCGCGAGCGGGTCGGGATCGAGCCGGCCGGCGATGCTCGGATGACGCTCCGCGCAGGCGATAAGGAGCAGGAGGCTGCCCTCGAGACACCGACGGCGGATGCGTGCGGCCATGGGGCAGGGTAGGGGCCTGACGCCCGGCCGGTCAAGTCGGCTTCCTTGGCCGCGTGGGTTGTGGCATACAGGGCCGGCCAACAGGGAGGATACTCACATGGCACGACTCATCCTGACCTCCTGCGTGTTCGCCGTGCTCGCGTTCGGGTGCACCGACGAGACCAAGACCGACGCGCCCCCGACGCCGCCGGTCACCGCGGCGGTCGAGCCGGCGCCGGCGCCGAGCGAGCCGGCGGCGGTCTCCGAGGCTGCCTATGTCACCTTCGTCACCGGCCTGCGCCGCGAACCGGTCGAGGCCCAGCGGATCGACGACCCGACCGGAGCTTCGAAGAAGAAGATCAGCAACTGGTTGATGACGCTCTACCGCGGCGAAGAGGTCACCATCCTCGGCGTGCAGGACACCTGGGCCAAGGTGCGCGCCTCCGACGACAGCGAGGGCTGGGTGCAGAAGAACGGCCTGCTGCCGGTCGAGGGGGCCGCGATCGCCACGGTCTTCGAGCCGACCAAGACCTTCAACCGGCCGGATCTCCTGGCGCTCAACACCTCGCGGACCCTGGATCCGGCGGCGCTGTTGTTCGTGCTCAAGACCAAGGATCAGTTCAGCGAGGTGAACTACTACGGCCAGGGCACCGCCTGGGTGTTGAGCGAGAAGCTGAACACCGACGCGCGCGAGATCGCCGCGGCGAAGCTGCTGGCCAAGGTCCGCTGGCTCAAGGAGCGCAAGGACGCGAGCGCCGACGAGGTGATGAAGCTGGCCCGGGCGCAGTTCTCCGACAGCAAGCTGGTCGGGATGGCCGACGACAACGCGGCGATCAAGACCGACGAGGCGCCGCCGGCCGGTGACAACTCGCCCGCCGAGCCGCCCGCTGTGGCTCCCGCGGACGACGAAGAGAACTGAGCGCGCGCCGCCCGGCGGCCAAACTCCGATCCGAACCCGCGACCGGCGGCTTGTGCTCACCTGAGGCCGGTGCGAAGATCTGCTCGGTCGACGATCCCGAGGCACCGGCATGGCCGCCACCGTCCTGGTCGCGCACGGCGACACGCATCAGCTGGAGCGGATGGTCAAGGAGTTGGCCGGCCTCGGCCTGCGCGTCATCGCCACGCCGGACGGCGGCGACGCCTTCGCCCGCTTCTTCGAGGAGCAGCCGGACCTGGTGATCTGCAGTGAGACCCTGCCGGTGCTCGACGGGCGCAGCTTCGGCCGGATGATCCATTCACAGACCCCGTCGCTGCCGGTCGTGCTGCTCGCCAACCAGCCGGCGGCCGGCGACGAGGAGTTCCACCTCCTGGCCGAGCCGCTCTCGGTCAACGAGCTGTTCGCGCTCTTGCCGGAGCTCGATCCGGGGCGACCGACGCCGGCGAGCCTGGAGGAGTCGCTCTCCGGCGCGGTCGCGACCGCCGGCGGCAAGGGCGGGATGTTCGATACGCTGCTGCGCTTCCAGCGTCAGGGCAACATCCTCGCCCTGCTCGATCCGCCGGGGATCGAGCGGCTGGCGAGCATCGCCGCGGTGCAGGAGCGCACCGGCGAGGAGCGGATCATCCGCGAGGGGGACGCCTGCGACGGGTTCTACCTGGTGCTCGACGGCGAGGTGCGCGTCACGTTGGCGGAGCGCGGGGATCTCGAGGTCGCCCGGCTGGGCGCCGGTGAGTTCTTCGGCGAGATGGCGCTGCTCTCCGAGCAGCCGCGATCGGCGTCGGTCTGGGCGGTCGGCCCGACCCGGTTGCTCTACTTCGAGAAGGAGGCGGTGCTCCGGCTCCTGCACGACTACCCGGGCCTGCGCGAGCTGCTCGGCGGCGTGGCGCTGCAGCGGGCCGAGGAGAACCTGTGGCAGGCGTTGTCGGCCGACGACGAGGTGAAGGACAGCATCTCCGGGCTGCTCGACGGCCTCGACAGCGAGGAGGGCGTCGCCTCGGTCGAGGTCGACGTGCAGGAGCGGCCGACGTTGGACCTGACCGGCGCCGCGCCGCCGCCGGTCGAGCGGACCGACGCGATCGAGCGCCTGGTGCATCCGCCGCTGCCGAGGGTCAGCCGCCTGGCGCGGCTGCGGCGGCGGGCCGATCACCGGCTGCAGATGTGGCGGCTGTTCCTGATCGAGCACCAGTTCGCCGCCGGGATCGGCGCCGGGGCGCTGATGACCGGCGCGCTCTTGGCGCTCGGCTACTCGCTCTGGCAGGCGACCCCCCGCCTCGACCCGGTGCCGCTCGCGCCGGCGCCGGTGGCGATGATCGAGGAGGACGGAGCGCCGCCGCTGCTCGCCGGGGGCGATCCCTCCCGGCCGCCGGCCCCGACCGGCGGTGACCCACCGCCGGTCGCCGACGCGCCGAGCGATCCCGGGCCGGCGCCGACCGACCCGTCGCCCGGCGACGCCCTCGCGGCGCCGGCGCCCACCGGCGATCCGTCGCTGCGGCCGGTTGTGGATCCGCAGCGGGCCGCCACCCTCGGGCGCAAGGAGCTGCGTCGCAACCTGTTGGCCGCGCGGGCCGCTGGCAACGCCGCCGAGGCGGTCGGCTGGGGCCTGGCGATGGCCGAGCGGTTCGAGCTCGACTGGGAGGCGGAGTGGAACCTCGCCGAGGCGGCGCGCGAGGCCGGCGATGCGAGCACCGCCTTGGCGCGCTACGCGGTGTTCGTCGAGCGGCACGTCGGCAACGTCTACGTCGACGACGCGCTGTTCAACAGCGCCGAGCTGCTGCGCGCCCAGGGCCGGATCGCCGAGGCGCGGACGATGCTCGACGCGCTGCTCGCCCTGCCGAAGGCCGACTATCGCGAGCGGGCGGCGACGCTGCGCGCCGAGCTCGGGGAGTGAGATGACCGGGCCGCGCCGGGTGGGCCGCGCCGTGTGGCGCGCTGCTCTCGGTGCCGGTTTGGCGCTGGTCGTCGCCGCTCTCGTGCCCGTTGGCGGGGCCGAGGTCCCCGGGCTGGAGGAGCTCGACGAGCGCACGTTGGCGGGGCTGGCGCCGGCCGACGGCCAGCCGACCCGCGCCGGGGCCGAGCGGGATCTCGGCTGGATGGACCCTCACGGCCTGCTCGAGGACTACGCCGTCATCGACGAGGCCGGGCTGCGCTGGCGGCTGGACCGCGACGCGCCCTGGTCGCTCGCGCCCTGGCAGGGCCCGACGGCGCCGGTGCGACCGCCGCTCGACGGCCTGCGTCTGCTCGTCGATCCAGGGCACTACGGCGGCGCCTGGGCCGAGGTCGAGCAGCGGCACCGGGATCTGGGCCACGGCGAGCCGGTCCGCGAGGGGGACCTCACCTGGGCGACCGCCCGCCTGCTCGAGGAGGAGCTCGCGCCGCGCGGGGTCAGCATCGCGCTCAGCCGCGGTCCACCGCCGGCCGAGTCGTTCAGCGGCGCGGCGCCGGGGTTCCGCCGTGAGAGCGAGCTCGGGCAGGCGCTGGCGGAGCGGAGCGGCGATGGAGCGCTGGCCTTCGTCCACCGGCGCTCGCTCTTCGGGCGGTGGCTGGTCGATCGGCAGCGCGAGGCGCTGCGCGCCGGTGATCCGTTCGCGATGTTCGCGCGCTTCGACCTCAGGCGCCGCGCGCGGCGGGCCGAGAGCTTCGCCGCCGAGGTGACGCTCTCGATCCACTACAACACGCTCGGGCCGCGCGGGCAGCGGGGCCTTCTGGCCTTCGTCCACGGCGGCCTGCTGCCCGGCGAGCTGGCGACGCGCTCGCAGCGCTACTGGGCAATCCGCCGCCTGCTCGAGGGGTCGCTCGCCGAGTCGGCGGCGCTGGCCGGCGAGCTGCTGGCGGCGGCGAGCGAGGAGCTCGGCGTGCCGCTGTTG
>JBFYZW010000160.1:0-4375 GCA_041309305.1 Deltaproteobacteria bacterium | reverse complement strand
GCTGGTCGAGCTCGGCGACGGCGCTGCGCACGCTCGGCCGGTCGGCGCCGGTGGTCGGCAGGCGCACGTCGAGGACGACGTCACCGATGACGCCAGCGTCACCGCGATGGCCGCGCAGGTGACCGAGCGCTGCGCCGCCCTCGACGTCCTGGTCAACAACGCCGGGCTGGCGCTCGGCACCGATCCGGTCGCCACCGGCTCGCTCGACGACTGGCGCGTCACGCTCGAGACCAACGTGCTCGGCCTGTTGCGCGTCACCCGCGCCCTGCTGCCGCTGCTGTTGCGCACCCCGGGCAGCACCATCCTCAACATCGGCTCGATCGCCGGCCGCGGCGCCTATGAAGGTGGGGCCGCCTACTGCGCCTCGAAGGCCGGCGAGCTGCAGATCACCCGCGTCTTGCGCCTCGAGCTGTGCGGCACCGGCGTGCGCGTCTGCACCATCGACCCGGGCATGGCCGAGACCGAGTTCTCCCTGGTCCGCTTCAAGGGCGACGCCGCCCGCGCCGCCAAGATCTACGAAGGCGTCGAGGCGCTCACCGCCGCCGACGTCGCCGACGCGATGCTCTTCGTCGCCACCCGCCCCCCCCACGTCTGCATCGACGAGCTGGTCATCAAGCCCACCGCCCAGGCCGCCTTCCACAAGGTCCACCGTCCCGGCTAGGGGGTCAGGACTCTACACTTGACATATTTAACAATCCGACCGGGCCCAACCGCGCCGAAGCTCCCCGCCTAACCGCCTGGAAAACCTGGAATTGAGCACCCATGGCCGGGCGCGGCCGCGCCCGGCGTCCGGCGGAATATGTAAAGTGTCTAGTCCTGACCCCCATTCCGGGTGGGCAAAGTCGGCGGGATGGACTAGGCTGCGCCGCGGGAACGAGGTCGGTCACAAACGCCAGGAGGTCCGGCATGCTTCGCTCGATCATCGTGGGTCTCGTGTCCTTCGCGGCTGTCTCGGCGCGCGCCGATACCACGGCGCAGAGCCTGCCCTTCTCCCAGAACTGGGCGAACACCACGCTCATCACGTCGAATGACAACTGGTCAGGGGTGCCGGGGATCAGCGGGTACTTCGGCAATGACCTCACCTCTGCCACCGGCACAGACCCGCAAACAATCGTCGCCGACGGCTCGGCGACGACTGTCGACATCACCGCCAACCAAACCAACCCCAACACCTTCACCGCCGGCGGCGTCACCGAGTTCGAGCTGACCGATCCGACCGTGGCGATGCAGGGCTCGGGGAGCGCGGACGCCCCCCACCTCGTGATCGCGGTCAACACCACCGGCGTCGCCCGGGTGCAGGTGAGCTACGACCTGCGCGACATCGACGGCTCCGCCGACGACGCGGTGCAGCCAGTCGCGCTGCAGTACCGGGTGGGAAGCAGCGGCGACTTCACCAACGTGCCGAGCGCCTTCGTCGCCGACGCGACCACGGGGCCGAGCCTGGCGACGCTGGTGACGCCGGTGACCGCGGTCCTCCCGGCCGCGGCCGGCAACCAGGCCCGGGTCGAGCTGCGAATCATCACGACGAACGCCGTTGGCAACGACGAGCTCGTCGGCATCGACAACATCGTCGTCGCGGTGGCCCCAACACCGCCGGTGGGCGTCGGCGCGGCGAACCCGGCCGAGGGGGACCCGGGCGACGCGACCCAGCTGACCGCGACGATCGTGCCCGGGGCGGACCCGGTCTCGACTGGCTTGACCGTGACCTGCGACCTCACCCCGATCGGCGGCGCCGCCGCGGCGGCGTTGCTCGACGACGGCGCGCACGGCGACGGCGCCGCGGGCGACCTGGTCTTCGGCCTGAGCGCCAACGTCGCCGCGGGCACCACCTCGGGGCTCAAGGCGCTCGACTGCCTGGTCGGCGATGCGGAGGGGCGCGAGTCGAGCTTCACGATCGACTACGAGGTCGCGGCCGTCTGCGGCGACGACCTCGCCACCGGCAGCGAGACCTGCGACGGCGCCGACCTGAACGGCGGCACCTGCGCCGGGCAGGGGTTCGACGACGGCGTGCTCACCTGCAACGGCACCTGCGACGGCTTCGTCACCACCGCCTGCGTCTACACCTGCGGCAACAACTCGGCTGACGGCGCGGAGATCTGCGACGGCAGCGACCTCGACGGCCGGACGTGCGCAAACGAGGGTTACGACAACCCGGCGGGCCTCGCCTGCAGCCCGGGCTGCGACGCCTACGTCACCACCGGCTGCGCGCCGACCTGCGACGGCAACCGTGTCGAGCCGGGCGAGACCTGCGACGAGGGCCCGGTCGACACCGCCACCTGCGACGGTGACTGCACGACAATCACCTGCGGCGATGGGCGCTGCAACGCCGCGGCCGGCGAGGACGAGGACACCTGCGTCGCCGACTGCGCGCCGGTTTGCGGCGACGACTTCGCCGCCGGCAGCGAGGCGTGCGACGGCACCGACCTGCGCGGCTACGACTGCACCGACTTCGGCTACTCGGACCTCGACGGCCTCGCCTGCGCCGCCGGCTGCGACGCGTTCGTCACCACCGGCTGCGCGCCGACCTGCGACGGCGCGCTGCTCGAGCCGACCGAGGTCTGCGACCACACCCTGCTCGGCGGCGTCGACTGCACCGACTTCGGCTACTCGAACGGCGCCGGCCTCGGCTGCGCCGCGAACTGCGAGGACTACGACCTCACCGGCTGCGCGCCGACCTGCGACAACGCGCTGCTCGAGCCGGACGAGCTGTGCGACGGGACGCTGCTCGGCGGCGCCGACTGCACCGACTTCGGCTTCGTCGCGCCGGACGGCCTGGTCTGCAGCGCCACCTGCACCTTCGATCTCGCCGGCTGCACCGGTATCTGCGGCAACAACGTCGTCGAGCCGGACGAGACCTGCGACGACGGCGGCGAGACCGCGAGCTGCGACGGCGACTGCACCGCGGTCGCCTGCGGCGACGGCTACTGCAACGCGACCGTCGGCGAGGACCTGGACAGCTGCCTGCTCGACTGCGCGCCGACCGACTACTTCAAGGTGGCGATCGTCGGCTACAACGCCGACGACCCGGACCAGTTCTCCTTCCTCGCCCTGACGCCGCTGCCCGCCGGCCTGGTGCTCGGCTTCACCGATCGCGGCTGGCTCGCCGCCGGCGGCTTCCGCCCCGGCGAGGGGACCTTGACCTGGACCGCCGACGTCAGCATCGCCGCTGGCACCGAGATCACCGTGACCCCGACCGGGACGCCGAACACCAGCCACGGCGTTTTGACCAGCGACGGCTCGTTCGGGCTGGCCACCGGCGGCGACCAGCTGTTCGCCTTCCGCGGCGACCCGGCGGCGCCGGAGCTGCTCTTCGGGCTGCAGATGAACGGCGACTGGAACGCCGACGCCATCGACCCCAACACCTCGGCGCTGCCGCCCGGGCTGACCGACGGCGTCAACGCGCTGGCGCTCAGCCCCGAGGTCGACAACGCCGCCTACGCCTGCGGCGTCACCACCGGCAACGCCGAGAGCCTGTCGATCCTGATCAGCACGCCGGCCAACTGGGTCACCGACGACGCCACCCCGCTGACGCTGCCGCCGGCCTGCAGCTTCGACGTGCAAGCCGGTGACGTCTGCGGCGACACGGTGGTGACCGGGGCAGAGACGTGTGACGGCGCCGACACCGGCGACGCCACCTGCGTGACCCAGGGCTTCGACGCCGGCACGCTCGGGTGCAGCGGCACCTGCGACGGCCTCGACACCACCGGTTGCACCTACACCTGCGGCAACGACATCATCGGCGGCGCCGAGGTCTGCGACGGCACCGCGCTCGGCGGCGACGACTGCACCGACTACGGCTTCTCCGCCCCGGACGGCCTGGCCTGCGCCGGCGACTGCAGCGCGATCGTCACCAGCGGCTGCAGCCCGACCTGCGGCGACAGCGTCATCGAGCCGGGCGAGGACTGCGACAACGGCGGCACCGAGGCGGCCGACTGCGACCTCGACTGCACGACGCCGACCTGCGGCGACGGCTCCTGCAACGCGCTCGCCGGCGAGACCCCGACCGGCTGCCCCGCCGACTGCGGCCCGATCTGCGGCGACGGCGTCGTCGGCACCGGCGAGGCCTGCGACGACGGTGACACCGACTCGGGTGACGGCTGCAGCTCCGCCTGCGCCGTCGAGGCGGGCTGGTTGTGCACCGGCGCGCCGTCGGTCTGCGTCCGCGACCAGGACGGCGACACCGTCCCCGACGCGACCGACAACTGCCCGGCGGTTGCCAACACCGCCCAGACCGACAGCGACGGCGACGGCGTCGGCGACGCGTGCGAGAGCCCCTACACGCCGCCGGCGTCCGGTCCGAGCACCGGCGAGGGCTGCGGCTGCGCCGCCAGCTCCACCGGTGGCGCCTGGGCCGGCCTCGCGCTCGGCGCCGTCC
>JBFYZW010000159.1:0-5887 GCA_041309305.1 Deltaproteobacteria bacterium | reverse complement strand
TGGCGGGCAGGCAGGTTCCGGTGTCGGAACTGGTGCTCGAAACCGGCGCCCGGGAGCTGGACCGTGCCCATGTACTGCCAGACCTCGCCGGTCAACGGACACTCGCAGGCCACGTCGCCGTAGCGGCGCTCGAACTCCGCCCAGGCGCAACACACGTTGTGGTCAGAGCCCGACGTTGGTTCTGGGAGTGGTGCACAACCCGACGGAGCGGAGAAGGCTTGCATCCGAGGGTGTGGTGAATTCCTCAAAGGCCGGCCGCCCGGGCGGCCGCTCCTTTCGGGCTCGCAGTCCTCCGTCGGGGCCGGTTCAACTGCCGTTGCCGTTTCGGTTCGCATAGTCGCCCTTGAGCGAGGCCGAGGGCGAATGATTGGCGCCGGCGAAGGTCAGGCAGGCGCAGGTCTGCCCACCGGGAGAAAACCGCTAGACCTGCCCACGCGTCCGGTGTTGCAAACGATGTTCAGTCATGGGTTGATTGTCGTCGGCTAGGAGGGTTGAGTCGATGAGCGGGGAGGCAGGGCGGGGTTCGTCATCGGGGGAGGGCGTTTGTGCCGCCTATGCACCGGTCACATCCTTGTCGCCGTCAGCTGGAACTCGTCGGTGCACGGCTCGCGCAGCGTTGCTGCGGTCGTCATCGTGCACGCCTCTGCGTCGAGCTCGCCTGCTGCAAACTCACGGGAGAAGGTGCGGCGTCTCATGAGGAGACGGCTGTCGATGACCGTCGTCTCGCTTCGCGTCCAGCTCATCGAGCAGCCGCCGTACCCGTATTGTGCGCTGCCCTCTCCGCTGGCCCACCCATGTGCTATCGGCTCGTTGAAGTCGGGGAACGAGGCGTAGCACTGCACTTCGGTCGGCCCGTCACAGTAGTGCACGTTGAATCGGGCGGCATCGGCCTTCTCCACCCACAGCACGATGGCGGGGCGATTCTGGACGGCGGTCTGATCGCACTCGCCCCACGCCTCCGTCACGTCGTCGAACCACCCCGAGATGTCTGTACGCACGAGGAGCTCGCGAGGGAGGGGGCTCGCTTCCTCGTTGCCGCAGGCGGCGACGAGCAACACGACCGAGGCGATGGCGATGACCCATTGGGTTCTCACGTTGCGAGCGGGCAGCGACATGGGAAGCTCCTGACTCGATTCTCGGCTGGACCACGACCTACGTTGCTGCTCTGAGGGTGATGGTCCGCGGCCTCGCGACCCCTCTCTCGGGCAGAGGAATCGCCAGCGGCGCCGACCGAGCCTCAGCCGCACGGCGTGCGCGGCTCACACCAGATCGCCACGAATGGAGTGGAGTATGGATGTGATGAGTTGGTTCGTGGAGCGGTTGGCCGTAGGCGGGAGTCGATTCGCCATCGGGTGAGCTGGCGAGACCTTGCGTAGCGTGTGTTCGATGTAGACGTTCTGTGCTGCCCTCGTTGTGGGCAGAGCCCGATGTTGGTCTTGGGGGTGGTGCACCGGCCAGGTGATTGGCAGAGGGTCGCAGTCCTCCGTCCGGGCCGGTTCAACTGCCGTTGCCGTTTCGGGTCGGTTCGTCGCCGTTGAGCGAGGCCGAGGGCGAATGATTGGCGCCGGCGAAGGTCAGGCAGGCGCCGCTCTGTCCATCCGGCGCAAATCTGTGGCTGAGCCAAGGCAGCCGCTGTTGCAAAGGGGTTCCGGTCGTGCGTTGATGGTCGTCGCGCTGGAGTGGGCAAGCGATGAGCGGCGAGGTCGGGCGGGGTTCGTCATCGGGGGAGGGGGTTTGTGTCGCCTATGTGCCCGCAGCCGGCGGTGCAGACACCGTCGACACACCCGAGCCCCGCGGCACAGCCGCCGTCGGGGGCGGAGCCGCAGGTGCCGCCACACCCGTCGAAGCCACAATCTCGACCTTCGCATTCGGGAGTGCAGGGGACCATGCAGCTGTGCGTCGCGTCCGAGCAGAGCTCGCCCACCCCGCAGCAGACTTCGCCGCACACGACCTCGCATTCGGGGGCGCCGTCGCCTGGGGTGTCCGTCGAGGTCGGGACGTCGATCGAGCTCGGCAGCAGCGTGCCGACGGCGCACCCCCCGAGCTGTCCGACGGCCGCCGCGAGGCTCGAGGCCATCAGCACCCGCCTGTACTGACGGGTCATTGGAGGCTCCAGAGTGTCATGAGGGTTGGAACGCAAACACAGTGCCAGGCCCGCGGAGTTGTAACTACCTGCAATCAGCTCGCTAGTCAGCGAGACCGCAGAGCGGAATGGTTGCCCGAGTGACCAGGCCATCTGGCGAGCGGTGACTTCGCGGACCAGGGTCTGCTAGGTTTCCAGCCTGCTCACGGAGGGACCATGCGTCTGCGTCCTGCGACCCTGTTGCTGTTGGCGCTGTCGGCCTGCCACGAGGTGGGAGGCTCTGCCGGTCCAGCCGACCCCGGCGGCGGTGACCCCGGCGACCCGCTCGCCGGCGACACGTTCCATGGCGCAGAGGAGAACGCGCCGACGGACACCACCGCTCCGGGCGACGGCAGCTGCCTCGGCGGCGACTGCCAGCCGGTCGATCGTTGTGCCGTCGACAACGGCGGCTGCGGGCCGCTCGCCGACTTCACCTGTATCGACAACCCGGGCGCTCCGCCGACCTGTGTCGACATCGACGTCTGCCTGACCGACAACGGCGGCTGCAGCCTCGATGCCGACTGCACCGATCTCGCGATCTCGCGCACCTGCCGCTGCAAAGACGGCTTCACCGGCGACGGCTTCACCTGCGTGCTCGCCACCGGTGACTGTGCCACCAACAACGGTGGCTGTGACCCGAATGCGACCTGCGCCGACACTTCGCCGGGGCACACCTGCACCTGCAATCCGGGCTACACGGGCAACGGAACGAGCTGCTCGCCAGTCGATTGCGGTGCCTTGAGCGCACCCGCCAACGGCAGCGTGACTACGCCGACGACGACCTACACCTCGGTCGCGACCTACGCGTGCCATTCGGGATACAACCTCACCGGAACCTCGCTGCGCGCTTGCCAGAGCACCGGCCTTTGGAGCGACGCGGCGCCGACCTGCACACCGGTCGACTGCGGCAGCGTCGGGCTCGTGGCGCCCAGGCACGGCTCCGTGAGCTTCACGACCACGACCTACGGCAGCAGCGTGACCTACGCCTGCAACCCCCTCTTCGTGGTCAGTGGCGCAGCGACCCGCAGCTGCCAGGCAAGCGGCACCTGGAGCGGTACCCCGCCGACCTGTGTCCCCACCAATCCGCCCTTGAGCCCCTTCATCGTCGACGGCAGCCAACCCGTGGTCGTGATGCTCTACGAGACCTGGTACGGCCGCGATGCCGCGTCCGGCTACTACGGCCAGACCTTCCACTACACGACGAGCGACGACGTGGTGCACCAACGCAACACCGCGCTGCCCGTACTGACCTCGCCCAACATGCCGCTCGGTTACGACAGCGCCGACGAAAACGTCATCCGGCAGCACGCCTTGTGGTTCCAGGAGATGGGGGTCGACGCTGTGCTGCTCGACATGAGCAATGGAGTCTCCGCCACCTTCTCTCCCACCACCGGGCCCTGGTACCAGGGCGATCCAGCCACCTGGACGCTCCTGCAGGTGATCAAGAACAACATTCAGAACCTCTACGAGGTGTACGACGACATGCGCATGCCCGTGCGCATCATCGGGATGCTGGGGGCCCAGGAGGCGGGGGTGGGCGGTGAGTACCAACAGCACCCGGATCCGGCGTTTCCCACCCGCACGACCCTCGAGCTCGCGCTGCAGTTCTACTACGATCTCTCGCTCGCACACCCCAACCAGGTCGTGCTCTACGACGGCAAACCCCTGGTCGCGATCTTCATCGGGCCGATGGATCATGCCTATCTCGACCAGGTCAACGGGGCGCTGGCCACGGCACGATCGGCGGACGACGGCCCGTTGTTCACGGACCTGCTGACCCTCCGCTTTCAGGTGGGCTTCACCGACTCGATCGACTCGTACTGGACCAAGAGCGGCGGCCTCCCGGTCCCCGGCATCGCCAGCCTGCACATCGTGCCGCCCGGGCCGCCGGTCTGGTCGTTCCTCGACCGCATGAGCGCCGACCGCAGCCTGGTGCCCGCCTATTCGGTCCACGGCGGGCGTCCGGAGAACCTGACCGTGACGATGGGCTTCGTCGGGCTCGGACGGGCCGGCTACAACAGCGCCTGGGGCCGCAGTTACGAGGAGCGCGTCGACCGGGATGGCTTTCGCTACAACGTCTGGATCGGACCCGAGCCCACCAACGACGACGAGGTCGCATGGAGCGCTCGGCTGCGCCACCCCGACGTGCTCCAGGACTTCATGTGCGTCGCCTACGAGCTCCGACCGACGTTCCTCCTCGTCTCGCAGTTCAACGAGTTCGTGTCGCCAGACATGGGCTGGAACGAGGAGCTCGTTCACGACATCGAGCCCACCGACCTGTGGACCAAGGCCGAGTCGATCGACGTCGTGGCGGCGCGGGTGCAGGAATACAAGTCAGGGGTCGGCAACAGCGCCTGTGCGCGACTCTACAACGTCTCCACCCTCGGCCACGTGGGGACGGGCGCCGACGTCTTGATCGGCGGCTTCACGATCGGCGGCGGCACGCCGAAGACCGTGCTCATCACCGGCGTCGGACCGCGACTCGCCGACCTCGGCGTCGGCGGGACGCTCACCGATCCGGTCCTCGATCTCTATGCGGCCGGCACGACGCTCCTGGCGACCAACGACGAATGGGGGAGCGCCCCGAACGCTGCCGAGATCGCCGCCAGCGGAATGGCGCCCTTTTACGCCGTCGAATCGGCCCTCCTCGTCACTCTGAGCCCGGGCGGCTACACGGCCGTCTTGAGCGGCAAGAGCGGCGGCACCGGCATGGGCCAGGTCAACGTCACCGAGATCGACCATCCCGGCACGCCGTTGACGAACCTGTCGGCGCGCGGCTTCGTCGGGAACGGCGACAGCATCATGACGGGCGGTTTCCTCGTCGCCGGCGCCACGCCGAAGAACGTGCTGATCAGGGCCGCGGGGCCGTCGCTGCAACCCTTCTTCCCGAGCTCGTACCTGGCGGACCCGACTCTCACCCTGTTCTCCGGGGCGACGCCGATCGCCAGCAACGACAACTGGGGGAGTGCGTCCAACGCGGCCGCCGTCGCGGCAACCTTCAAGGCGCCCGCTGCTGCCGCCGAGCCCGCCATCCTCATCCGGCTCGCGCCGGGGCTCTACACCGTGCAGCTGAGCGGCAGCGGGAGCGGCACGGGGATCAGCCTGTTGGAGGTCTTTGGGCTGTAACCACGGCTCGCTCCCGCCGTGCGCACGCCTCCGAATCAGAGCTCCTTCTTCCAGCGCGGCGTCTCGGGCCCAGTCAGGATGTACTCGGTCCGCGTGTCACTGTGCACGTCGAGGAACCCGGCACGCGATTGAACGAGATGCTTCAGCTCCGGGAAGGTTCCGGCTCCACTTCGCAAGCGTGCCGAGGTCGGCGCGTACGGTCAGGGGCGGGAACCGCCGCGCGCTCGGGCGATGGCTGGAGGAGAGCGCAGATGTGAGGAGTTGGTTCGTGGAGCGGTTGGCCGTAGGCGGGAGTCGATTCGCCATCGGGTGAGCTGGCGAGAAAAACGCGAAGCGTGTGTTCGACGTAGAGGTTCTGTGCTGCCCTCGTTGTGGGCAGAGCCCGATGTTGGTCTTGGGGTTGGTGCACCCGGCCGCCAAGGCGGCCGTACCTCTCGTGCTCGCAGTCCTCCGTCGGGGCCGGTTCAACTGCCGTTGCCGTTTCGGTTCGGTTCGTCGCCGTTGAGCCAGGCCGATGCCGAATGAATGGAGCCGGCGAAGGTCAGGCAAGCGCAGGTCTGCCCACCGGGAGGAAACCGTTCGACCTGCCCACGCGTCCGGTGTTGCAAACGATGTTCAGTCGTGGGTTGATGGTCGTCG
>JBFYZW010000158.1:0-2724 GCA_041309305.1 Deltaproteobacteria bacterium | reverse complement strand
CGTGGTCAACCGCTCCTCGGCCGGGCGAGCCGGGGCGTAGACGTCGACGCTGACGCTCCGGGCGACGGCGTCGGGGCCGCGTCGCCAGCTCGTGCCGACGAGGTCGCCGCGCGGCGCGGCGAGTGAGCTCACCGTGGCGTGACCGGCGCGCAGCGCCAGCTGGAGCGGCTCGCCGGCGCCGAGCTCGGCGCGCAGGTGGCCGTCGACGCGCAGGCGCTCGAGCTCGGTCGTGAAGTCGGGCCGCTGCATCCAGGTCCACTCCTGCTCGAGGTCGCGGACGATCGGTGTCGCGCCGTTCGGCGTCCAGGCGTCGCGCCGCCAGCCGAGCCCAAGCCCGGCGCGCAGCCGCAGCGCCGGGCGATCGACCAGGCGACGGGACAAGGACAGCGCCAGGGCGTCGGCCTCTTGCGCAGCGGTCAGCGGCAGCGGGTGGCGATGCTGGGCCCCGTCGTAGCGGCGAGTCGTACGCTGCCACGCGGCCACCAGCTCGGTGCTGGGCGCCGACGCCGGCCAACCTCCGTGGGCGACGAGCGTCGTCCTGCTCGCCGGATCGCCGACCAGCCGGCCGCTGAGGTCGCGCAGCGTCGGGTAGCGCAGCTCGAGGGCCCGGTGCTCGAGCGCCAGGCGCAGGCCGCCGGCGGAGGCCTCGCCGTCGAGCGCGAAGGCGGAGCGCACGCCGCGGCGGACGGTGCTGCTGCCGAACGGCGTGGCCGGCTCGCGGTCCATCAAGCCCGACGGCACCCACGTCCCGCCCCGCGCCTCGCCACCACCGGAGAGCTGCACCCGGGCCGCGGGGGCCAGCGCCGGCGCCGGCAGCCGCCACTGGACCACCGGCCGGCCGTCCCAGACGCTGCTCAGCCGCAGCTCGCGCCAGAGGTGGTGGTGCAGCTCGAGGAGCGGGGTGCCCGGGCGGGCCGGATCGGTCAGCTCGAGCTCCTCGAGCAAGAAGGCGGTCTCGGTCCACGACCACCCGTAGGCGGAGAGGCTCACCGCGTCGACGAGCTCGATCCCGCCGCCGGACGGGCGCAGGTTGACCCACTCGACAAACCACAGGTCCGCGGCGGCGGCCAGGGTGCCGCCGGATGGCAGTCGCTCGCGCGAGCCCGCGTCGACGGTGCTGCCGGCGAGCGGATCGACCAGCGGGCCAACCGTGAGTACGACGGTGGTGAGCCAGGCAGCGAGCACGACGCTGATAGACCACAGGGCGCGACGGAACGAAATGGGCGTTCGGGGTTGCGACGCGGGCTCGCTGTGTTACGGTCGGCCGCGATGAAGGCGCAAACGCGAATCCTCGTCGCGCTGGTCGGCGGCCTCATCGCCGGGGTCGCGACGCACGCGATCCTCGGCGCGGCGATCGCCGAGGCGATCGTCCGGGTCGTCGAGCCGATCGGTCGCCTGTGGCTCGCGTCGCTGTTCATGGTCGTGATCCCGTTGGTGATCTCGACCCTGTCGACCGGGGTGGCCGGGCTCGGCGGCTTTCGGCAGCTCGGGCGGGTCGGGCTGGTCACCATCCTCTGCTTTGCGTCGTTCACGCTCCTGTCGACGCTGCTCGGCCTGTCAGCGATGAACCTGGCGCAGCCCGGGGGCGGGTTGAGCCGTGAGGTGACCGAGCAGCTGGTGCGCGCCTACCAGGAGACCGCCGGGCCGAGCCTGGCGCCGGCGGCGCCGACCTTCGGGGTCGACTTCGTGATGCGCCTGGTGCCGAGCAACCCGGTGCAGGCGGCGGCCAACGGCGACATGTTGGCGATCATCTTCTTCTCGCTGATGGTCGGTGTCGCGCTCGCCGGCTTGCCGCGCGACAAGGCGGCGCCGATGCTCGGCTGGCTCGACAGCCTGGCGCAGGTGACCATCGCCATCATCGATCTGGTGATGCTCGCCGCCCCGGTCGGAGTCGCCTGCCTGATCTACAGTGTCACCGCCCGCTTCGGCCTCGACCTGGTGCTGAGCCTGTTGGGTTACCTGCTCACCGTGCTCGGCGCGATGGCGCTGTTTCAGTTCCTGGTCTTCCCGTTGCTGCTCTGGCTGGTGGCGCGGCGCCCGCCGCGCCAGTTCTTCCGCGACATCGGCGTCGTGATGGTCACCGCCTTCTCGACCTCGTCGAGCGCCGCGACGCTGCCGACCACGATCCGCATCGCCGAGGAGCGGCTCGGCGTCCCGCGGCAGATCGCCGGCTTCGTCTTGCCGCTCGGCGCGACGCTGAACATGAACGGCACCGCGTTGTTCGAAGGTGCGACGGTGCTGTTCATCGCCCAGGTCTTCGGCGTCGAGCTGTCGCTCGGGGCCCAGATCCTGGTCGTCGGTATGTCGGTGATCACGGCGATCGGCGTCGCCGGGGTTCCTGGGGGCTCGATCCCGCTGTTGATGCTCGTCCTCTCGATGGTTGGGGTGCCGATGGAGGGGATCGCCATCGTGCTCGGCATCGACCGCCTGCTCGACATGTGTCGCACGGTGTTGAACGTCAGCGGTGACCTGCTCACCGCCACCGTCGTCGTCCGCTTCGCCCCGCTCGCCGACGCGGCGCCGTCGGCTCAGATGTTGCCCGACCGCCAGGCGAAGTAGCCCCAGCGCACGACGCTGAGCAGCCAGCGCCCGAGCGGCTGCTCCGGCGGGTAGGGAGTGACGCCGGCCCCGGGGGGCAAGGTCACGCCGACCTCGCCGAGCAGCGCGGCGGTGTCGGCGCCGCGCGGCGGCGGCGGCGGGACGTCGGGCAACCCGGTGCGGGAG
>JBFYZW010000157.1:0-3732 GCA_041309305.1 Deltaproteobacteria bacterium | reverse complement strand
CGAGTCGCTGGCCAGCGGCGTCGCCGCGGCGCTCGCGCAGCGCAGCCTTTGCGTCACGGACCTCGGCGCGGTCGCGGTCGGGCTCGGCCCCGGCTCCTACACCGGCCTGCGGGTTGGCCTGGCCTTCGCCAAGGGGCTGGCGGCCGGCGCCGGTGTGGCGCTCTACGGCTTCTCGAGCGCGGCGATGCTCGCTGCCGGCTACACCGGCCTGGTCGCGGTGGTGCTCGAGGCGCGGGCCGGCGAGGTCTACGGCGCGCTCTACGAGCTCGAGGATGCGGCCTTGCCGCGCGAGCGCCTGCCCGCCGCCGCCTTCTCTCCGCCGGCCTTTGCCGCGGCCCTGGCGCCGTTCGCCGAGTGCCCGCTGGCTCTGGTCGGCAGCGCCGCCGCCGCCTGCGCCGCGCTGCTCGATCGGCCCGGCCTCACGGTGGTCAACGACCCGCCGCGGCGGGCGGGCTTCGGGCTGGAGCTCGTCGCCGAGCGGCTGCGCCGCGGGGCGTTCGACGAGCTCGCGTCACTTTCGCCGCTCTACCTGCGCGTCGCCGAGGCCGAACGTCAAGTGCGCCGTTGACCCGGGCTCTTGCCCGGCGCTTGCGGTGAGCGGTGGTTCGCAGTACACGCCGCGCGATCGGCTCTCTCTCGGGGGGCAACAGGTCGGCGACGACCGGAGAAGTTCCATGCAGCAACAGTCTCGGTGGTTCGGGTGCCTCGGGGTCGCGATGCTCGGTGCGATCGGTCTGGGTGGCTGTGGCGAGGAGGAGGATCCCCCCGCGCCGCAGCCGTTGCCGGTGGTGCGGATCAGCGACGACGTCGTCGCACCGACGACCTGGGACGCGGCCCACCTCTATCTGGTCGAGGAGTCGATCACCATCAGCGCGACCTTGACCATCGCGCCGGGCGCGATCGTCAAGTTGGACGATGGTGTCTCGCTCACGGTCGGCGCCGGCGGCGTGATCCTCGCCGACGCCGGGAGCGCGGCGACCGCCTGCCTGTTCACCTCGGCGCGCGACGACGCGAGCGGCGGCGACAGCAACGGCGACAGCGCGGCGACCGCGCCGGCGAAGGGGGACTGGGGCGCGGTGATCGTCCGCGCCAGTGGCACGGTCTTCAATTATTGCCGCTTCACCTACGGCGGCAGCCGCATGCCGTACACCGGGACGCTCTCGCTCGAGGACGACGCGGTGGTCACGGTGACCCACTGCACCTTCGCGCACAACCAGGGCGGGCGGCTGAACGACCTGCGCGCGGCGACGCTCTACGCCGTGGAGGCCGGCGCCGGCACGGTGCTCACCGCCAACCACTTCTTCGACAATGACCTGCCGCTGGTGATCAATGGCCTCATCGACGTCGACGCCGCGAGCACGTTCCACGAGACCGTCGGCGGCGCGCTGGTCGGCAACACCACCAACGGCGTCTTCTGGGGCGGCAGCTACGAGTTGACCGGCAACCGGAGCTTCGCGAACACCGAGGTCCCGTTCGTCATCACCTCGCCGCTCAGCGTCCCCGAGGGCGCGTCGCTGACCCTCGCCGACGGCGTGGTGGTCAAGTTCGACGAGGACGAACGGCTGGACGTCGCTGGCGCGTTGATCGCCGATGCCAGCACGACGATCCGGTTCACCTCGCTGCGCAACGACGCGGTGCTCGGCGACACCAACGGCGACGGCGTGGCCACCGCGCCGGCCCCGGGGGACTGGCGCGGCATCACGATCAGCGGCGACGGCTCGATCCTCGATCACTGCCTGATCGAGTTCGGCGGCCACGCTGCGCCCTACCACGGCGCGCTGGTGGTGACCGACGACGCGGCGCCGACGATCACCTCCTGCACCTTCGCGCGCAACGCCGGCGGCACGGCGAATGATACCCGCGCCGCGACGGTGCACCTGGCCGAGGCCGGGGCGACCGTCGTCTTCACCGGCAACCTGTTCTACGACAACGACCTGCCGCTGGTGATCAACGGCCTGGTCAGCATCGACGGGTCGAACGTCTTCCACTTCCTGCCCACCGGCGAGACGACGCCCCACACCAACGGCCTGAACGGCATCTTCATGGACGGCACGGCGCACGCGGTCAACGGCGCGGCCACCTGGTCGAACACCGAGGTCGCCTACGTCATCCACGGCGTGGTGCTGAGCATCACCGAGACCGGCACGTTGACGCTCGCCGACGACGTCGTGGTCAAGCTCGCCAACGCGCGGATCGACGTCAGCGGTGGCCTGGTGCAGGGGACCGGCACCGCTTTCACCTCCTACTTCGACGACGCGCGCCTGGGCGACACCAACGGCGACGGCGCCGCGAGCGCGCCGGCGAATGGCGACTGGGCAGGGGTCAACCTCTGCCTCGGCGGCCCGTGCGAGTGGGCAACCTGGGGCAACATCTACTACGCGACCAACCCCTGAGCCGGGCTCGGCTCAGCGGGGATCGGTGACCCGGCCGACGAAGAGCACGACGCCGGTCGCCCGGTCACGGATGAGGAAGAGGAACGGCCGGTCGACGAAGAACCTGACCGGTTCGGGCGGCATGTCGCCGATGCCGCCCATCGCCATGGTCGCGGCCGCCGCCTCGGTGCCCTTCTCGTCCACCTCGACGAAGACCTTCTGCACCACGTCGCGCAGGTAGACCGGCGTACCGTCGGTCACCAGCCCGGCGAACTGTTCGCCGCCCAACGGGGGGGCGCGATTCGCGCCCACCCGGTTGGCGGTTTCCTCTCGAGCGTGGCCGCTGGCGCGATCGGGAACCGTGACCGTCCGTTGGGGCACGAAAAGGCCGGCGAGGCCGAGCGCGCTGAGCGCCGGCTCGAGCGAGAAGGCGTCGGTCTCGAGGCGGAACTTCGGCAGGCGCAACGACACATAGGTCTGGCGCAGGCCGGCGGTGCAGGCGGCGAGGTCGCGGGCGAGGCACTCCTGCTCCACCGCCGGAAGGCCGTCGCGCGCGTGGGGCAGCAGCACCACCATGCCGAACGGGCCGCCCTGGTAGTCGAGCTCGAGCGCCGCGTAGGTCGCGCGCCGCGCCAGGCGGTAGTCTCCCTCGGTCGTCATCAGCGGCACCTTCACCTCCTGCTCGCCGTCGACCCAGAATGTTCGCCGCACCGTGGCCGGGGCGTAGAACTCCTCCGCCCAGCGGCCGCGGAAGTAGAGCGCGTTGGCCAGCACCACCGCCACCGGCAGCGGGTCGGGCGCGAACAGCTCGGCCGACGCCGCGTCCCGGATCCGCCCGCGGGTCCTCTCGCTCACCCAGGCGTTGACCGTGGCCGCCGCCTCCTCGGGGCGGGTGAAGTCGAGCATCGTCGTCTCGGCGCCGTAGACCTCGCGCAGCCCGGCGAGCAGCGACGGGCGGAACGCGACCGCCCGGTTGCCGAACAGCGCGCTCGCCACCGTGACTGTGAGCCACGGCTTGTTGAAGCGCGACCAACGCCGGCCGAGCGCCGCGAGCGCCCGGTGCTGGCGCTCGGCCGGCAGCGTGAAGGCCAGCGCCCGGGCCAGGCGATCGCGGCTCGGCCCGCTGGCGCCAGAGGAGAGCATCGCCAGGACCAGCGCCAGGCTCGGCGGGGCGAACACCTTGTTGCCGCGGCCGGCGAAGAGCCGGCGGGTGACCGCCGCGCCGAAGGTGTTGATCCCTGCCGCCGCGCGGCCGATCTCCTCCGTGGTCGCCGCCGGGCCGGGCTCGGCCAGAGGGTCGGTGACCGGCGCGGCCGGCGCCGGGTCGGCGACGGCGACCGTCGGGTCGCCGGCGGTCGGG
>JBFYZW010000156.1:0-6418 GCA_041309305.1 Deltaproteobacteria bacterium | reverse complement strand
GTCCCGGCGCCGCCGCTCGACGCGCCGCCGAGCGGGCAGCTCGAGCTGGAGTAGCGGACGAAACCCCGGGCCGGCGGCGTCACGCCGGCGCTTGAGTCGCCTGCGCCGGGCGGTTAGAAATCGGCGCATGCGCATCGGGTTGCAGTTGACGCACGAGCAACGGGTGATGCTCTGGCGCCCGCTGGAGCCGGGCGTCACCGTCATCGGTCGAAACGTCGAGGTGGACATCGCGGTGCCGGACGAACGGCTCGCGCCGGTGCAGTGCCTGCTGCGCCGCGACGGCACCACCCTGGTGCTCGAGAACCGCAGCCCCGACGGGACAGAGGTCAACGGCGAGCCGGTCCTCGGGCAGCTCAAGCTCGCCGCCGGCGATTGCCTGACGCTCGGGCCGATGCTCGCCTGCGTCGTGTTCGAGGGCGCGCCGCCCGCGGAGGGGGAGGCCGGACGGACACGCACGCTGGCGCCGCAGGTCATCGCCGCGCCGGCGCGGGTCTACCTCACCGCGCCGCTGACCCATCCGGGGCGGCGTTGGCCGCTGGTCGAGGCGTTGACCCTGGGGTCGGATCCGACCAACGACGTCGTGCTCGACGATCCGTTCGTCTCAGCACACCACGCGCGGCTCACCTGGCAAGGCGGGCGGTGTCTGGTGCGCGATCTCGGCAGCCGCAACGGCGTCTTCGTCGGCGAGCAGAAGGTGGTCGACGGCGAGGTCCCCCTCGGCGCTCAGCTGCGGCTCGGCCGGACCACGTTGGTGGCCTGCGCCGGCGAGCAGCCGGCGCTCGTCGATGCGCCACGGCTGGTCGGCGACTCGGACGCGCTCGAGGCGGTGCGTCAGGTGATCCAGCGCCTGGCGGCGACGAGCGCGCCGGTGCTGATCACCGGCGAGACCGGGACCGGCAAAGAGGTCGTCGCCCGGTTGCTCGCCGAGCTCAGCCCTCGGGCGGCGGCGCCGTTCGTGGTGCTCAACTGCGGCTCGCTGACGCGCACGCTGATCGAGTCGGAGCTCTTCGGCCACGAGCGCGGGGCGTTCACCGGCGCGACCGGGCGCAAAGCCGGCGCCTTCGAGGCGGCGCACGGCGGGACGCTGTTCCTCGACGAGATCGGGGAGCTGCCGCTCGAGCTGCAGCCACAGCTGTTGCGCGTGCTCGAGAGCGGCGAGGTCCGGCGCGTCGGGACGACCGAGGCGTTTCGTGTCGACGTGCGCGTGGTCGCGGCGACCAACCGCAACCTGGCGCGCGAGGTCGCGGCTGGGCGGTTCCGCCAGGATCTGTTCCATCGCCTGCACGTGCTCACCGTCGATCTGCCGCCGCTGCGCCAGCGCCGCGCCGACATCCCGCCGCTGGCGCGCCACTTCGCCTGCCTCTTCTCGCCGCCCGGCGCTCCGGTCGAGCTCGAGGCCGAGGCGCTGGCGCGGCTCGAGGGGCACGACTACCCGGGCAACGTGCGCGAGCTGCGCAACGTCGTGCAACGCGCGGTGCTCCTGCGTCGGGGCGAGAAGGTCAGCGTCGGCGATATCTCCTTCCCGCCGAGCACGCTGTCGAGCCGGGTCGAGAGCGAGAGCGCGACCAGCCATCGAACCCTGCAGGAGATCGAGAAGGCGGCGATCATCGCCGAGCTGCGCCGCTTCCAGGGCAACAAATCGGAGGCGGCGACGGCGCTCGGGGTGTCCCGCTCGACGATCCATCGCAAGATCGACGAGTACGGCATCGACCTCCAGGCGTTGACGTGAGCGGCGGCCGTCAGGGGACGGCGAAGCGCACCGCGACGCTGTCCTTCTGGCGCTGGCAGATCTCGTCGGTACAGAGGAAGAAGGTCAGCTCGGTGGTGATGACGTGGTCGCCGGCGCTGCTGGCGACGAAGCCGGTGCGCAGGCTCTTCGCCGCGCTCTTGGGATCGACGAAGTCCGCGGCGCGCAGCGACGACTTGTCGACCGTGACGCCGGGTGAGGGCTTGAGCGTCGCGGTGAACGGCGTCTCGACCTTCAGCACCCAGGGGGGGGTCGGGGTGATGGTCAGGGTCCACTGCCCGGCCTCGTTCACCTTCGGGGCAGGCGGAGTGACCGCCGCGGCGAGGGTGTAGCTCTTCGCTGCCGGCGCGTTCTCGGCCCGCGCCGAGCAGCCGGCGAGCGCGAGCGGCGCGAGGATGGCAACCAGGGGGAGGCGTTTGGTCATGGTCGAGCTCCTTGGCCCTCGTAGGATAGACACCCGCGACCGGGCGGCCAAGCTCAAACGGCGAGCCCGAGCCGGGAGGCGATCTGCGGGCGCAGGCGCTCGAGGTCAGCCGGCGTCTTCACCGGCATGAAGCGGGCCGCCGGCCCACGGCGCGGGACGACCAGGAACGTGGCGTCGACGAAGGCGGTCACCTCGCCCATCAGGCGCTCGAACTGGACCACCGGCCGGCCGTCGACCGTCTTGTCGGCGCGGAACCAGGTCAGCGGGTAGTCGGCGCGCACCGCGGTCGCGTCGAGGAGCAGGGTGTTGGTGTTGAACACCGGCACCGTGTCCATGTCGTAGCCGGCGGGGAAGCGGAAGCCCTCGAGGATCTCGAGTCGCCCGCCGACGAGCATCGGCGCACCGCCCTGGTCGCCCCGCTCACGCTCGGCGACCTCGACGGTGACCGGACGGCCGGCCGAGAGGTGTGCGCCGATGACCCGCGGATCGAGCGTGGCGCCGAGGTTGTCGACGTTGCTGATCAACACCACTCGTCCGCCCCCGGCGCGGAAGGCCGCGAACGCGGGTGACGCCGCGAGGACCGAGAAGACGTCGCCGTGGCCCGGGGCGTAGAAGTCGGGGCGGCCGTCGGCGCGGCGGGCGAGGGCGCCCGCGGGCGTCAGGCGCAGCGAGATGCCCTGGCTGCACAGATGGACCGCCGCCGGTCGGCCCGCGGGGTCGCGCCGCCGCTCGAGGTGGGCGCGGGTGTCGGCCAGGGTCGCGAACGAGCACATCATGAAGGCCGGCACGTGCGAGTGGCGCGCCGCGTCGGCGAGCTTCAGGTCGAGGAAGCTCCGCTCCCCGAGCACCTCGACGACCCCCTTGACGACGCCGCCGAAGCGGGTGGCCATGCCGCCGTTCAGGACGCAGATGGCCACCTGGCCGTCGGCGAGCGCCCGCCGCCCGGCTGCCTCCCAGGCGCCAGCGGTGGTCGGATCGGCATCCCAGGCCAAGAGGTCGGCCGGGCGTGCCGGTGCGACGGTGTGGGGGGTTGTGTTCCTCTCGGGGGTGAACGCGCCGGCGATGAGCTCGTCGCGCAGGCGGCCGAACGTCTCGAGATCAAAGCGGAACTCCTCCAGGAGCTGGAGGTCGTCCGCGGTGAGGCCGAGCGTGCGCAGATCCCGCGTGTCCATCGACAAAGCTTTTATCCGAGCGGCCCGCCGAGTGTAAATGTCGAAGGCGGTCCCGGTTCGGCGGCCCTGGGGTGCGTTGAGCCCAGGGCGAACGGTGTGATACCGTGACCGAGGGTTCTTTGCCACCGGGATGTGGAGAGCACGTCGTGACCGATGCAGCGAGCTTCAAGTTGGTGATCGAGGACGACGAGGGGCGTCGCAGCGTCGTGCCGGTGGACCTCGGCGAGGTCAGCATCGGCCGGCTGGATGGCAACACGATCCGGCTGAACGAGCGCAACGTGTCGCGGCGGCACGCCCGGCTGTTCAAACAGAGCAACAACATCGTCGCCGAGGACCTCGACTCCTACAACGGGGTGTTCATCAACGGCGAGCGGATCAAGGGCCAGCACGAGGTCCGCTCCGGCGACGTGCTGCGCATCGGCGACTTTCAGCTCGAGCTCCGCGGCGAGGGGCTGGCCAGCCGGACCGAGGAGACCACCCAGCGCACGCAGCTCCCCGAGGTCGAGGCGACCCAGCCGGATATCCGGATGATGGACGGCGCGCCGACCCCGCGCGCCGCGGCGGTGGTCGAGGCGCCGGTCGAGGAGCCGAAGCCGCGCGAGGAGCCGACCGCGATCATCCGCATGTCGCACCTCGAGGACGTCGAGGCCTCGCGGCGCGACGCCAAGGCGGCGATCAGCGGCCAGAAGGCCAAGCTGGTGTGCGTCAGCACGCAGTTCGCCGGCCGGCAGTTCGAGATCACCAAGACCGAGGTGGTCCTCGGGCGGACCGACGACAACGACATCGCCATCGACCACCGGTCGGTGTCTCGCCACCACGCGAAGCTGGTGACCAGCGGGAAGAGCGTCAAGCTCGTCGACCTGAAGAGCGCCAACGGGACGCTGGTCAACGGCGAGGAGTACGCCCAGACCGACCTGAAGAACGGCGATCTGATCGAGTTCGGCCACGTCAAGTTCCGCTTCGTGCCGGCGGGCGAGACCTACACCTTCTCGCCCGACGAGCTGGCGGCGATCGAAAAGAGCGCCCCGGAGGCCGCCGCCGCCGGCGCGACGATGCCCGAGCGCGGCGCGCCGACGCGCGCGGTGGGCAGCGTGCTTCGGACCCATCAGCTCGTCCTGGCCGCGATCGTCGGGTTGGCGGTCGTCGTCGGCATCCTGATCGTCTGGTTGATCGCCACCAGCGGCGACAAGCCCAAGCCGCAGACCACCGACGCGCAGGTGATCGAGCCGGTGGCCGCGGCGCCCACCGCCGGCGGCAGCGAGACCGAGCGGATGCTCAGCCGGGCGCAGGTCGCCTTCGCGCAGCGGCAGTGGCAGCAGGCGGTCGACCTGGCGCGGGCGGTCGTTGCGCTCGAGGCGGGCAACCAGAGTGCGCTCGAGCTGGTCAACCGCGCCACCAGCGAGCAGAAGGCGCAGTCGATCTATGATCTGGCGGTCTCGGCGATCAACGCCAGCCAGTGGGAGCAGGCCTGGGGCTATCTGCAACAGATCCCCGGCACCAGCGTCTACGCGGCCCAGGCCGGGCCGCTGACCAACCAGGTGCAGGCGGCGCTGGTCACCGACAAGCTGCAGCAGGCCTCGGCGGCGGTCGAGGATCGAGATTGGAGCCGTGCAGAGGCGCTGGTGCAGGAGGTGCGTGGGCTCGATCCCGCGCGCCCCGAGGCGGTCGCGCTGCTGGCCCAGGTTGACGCCGGGCGACGGGACGAGCGCGACAAGCCGGGGCGTTCCACCCCGCGCACGCCGAGCACCAAGAGCAACCGGCCAGTGGCTGCCGTGCCCGACAAGCCGGCGCCGCCGCCGACCCCACCGCCGGCGGTGCCCGCCGAGCCTGCGGCGCCGGCCGGTGATCCGAAGGCGCTGTACAACAAGGGCGCGGCCTTCTTGAAGGCCAACCAGTTCCAGGCGGCGATCGACGCGTTCAGCGAGTGCATCAAGGTCGACAAACGGAACTGCCCCTGCTTCCGGGCGATGGGGATTACCTACGCGCGCGCCGGCAACGGGCCGAAGGCCTATCGTTACTACAAGCAATACCTGAAGGTCTGCCCCGACGCGCCGGACGCGCCGGCGGTGATGGATCTGCTCAAGCAGTACGAGGCGCAGCAGTAGGCGTCACGCTCCATTGCGGGGCCGGTCGAGCTGTGGTTGCCTCCCCATCGTGAGTCCAGCTGCCCCAGAGCCGACGAGCGGCGGCGTCGCGCAGGTGTGGAGCGTCGCGCAGGTCAACCAACGGGCCAAGCAGCTGCTCGAGCGCCAGTACGGGCGGATCCGCGTGCTGGGCGAGATCTCGAACCTGCGTCAGGTGGGCGGGCACTTCTACTTCAGCCTCAAGGACGATCAGGCGCAGCTGGCGGCGGTCCTCTTCCGCGGCGACGCCGCCCGCCTGAAGCTGGCGCTGCGCGACGGCCTCGAGGTGGTCGCCGGCGGCAGGCTGTCGATCTACGTGCCGCGCGGCACCTTCCAGCTCATCCTCGACCATGTCGAGCCGCGCGGCGCCGGCGCGTTGCAGGCGGCCTTCGCCGAGCTGAAGGCGCGCCTCGAGCGCGAGGGGTTGTTCGCGACCGAGCGCAAGCGGTCGTTGCCGCTGCTGCCCCGCCGCGTCGCGGTGGTGACCAGCCCCACCGGGGCGGTGATCCGCGACATCATCGAGGTGGCGACGCGCCGCCTGCCGACGGCGCGGCTGCTGTTGGTCCCGGCCCGCGTCCAGGGGGCCGAGGCGGCGCCGCAGGTGGTCGCCGCGCTCGAGCGGGTCAGCGCCAACGCCGCGGCGCTGGAGATCGACGTGGTCATCGTCGCGCGGGGCGGCGGCTCGCTCGAGGACCTGTGGTGCTTCAACGACGAGGCGGTGGTGCGGGCGATCGCCCGCTGCGCGATCCCGGTGGTCAGCGCCGTCGGCCACGAGACCGACTTCACCATCGCCGACTTCGTCGCCGATCTGCGCGCGCCGACCCCCTCGGCCGCCGCTGAGCTGGTCTTCCCCAGTCGCGAGGGGCTGCTGGCCGACCTCGCGCAGGGGCTCGCGCGCCAGCGTCGCGCCGTGCAGCGGGAGCTCGCGCAGGCCCGCCTGCGCCTGCGCGCG
>JBFYZW010000155.1:0-5796 GCA_041309305.1 Deltaproteobacteria bacterium | reverse complement strand
CAGTTCGACGCTTGGTTCGTCGAGCTGAGCTGGACGGTCGATGCGGGCGCCTCGGCGAGCATCGACGGCATCAGCCACGACACCGACACCACTCACTCCGCCTTCGGTGTGAAGTCCAGCTTCGCGTTGGTGGCGCCCAGCGCCACGGAGACAGTCACCGATGCCCAGACCGGCGAGATCACCGGTGCGACGCTCGCGACGGCCTGCGCCGTGGCGCCCACGCCGTCCGGTAACTTGGTCCAGCCAATCTGTTACGATGGCGCGCCTCAGTATTTCAACACCACCCCGATGGCACCGCTTCATTTCACCTTCGGGATCGCCAACAGCGGGACGGCGGACAATCTTGCAACACCCGCTCAGCTCTGCGTCCCGATCCCCAGGGGCCTTCGCCTGGAGAACGCTGTCACGTTGGATCGTTTTATGCCTGCGATCTATCTCGGCCCGGCGGGAGACCTGCTGGCCGGTGGTGTAACCCGGCTCGCAGAGTCGGCCTACGCGTATACCTTCACTCCAGAGCCCACCGACCCGACCGTAGACGGCACTTACTGCGTTCAGGTTAGCGACGCTCTGTCCATCGCCGCGGGTGAGATCCTGGCGGTACACGTCGACGCGCGCGTCGTGCCCGGCGCTGCACGCGACTCCGTGTTCCTGTACGACAACGGCTCCGCCGGGTTCGTCACCGCCAACGGCGAGGATGCCGCCGGAGACCCGGCTGTCGTCCACCTCGAGATCGGGCCGGGCGTCGTCAACCTTTCCGGCACCAGCAAGATCGAAAGCACTGCCTCGGTGAGCCCAGGGGAGACGGTCGGCCCCGGCACACTCATCTGCTACGAGTTTGCGCACGACAGCCACGCTTTCGATGACAGCGGCAGCCCGATCCTGGACCCCGAAGGGGCCACCTTGCCCACCAACGATGGCGTGTCTTACCTCTGGCTTCCTGCCTCCACCCAGCCGCAGCCCGCCACGGTGTCGGTGGTCAACACCGGTGACACGATCCTCGACCGTGCCTCCTCCCCGGACGGGCTTGCGGTCTGGGTGCACAGCGACAATGATCCTGTCCTTGCCGACAGCACGAGCCTGGTGGCGCACGGCTGGCAGCGATGCAGTATCGGCGGGTCTCCCTGCGACGCCGACGCGCTAGGGTTGTTCGGCCTGTCGCCTGCGGCCGTCCGTTGGGTCGCTATCGAGTACGGCGATCTGGCGATCACCGACGCCGAGCCGCGCGGTGTTTCGCCCTTCGACGGCAACACCCGGGTCAACAATTCCTACACCGCGCAGGTCTGCGTCCTCGAGCAGGGAAACGGCGTCGACGCCAGCGTCGTTCACACGGCTTTGGCGACCTACACCACCACGCTGCCGGTGGTCGTCGTCGAGCCAGCGGCCGTCGCCATCAACCCGGACTGCCCGGACGGCGCGGTGCAACAGACCACCGATGTGGGTCAGGCCACCGGCGCCGCGTGTGACGGCCTCGACAATGATTGCGACGGCAGCGTCGACGAGGACACACCCGTGGGCACCCCGTGCACGGTCGGCCAGGGGGAGTGTACGGCGACGGGCGTTTGGCAGTGCAACGTGGGTTCGGTGACGACGGTCGGGTGTAGCGTGAGCCCCGGGGTCTCCTCGCCCGAGGTGTGCGACGGCCTGGACAACAACTGCGACGGCACCGCCGACGACGGCTTCGTCCTCGGTGTGCCTTGCGAGATTGGCTTGGGTGAATGCCGCGCATCGGGCCTGACCGTCTGTGCTCCAGACCACTCGAGCACGATCTGCGACGCGGCGGCAATCGAACCAGTCGAAGAGCTCTGCGACGGGTTGGACAACAACTGCGACGGTACCGCCGACGACGGCTTCGAAATCGGAGAATCCTGTGCGGTTGGACTCGGCGAATGTCGCTCGATGGGTACGATCGTCTGCCGCCAGGACCAGCTGGGCGCTCAGTGTGATGCTCTCGAGATCGCGCCGGACGTGGAGGCGTGCAACGGCCTGGACGGTGACTGCGACGGCGTGATCGATGGCACGCTGCTCCAAAACGGTACGACGACGATCGGCGCTTGCCTCGACACGGACGGCGATGGCCTGAGCGACCACCACGAGTATTTCGGCACCATCGGGACGGATCTACACGCCGCCGATTCCGACGGCGACGGCTTGATGGACGGCACCGAGTTGGGGTTGACCGACCGCGAGGTGTCCGACGCCAATGCCCCCGACAACTTCGTGCCTGACAGCGATCCTACCACCACGACCGACCCGACGGACGCTGACACCGACGACGACGGGGCGCTCGACGGCGCCGAGGACATCGATAGCGATGGCCTTCGCGACGGGACCGAGACCGACCCGCTCGACCCCGACTCCGACGGCGGCGGCGTCTCGGACGGTGCGGAGCTCGGCCGTGGCTCGGACCCGCTCGACCCAACGGATGACTTTGTCGACGAGGAGGAGGAGCGGCCGGCCGAGGTCGCTGGTTGTGACTGTCGGGCCAGCGACGGGACGCCGGTGGCCGCCGTGATCCTCGTCCTCGTCATCTTGCGGCGCTCCAGCCGGTTCCGTTCCACCAAGAGGGCCTGACCAACGGGGAACGGTGCCCCTGGCCTAGGCAGGTCGGAGGCCGTGGTGGATTGGTAGGCGGTGTGGTCGGCAGTCCGCCTTCGACTTCGAGACAGGCGAGGAGGCCGTGCTCGGCGCGCCCGCTCCCCCAGGAGGGCGCAGCCACGTCATTCGCTTGACAGCACAGCGCAGAAACCTCAAGAAAGGACGTTCGGCGCTCTGCAACCGCTCGCATCGCCACGGCTGCCGTTCCTTCGCAACCCGCCGGGGAGGTCGCATGAACCGCTCCTTTCTCCTGTTCGTCGCTGGACCCGCGAGCCTGTTCGGTGTCGCCTGCGCGCCGGACGTCGCACCGGTCGCCGAGCTCGCGCGCACGGCCTGCTCGGCGCTCGTCTGCGGAAACGGTGGCGCGTTCGGCGTGCCCTCGACCGTGAGCCAGGACTTCGTCAATGCGCTGAACGCCGTGGCCACGAGTGCGGGGAACCACTACCTGCTGGCCCAGCAGCAGGTGCCCCCCAACCCCGCGGAGCTGCGCCTCTACGCCCGACCGGCCGGGGAGCCGAGCTTCTTGTCCCCCCGCATCCTCTCGACCTCCTCGGCCCGCGTGGTCATCGCCGCGGAGGGAGCGCTCGGCTACGCCGTGGTCGCGCCGGTCGGCGGGGACGGCTTCGTCCTGCATGCGAGCGCGGACGCCGGTGTCACCTGGAGCACGACCGCGTCGCCGAGCATCGGCGAGGTACGAAGCCTCGCCATCGTCGCCGAGGGCTCCGCCCTGTTGGTGGTCGCGCGGACCGCGAGCGCTCTGGTGATCCTGCGCAGCCTCGACGAGGGGGCGACGCTCGACCCGGTGGACAACACCGCGGTCACCGGCACGATCTACGGCATCCGCGCGCATCTCGAAGGGACCCGGGCTCACGTCGCCTATGCGACCGAGGACACCTCCGATCCGAGCCTCACCGATTACCGGCTCGCGAGCAGCAGCGACACCGGCGCGAGCTTCACCCACCAGGAATACGACAACGCCGTGCGCGGCCAATGCAACACGACGTATGCGTGCACCTGCGGCGCCTCCGACCCGATCCTGGCGGTCTCCGGCGGCCACGTCGCTGCCGCGCACGTCTGGTCGCGCACCTGCCTGCTGCCGGGCGGCTACAGCACGTCGCGTTACCTCGACATCCAGCGCAGCGTCAATCACGGCGCCGACTTCGACATGCTCCAGGAGTACGTGAACGACACCAACCTGGAGCTGGCGGCGATGGGCGCCGACCTCTGGCTGCTGGTCGGCTCGTTCTCCTCGTGGCTCAAACGGTCCGTCGACGGGGCAGCCTTCACCACGGTGTTCACCGGGCTCGGCGGCGCGTATGGCAACGGCCTGCGCCTCTCCGGCACGCGGGTCGTGACCGCCGGGCCCGCGTCATCGCTGGCCATCTTCGAGGACAGCGGCGCGACTTACTCGCTCGTTGATCCCACGATCTGCGAGGGGGGCTATCCGCCACTGTTCGCGCTCGACCAGGATCAGATCGTCACGGCCTGGAGCTACAGCTATCACCTCGACTACGCGTTGCGCTTCAACCTCTCGCCGGTCATCGATCCGGATGGCGACGGGCTCACCGGCATCGCGGACAACTGCCCGTGGGACGCCAACGCAGGGCAGGAGGACGTGGACACCGACGGCCTCGGTGATGTCTGCGACGCCGACGCCGATGGTGACGGCATCGCCAACGGCGTCGACCCGCAACCGGTGACACCGTCCGATGCCTTCGACGACGGCGCCCAGACCACCGGCACCATCGTCGAGCGCAGTGGAGACCAGATCCAGATCGACCGGCCCCATGTCACCGACGACTACTCGGTGCAGAACAGCGCCCTCGTCCTCACCGGCGGTGGCTCGCTCGACTCCCTGCACGTCGTCGGTTGCGCTGATGCGGTCCGCCTCACCGCGGACGCAGGGCTCACCTGCGACGGGGACGACGTAGAGCTGGTGGTGCCAGAGATGTCCTACTGCCAGGCCGCGTTTCGTCTGGGCAGCTCGGGGTACGAGGCGACGGTGACTCTCAACGATTCCGTGGTCACCTTCGACAGCGCGGCCGTCTGCCTTCACCATGGAGGCGACGTGACGGGCTTCGGTGGCCACACCCTTCAGATCCACGTCGGGGATCTCATCCAATTCCTCGACCCGTATGAGACCCTCTGCTTCGACACCACGACCGACGCGGACGGCGACGGCGTGCTCTCCTTCATCGACAACTGCCCCGACGACGTCAACGCCGGGCAGGAGGACGAAGACAGCGACGGGGCCGGCGATCCGTGCGACAACTGCCCGATCAACTACAACCCCAGCCAGGCCGATACGGACAACGATGGCTACGGCGATCCCTGCGACGTCCGGTCGGGCTATTGCAACGACGGACCGGTGGATCTCGAGTGCCCGGTCGAGCGGGACGCCTGTCGGATCGATCTGGGTGTCTGCACGGCCGACCTCTCCGTCTGCGGTGCGGCGCGCGACACCTGCACCGCGGACCTGGTCTCCTGCGCCACGGCCCGCGACGCGTGTACGGCAGACCTGACGACGCGCACAGGCGAGCGCGACGCTTGCACCAGCGAACTCGCGGCGTGCGCCAGCGCGCGGGACGCGGCTACGGCGCGGGTCGCCGAGCTCGAGGCCCAGGTCGCAGCACTCGAGGCCCAGGTCGCGGCCCTGACCTCGACCGGCGATGCGTGCGTGACCGAGCGCGACGTCTGCGACGCGGCGCTCGCCACCTGCCGGCGGGCCGACGGGTCTGGCTGCGCTGCCGCCTCACCGGCCGGTGGGGCGTGGGGCATCGGCCTGGCGCTCGCCGGCCTCGCGTGGCGTCGCTGGAGGAGAGTGCAGATGTGAGGAGTTGGTTCGTGGGGCGGTGGGCCGTAGGAGGGAGTCGATAGGTCATCGGTTAAGCTGGCGCGACCTGGCGAAGCGGGTGTTCGAGGTAGACGTTCTGTGCTGCCCGCGTTGTGGTCAGAGCCCGATGTTGGTTCTGGGAGTGGTGCACAACCCGACGGAGCGGCAAAGGCTTGCATCCGAGGGAGTGGTGAATTCTTCAAAGGCCGGCCGCCTGGGCGGCCGCTCCTTTCGTGCTCGCAGTCCTCCGTCGGGGCCGGTTCAACTGCCGTTGCCGTTTCGGTTCGGGTAGTCGCCGTTGAGCGAGGCCGAGGCCGAATGAATGGAGCCGGCGAAGGTCAGGCAGGCGCAGGTCTGCCCACCGGGAG
>JBFYZW010000154.1:0-2452 GCA_041309305.1 Deltaproteobacteria bacterium | reverse complement strand
CCGCTGCCGGGGCGAGGCTGGTCCGCTGTGCGTGGTGCGGTGCGCGCGTTGCGGCGCGCGCGCCCGGCGAGCCTGGTGCGGGTCCTGGTCGCCGAGATCGCCTTGCAGTCCCGCCTGTGGCGCCGCGACCGGGTGCGCTGGCTGGCGCACGCGGCGATCGTCGTGGGCCTCGTGGCGCTCATCCTCCTCCACGCGCTCGACGGGGTGACGACCGCGCGGTGGGTCTCCGGCTACGAGCCGACGTTGAGCCCCTGGCCGGAGCTGCGCGATGGGTTGGGTGTGCTGGTCATCGCCGGCGTCATGCTCAGCGCGCTCCGGCGTCGGGCCGCGCGGCGGTCGTTGCCGCGCTTGCGGCGCCGAGATCCACTCCTGCTCGGGCTTGTGGTCGGCGTGATCGTGACCGGCGTCGCGCTGAAGGCGACCCAGATCATCTCGGCGCCGAGCTTCTACCGCATGGCCGAGGACTACAGCAGCGCCTCGGCGGAGGAGCTCGAGCCGTTGCGCGCCCTCTGGGCCGACGCCTTCGGGGTCGTCTTCACCGACCGGCCGATCGTGCGCGACGCGGAGACGGAGGCGCTCGGCCAAGAGCTGCACGAGGAGTCGTGTGTCTCGTGCCACGGCTCACCGCGGCAGTTGATCGCCTCCTACCCGTTGTCGCGCGCCGCGGCGCCGGCAGCAGCCTGGCTCGCGGGGGTCGACGCCGCGCGGGGGCTCTGGCACCTGCACGTGATCCTCTGTCTCGTCGGCCTGGTCTACCTGCCCTGGCGGCGGCTCTTCCACCTCGTCGCCGGCCCGGCGAGTCTGCTCGCCGACGCCGCCGCGCCGGCGGCCGGGGACGACGGGCTGCGGGCGACTCGCCGGGCGCTGGCGCTCGACGCCTGCGTGCGCTGCGGCCTGTGTGACGAGCGCTGCTCGGTGCGGCCGCTGCAGCGCCTGTACGCTAACGAGAACGTCCTGCCGTCGGCCAAGCTGCTCGCGCTGCGCCGGGTGGCCACCGGGACGGCGACGAGCGACGCCGAGCTGGCGCTGATCGCCGAGGGGGCGCTGGCCTGCACCGATTGCGGCCGCTGCACCGCCGGCTGTCCGCTCGGCCTCGACCTCGCCGACCTGTGGGCCGAGGGCAAGCGAGACCTCGCGGCGCGGGGCCAGACGCCGATCGGCTCCTGGATCAGGGGCGCGCCGGCGGGGGTGTGGGCCGAGCGGCTCGCCGCGGCGCCGGAGTCGCCGCGGTTGTCCACCGGCGTGCCGGTGTTCACCTCGCTGACCCACGATCGGCGGACCTTCTCGCCCTGCGTCCAGTGCCAGACCTGCACCAACGTCTGTCCGGTCGTGGCCCACTCGACCGGCGAGGGGTGGGTCGACGCGACGCCGCAGAAGGTGATGAACCTGCTGCGCCTCGGCCTGTCCGAGCTGGCGCTCGGTTCGCGGATGGTCTGGGACTGCACGACCTGTTACCAGTGCCAGGAGCACTGTCCAGCCGGTATCCGGGTCACCGAGGTCCTCTACGAGCTGCGCAACCGCGGCTATGCCCGCCTCGGCGCGCTCCGGCGCACCGAGCAGGCGTCGTCGCCACAGGGGGGTGCGGTGTGAAGCTCGCCCTCTTCGTCGGCTGTGTCATCCCGAGCCGGCGGCCCGAGCTCGAGCGCACCTCGCGCGCGGTGCTCGAGCGGCTCGGCGTCGAGCTGGTCGATCTGCCGTTCGGCTGCTGTGGCTACCCGGAGCGGCACCTGCGCCTCGACGCCTTCCTCTGGCTCGCCGCCGGCAACCTGGCGCTGGCGGGTACGCACGGGCTGAACATCCTCACCTTGTGCCAGTGCTGCTACGGCAACCTGCGCCACGCGCAGCACCTGTTGCGCCGCGAGCCCCGGTGGCGGGACGCGCTCGGCGCGCGGCTGGCCGACGATGGGCTGACGCTGCGCGGCGACACCGAGGTCCGCCATCTGCTCGACGTGCTGGCCCGTGACGTCGGCGCGGAGCAGATCGCGGCGCGGGTGGTGGCGCCGCAGAGCCAGCTCCAGACCGCGGCTCACTACGGCTGCCACGCGCTCCGACCGAGCAACGTCGTCGCGCTCGACAACCCGAACGCCCCGGCGGTGTTCGAGCGCCTGCTCGCCGCCGCCGGCGCTCGGCCGGTCGACTGGCCGCGGCGCCTCGACTGCTGCGGCGCGGCCATTGCGCCCGCCAACCCCGTGCTCGCCGGCCGCCTGCGCACCGCCAAGCTCGCCGACGCGCTCGAGTCCGGGGCGAACCTCCTGTGCACGGCGTGTCCGCACTGCCAGAGCCAGCTCGGCCTGCCGGACGCCAGCCCGGAGCTGCCGGTGATGCTCTACGCCGATCTCTTGGCCCGGGCACTCGGCGTGGACCGGGCCCGCCCCCGGCAGGCCAGGCCGGTCCCGGCCCCATCCGTCACGAGAGGATGACCATGCGTCAACGTCACGTTTGGTTGGTCTCG
>JBFYZW010000153.1:0-4500 GCA_041309305.1 Deltaproteobacteria bacterium | reverse complement strand
TTCAAACCGATCGGCGTTCTAGCGGATCCGCGCATCACCTACAACATCGAGAACGAACAGCTCGTCGCGATCATCGACGAGGTCATCGGCGGCGGCTTCTACCCCAACGCGCTGGTCCGGCTGCAACGCGAGTACCCGGACCTTGTGCCATCGGTCTTCGAGCTGCGCCGGCGGGTCATCGGACGCCACTGCCAACTGATCGCCGAACTCTATCGCACGCGCCGCATCACCACCGCGGCCGAGATGGTGCGCGTTTTGGCCGACGAGTTCGACGTGCACCTGCAGAACGCCTTGACCATCCGCTCGTTCCGCCGCCACTTCCCCGACCTGGTCCCCGACTTCAAATCGGACGTCAAAGAGGAGTACGAGACCTTCTTGCGCGCCGTACTCGCCGAGCTCGAGCGCGATCCCGAGCAGTCCTACGAGGAGATCGCCGCGCGGCTAAAATCCGACTTCGAGGCGGTCAACCGCGCCACCTACGAGATCCGCAAACGTTGGCCCGGCGTCCTCGAGCGCCGGCACGGCTTCGCCCGCTGGACCGCTGACGAGGTGGCCGCCGTGCGTCGGGCGGTCGACGAGGCGCCGCTCTTCGCCCGCATCGCCGACGTGGCGGCGATCCTGCGCCGCGAGGCCCCCGGGGTGCTCGAACGTCACGACCCGGACGGCACGCTCTCCTCCTTGCACCTGGTGCTCAAGCGTGACCTCGGCATCGACAACTGGCGCGCGGCGCGCGAGCAGCGCTACGCCCGCGCCTTCGCCGAGGTTGTCCGCCGTTCCCCCCCGGAGGCGGAGCTGCGCGAGCTGGTCGGCCACATGCAGGACGAGTACCCCGGCTCCTACTGCTACCAACGCGTCGTGTTGCTCGTGCCGCGCTGGCTGGCCGAGCCGAAGAAGTTTCCCGAGCTCGCCGCCCTCGCCGATGCGCAGGGAAAGATGCCGTGGGAGTACGCCCGCTTGAGCTATTCGCGGGAGCTCGCCGCGCGCGTCGGCGCCGTGATCGCCGCCGACCCGGGCCGGCCGTTGCAGACCTACGTCGACCGGCTGCGGCGCGACAAGGCCTTCCACGCCGAGTACCCCGGCTTCACCCGCACGCACATCCAGAAGCTGCGCGCCACCTACCCGAAGCTCGTGCCGTACGTCTCGAGCCTGCAGGTGCGCGGACGCGAGAAGCGCCTGGCGACGATGGCGAAGCAACGACTGGCGCTCGCCCGTCGCGCCGCGGCGCTCGCCGACGAGGTCGGGGACAAGGATGGCCTGACATTGACGGCCATCGCCCGTGAACTGGGCACCCGCCGCGAGAACCTCTCCCGGGTGGTCAACGAGTTCCCCGAGCTCTTCCCCTGGTACCGCACGCCGGAGCCCCGCTCGGTGGTCGATCTCGAGCTGGCGATGCGCGTCGCGGTCGAGCTGCAGTCCTTGCCGCTCGGCGCAACCCGCGAGGAGATCTTCGCGCGCCTGCTCGCCGACCCGCTCGTGCGCGCTGCCTATCCGAGCCTGAAGCCCGAGACGATCCACCAACTGCGCCGCCGCTACCCCGAGCTGATCCCCGATCTACGCATCCGCGATCAGATCTGGCGCTCGAAACTCCTGTGCGACGCGGTCCGCGCCGCACCGAAGGGCCAACCCTTCGTCAAGACGCTCGCCGCAATGGTCCGGGCGCGACCCGAACTCTTCACCGGCAACTGGAGTTGCGCGACCTGGATCCAACACCGCTGGCAGGAGAACCCGGAGCGCTTCCCCTTCCTCGACGCGCTGCGCTCGCGCGGCGTGCTGCGCCTCGCCGGCCGCGGCAAGTCGGTCGAGCCCGACGAACAGGCCGAGCGGGCCCTGGTCGATCGACTCGCCCGCCTGCAGTCGGTCCCCGACCGCCTGCCGATGATCGACAAGATCGTCGCGCGCTCCGACGCGCAGACCTTCGCTGACTACGAGTGTCTGTGCGTCCAACACCTGCTCGGTGCCCAGGCGGTGATGTTCGAGGGGCTCAGGCGGATGGGGATGAGCCGACAACGCACGACCATCGTCAGTGTGCCGTATTCGGCTAGCGCCGCCGTGACCGAGACGCTGGTTGACCAGGGCTGGGACGTGCGTTCTCCGCCGCTGGATATGGCCGCCTTCGAGCGCGACGTCCGCCAGGCGATGCGCGAGCGCCTCGCCGCGGCGAAGAAGCACGGTCGCCGGGTCCTGGTCATCGACGACGGCGGGCTGGTGGCGAAAAGCCTCGCCGAGGACCCGGAGCTGCGCCGTGACGCGCACCTGTTTCGCATCGTCGAGCAGACCCGCCGCGGCATTACCGTCGCCGACGGCGCGGCGCTCCGCACCTCGGTTGTCAACGTCGCGCAGAGTTGGGGCAAGTACGTCGAAGGACCGATGATCGGCGACTCGCTCTACCTCAAAGGAGTCGAGCGGCTGGCGCGCCTCGGCCTTCGCTCGCTGCGCGGCGTACGCATTGGCGTCGTCGGCTTCGGCACCATCGGCGCGCCCTGGGCGGAGTACCTGCGGCAACAGGGGGCCGTCGTCACGGTCCTCGACGCGGATCCGGTGGCCGAGGAGCGGGCCCGCACCGCTGGCTTCGCCGTCGCGGCGAGCCGCACGGCGTTCTTCTCGCGCCAACAGGTCATCCTCGGCGGCACCGGTGTCACCTCGATCACCGCCGACGACCTGGAGCACTTGCCCGATGGCTGCATCCTCGGCAGCGGCTCATCAAAGCTGGTCGAGATCGACGTCGCCGCACTCCAGGCAGCCAGCATCGCGCCGCGCGGCGCCCACGCCGGCCAGCCGCGCGAGCAGGTCGTCGACGGCGAGTCACAGCCGCCGACCGTCGAGTATACGCTCAGCGGTGGCCGCAAGGTGCGCCTGATGGCCCGTGGTTACCCTCTGAACTTCGACGGCTCGGTCGAGATCGTCCCGCACGAGAAGATCCAACTGACCATGGCCCTCCTGATGATCGGCGCCATTCAGGCGACCGACAGTGACGTGGCCGGCGTCACGCGTCTGGACCCGGAGCTGCAGCTCGAGGTGCTGCGCTACTTCGCCGAAGAGGCGGCCGCGAGCGAGGCCGAGATCGCGCGGGCGCTGCGCGAAGCGCGCGCGGCCTTGACCAAGGCGGTCAAGCGACGCGGCGCGGCCTACCGCCGGCACGCCTGAGCGTCAACCGCCGAGCGTCAGCCGTCGTCCGTCCACGACGGTGCGACGACGGCTGCGCGTCACTCGTTGGCTTCGCTGATCGTCTGCAGCGCGTCGCGCCGCACCTGCAGGTCCTTGATCGGCGGGACGGCGACTCCCCCGGCGGTCGGGTTGTCGAGGAAGCGCGCGGTCGTCCCGTCCAAAAACAAGGTCGACGCCATCTCCGCATCGAAGTTGCAGAATCGCTGGCGTTGAACCCCGGCTCATCGAGGCTACGATCGACTCATGGGACCCATCCTCGATTCCTGGTTGGTCCTCACCGTCTCCATTGATGGCTGGATGAATCGCGAGCAGAAAGGCAGCAGTCGGGAACCGGTTGCGAAGAGCCACCGGGCATGCGTTGATGGTCGAGTCGAGGCGGGGAATGTACGATGGGAAGTCTGGCCGGGATACAATCGTCGCAGGGAGAGGGCGTTTGCCCCTTTCGTGTTCTCGTGCTCGCAGTCCTCCGTCGGGGCCGGTTCGACTGCCGTTGCCATTTCGGTTCGGGTAGTCGCCGTTGAGCGAGGCCGAGGCCGAATGAATGGAGTCGGCGAAGGTCAGGCAGGCGCAGGTCTGCCCACCGGGAGGAAACCGTTCGACCTGCCCACGCGTCCGGTGTTGCAAACGATGTTCAGTCGTGGGTTGATGGTCGTCGCGATGGTGGGGGCAAGCGATGAGCGGCGAGGTCGGGCGGTGTTCGCCATCGGGGGAGGGGTTTTGTCTTCCCTTCCATGATGGTGGGCAAGCGAGATCGATAGACCTCCGCCCTGAGACTCCGGTCCCGTTGGTCCTCTGAAGCCTGCAGACGATCACCCGCGCGCCGCCAGGGTTCTCCATCCTTCCATCCGTGCTCGAACTCACCCGTTGCTGAGTGGTCCGGCACATGTTGCCGTACGGGAAACGGAGCCGGCTAATCTATGCTTGGGCTTTGGTCGTCAACTCGTGAGTCCCTGCCAAGGTAACATGCGACCTGGCTCCTTCCTGTTTCCCCGGCGACGGCCTCTCGTCTGTTGGCGTTGTCATGACGCCGGTCGCTCAGGCGGCCTGCTCGGTCTCCTTCTCGGCGGCCGGTGCCGCTGGCGCGTTGTTGTGCAGCCGGCTCGGATCGTACGCCGTCCCGTCGCGCAGCACGTAGTAGGCGATGCGCAACAGGTGCCGCGCCCCCGCGACGACGGCGACCTTCCGCCGTCCGCGACTCGTGTGTACGCGTTGGGCGTGTCCCTCCGGCAACTGTGCGTGATTTCGTGATCCGGCCTGTGTAGCGTGCCCTCCCGGCGGCGTGGTGCCGCCCGCTGGAGGTGCGCGAAAATGAAGCTGAAATCCTTGCCGACTGAT
>JBFYZW010000152.1:0-6093 GCA_041309305.1 Deltaproteobacteria bacterium | reverse complement strand
CCCGACGGCCGCGGCGCGGCGCCGAGCAGGACCACGGCGGCACCCCGGTCCACCCGCGCCGCTGGCGCGCCGACCTCGCCGAGGTGCTGCCGCGCGACGCAGTGGTCTTCTCCGACATCGGCGGCCACATGCTATTCAACATCCACGACCTGCCCGTGGTCGGCGACCAACGCTTCATCCTCAACCTCGGCTTCGGCTCGATGGGCCACGGCACCGCCGCGCCGATCGGTGCGGCCCTGGCCGAGCCAAACCGACCGATCGTCGCGATCGTCGGCGACGCCTGCTTCACGATGCACGGCCTCGAGGTGCTGACCGCCGCCGAGTACGGCCTGCCGGTGATCTGGCTGGTCGAGAACAACCAGATGCACGGGATCACCTGGCACGGCAGCCAGTCGGTCGGCGATGGACGGCCGATGCGCTCGATCGTCTACCGCTGCCCGCTCGACATCGCGGCCCTGGCCCGGGCGATGGGCGTCGCCAGCGCCGTGGTCGAACGCCCAGGAGAGATGCAGCAGGCGCTGCGCGCCGCCCTCGCCCGCTCCGGGCCGACCGTCATCGAGATCAAGGTCGACGGCACGGTGGCGCCGCCGCTCGGAGAACGAGCACGGACGATCGCCGGCTTCACCGAGTAGAGTTCAGCGTCCCCAAACCAGCGCGCAGGCGGTCCACGTCTCGCCGGCGCCGCCGGAGAAGGTCACCACCCGATCGCCGTCGCCGAGCAGGCCGCGCGCCCGCGCGGTGTGCAGGACCAGCGGAATGTTCGCGGCGCTGAGCGTGCCTGCCCAGGAGAAGGTATCGAGCGAGCGCGCCCGCTCGAGCCCGGCGCAGCGCTGCGTCAACGTCCTGAACCAGGTCGCCGGCTGGTGCGCGGCGTAGAAGTCGACCTCGTCTGCCCGCCAGCCCGCTCCGGCGAGCGCCTCGCCGATGGTCGTGCGCGCCTTGCGCGGCATGTCGGCGACCATGCGCCGCACCGCGCCGCGATCGGCCCCGTAGACGAAGCAGCGCCCGTCATCGAACCAGCGCCGCCCTGGTTGGCCGATGACCATCGCCGCGAAGTTCTCGCCGCTGGCGAAGGCGGCCGACGCCTGCAGGCCCCGCTCGGCGGCGACCGGTCCGACCACTTGCGCGGTGGCGCCGTCTCCCCACCACGCCGACCAGTGGTCCTCTCGCCGCATCAGCGGCGAGGTGTGGTGTGATTGGAAGAGCAGGCCGGTGCGAAAGCGCCCGGTGCGCACCAGCGCCTGGCTGACGATCAACTGCTGGCCGAACGCGTTGCAGGCGGCGTCGACGTGGACGACGAAGCACCGCTCGGCGAGGCCGAGCAGCCGGTGCACCCGGCAGGCGTCCGGCACGCTGACGTAGTCGGGTGCGAGCGACGCGCCGAGCACGAAGTCGATCTCGTCGGGCTCGACCCCGGCGTCGGCGATCGCCTGAAGCGCGGCCGCCGCCTCCATCTCGCTGGCGAAGCCGCCGGCGTCGTGCACCCGGCGCTCGCGCGCGCCGCGGAACGGATCGCCGGCGTCGACCGCCATCGCCTCGACGATGGCGCGTTGGTCGTCGTCGAGCGTCGCCGGATCGATCGCACGACCGGTCAACGCCGCGGCGATCTCGCGCGCCCAGTGCTCGACCACCTCCGGCGGCCAGTAGTCGTTGCGCCGAATCGTCGGCGGCAGATAGACGCCCAACCCGAGGATGCCGACCGTCTCGTTCATCAGCCGGTTGACCTATCACTGGCCCGGCGAGGAACGCTACTCCGGGTTGCCAACCGCCGTCCGGCTTGGCTATTTTGCCGCCCGCTGAACCATGGAGCAGATCATGTCAATCCGTCGCGCTCGCCTGTCGTTGCTCGCCGCGTCACTCGCCGCCGTCTGGCCGGCCGCCGCCGCGGCGACCCTGGTCGTTCCGGTCGGCCTGCCGCAGATGACCCGCGAGGCCGAGGTCATCGTCCACGCCGAGGTGCTCGGACAACAGGTGACCTGGAGCAAGGACCGAGCGCGCATCCTGACCTTGACCGAGCTCAAGGTGATCGAGCCGCTCAAGGGCGTGGCCAAGCACGAGCGGTTGGTCGTCTACCAGGTCGGTGGCACCCTCGACGGGGTGACGGTGAGCATCCCCGGCGCGCTGCGCTTCGTCCCCGGGGAGCGGATGATCCTCTTCGCCCAGCGCTTCGACGGCATGGTGGTGAGCTACGGCATGGGCCTGGGCAAGTACCGGGTGTTCGACCAAGCCGGCGCGCCCTGGGTCGCGCCCGAGTTCGGCGACGTCGCCTTCGTCCGCCCGACGGGCGACGGCCGGTGGAGCGCGAGCGAGCCGCCGGAGACCGGCCCCTGGCCCCTCGACCAATTCGTCGCCCGCCTGCGCGGCATCCTCGCCGGAGGTGCACGATGACCGCCCGCCTCGCGCTGGTCGCCGCGTTGCCCCTGGTCGTCGCCGCGCCGGCCTGGGCCTACGAGTTCCACTGCGGCTGGCGGATCACCAGCTTCGACGGCTACGGCTGCCCCGGCGGGGTCCGCGACACCGACAGCTGCGGCTGCGGCCTCTCGGCCGCGCCGCGCTGGTACGGCAGCCAGTTGGCGATGAAGGTCGAGAACCAGGGCGGCAACGGCATCACCGCCGCCGACTTCGTCGCCGCCGGCCGCGAGTCGGCGCAGGCGTGGAGCGACGTCAGCTGCTCGAGCTTCGTGATGGACGCCTCGCAGACGATGCCCGCCAACTCCGACGCGCGCTGGGGCGACCACAACAACGTCGACAGCGAGCACGGCGTCTTCTTCGTCACCGGCTCGAGCGAGTGGATGACCGTCACCGGCGCCGGCGCCGGCGGCACGCTCGGCGTCACGGTCTCGCCCTACTCGTGGGGCTGCAGCGATCGCTCCTTCTTCGACAGCGACATCCTGATCAACGGCTTCATCCAGGGCGGCTGGACCTTCAACTCGGTCAAGTCGGTGGTCATGCACGAGATGGGCCACTCGCTCGGCCTCGGCCACCCGTGCCTGCTCGGCTACGTCACCAGCCAGTGCAGCAACGACTGCCAGGCGCTGATGGGCGCCTCCGGTGGCGACTACGTCACGCCGCAGCAGGACGACATCAACGGCATCTGCGCCCTCTACCCGGGCACGCCCGGCGGCCTCGGCGCGGCGTGCAGCTCGCCGAGCCAGTGCAGCAGCGCGCCGCTGTGCATCACCTACCAGGGCTTCTCCTACTGCTCGCACACCTGCGGCACCTGCGAGCCCGGCTACACCTGCACGCTGGTCGGCGCCCAGAACGTCTGCGTGCGCAAGGGCGCGCCGGCGGTCGGCGAGGTCTGCACCGGCGTCTGCGAGGAGGGGGCGAGCTGCATCGGCGACGAGGGCACCGAGCCGAACATCATCGCCCACTGCTACGAGAACTGCGACCCGAACGGCGCCAACACCTGCTCGGGCACTGACTACCGCTGCGTGCCGCTCGAGGGCGGCGGCGGCATCTGCTGGCCGCCCGGCACGCTGCAGGTCGGCGAGCGTTGCGGCGACACGGCTGACGACTGCGCCCCGGGGCTGGTCTGCCTGCTCGACGTCCCGAACGTCGACACCTACGGGCACTGCTACCGCGAGTGCGACCCGGCGCAGGCCTCCTCCTGCGGCTCCGGCTTCTTCTGCGTGCCGCTCGGCGACGGCAGCGGCAACGTCACCGGCGGGGCCTGCTTCGTCGCCGCGCGCCTGAACCAGGACTGCCTGGCGACCGACTACCTGTGCGAGGACGGTCTGACCTGCGCCCCGGTCGTCGGGGACGAGGATGCCTACACCTGCCAACCGGCGTGCGACTGGCGGGTCGCCGGCTCGTGCGGGCCGGGGTTGACCTGCGTCGAGCTGTGGGTCGACCAGCAGGGGAACACGGTCGCCGCCGCCTGCTACCCGGAGGGCGACAACCAGGAGGGTGAGCCGTGCGTCAGCGGCTTCGACTGCGCGCCGGCGTTGATCTGCGTCGGCGATGGCCAGGGCGGCGCCGAGTGCCTCGTGGCCTGCAGCCCGGCCAGCCCGAGCTGCCCGCACGCCGGGCAGGACTGCGTCGCGCTGTCCGGCTCGAGCGGCGGAGTCTGCGTCCCGGCCGGCGGCTCCGACCCCGACCCGGATCCCGACCCGGATCCGGATCCAGATCCCGATCCGACCGGCGCGAAGGCCTTCCTCGCGCCGTGCAGCAGCAACGCCGAGTGCGCCTCGGGGATCTGCTACCCGGTCTCCGGCGGCGCCACGGTCTGCGTCCTCGCCTGTCGCCCGGAGCTCGGCCACTTCGACTGCCCGTTCGTCGACGGGGCCGGCTGCCTGCCGCGAGACGTCAACGACCTCGCCGCCGGCGGTGTCTGCGTCCCCGGCGTGGGCAACGGCACCCGCCCGATCGGCGAGGCGTGCACCGCGGCCACCGGGTTCCTCGACTGCGAGAGCGGCCTGTGCGCCGACGGCTTGTGCGCCATCCCCTGTGCGGCGGGCCAGACCTGCCCGGCCGGCTACCAATGCAACGCCGGCTTCAGCGCCGCCGGGGTCTGCGAGCCGACCGGCTGCGGCTGCGCCGGCAGCGGCGGCGGGCCGGCGCCCGGCGTCGCGCTCCTGCTGGTCACCCTCGTGCTCGGACGACAACGCCGGCTACGCGCCGCGCGCTGAGGAGGAGCGATGCTCGCCGCCTGGATCCTCGCCAGCACCCTCGCCGCGCCCGCGCTCCACGACGCGGCGGTGCGCCTGCAGGGGGACCAGCTGCTGATCACCGCTCAGCTCACCGACCCGGACGGGCTGGTCGAGACCGTCGAGGTGCGGCTGTGGGCCTACGACCGGCCGGAGGCGACCGCGCTCGCCGTCGACGCGACCGCCGCGCTGCAGCTCGGCGTGGCCGCGGCGCCGTTCTTCGCCGGACAGGACAGCGTCCGACTGATGTACCTGATCGTCGGCCTGGACAAGGGCGGCGGAGAGGTGGTGCGGCTGGGCAGCGAAGCGGAGCCGCGCTCGGTCATCCTCACCCGCGTCACCGCCGCCGAGACGCTCGCCGACCCACCGCCGGCGGAGGAGAAGAGCTGGCACCAGTCCTGGTGGTTCTGGATCGGCGCCGCCGGGGTGGTGATCGTCGCCGGCACGATCACCGCGGTCGCGCTGGCCAACGACTTCTGACCCCGGCCCACTGCTCAGGAGCCGTCGACCTCACACACCCGCGGCCAGGCGCGCAGCTCGACGGTCGCGCCCGGATCGAAGCGGAAGGCCAGGTCGCGGGTGCCGCGCTCGTCGTGGGCCCCGCGCACGCAGAGCAGGTAGCCATGCTCATCGCGCACGACGTAGCTCGTCGCGCGCGGCCCCGACCGCTCGCGCTCGATCGCGCACAGGCTGTCGTCGAGCAGGAGCCCGGCCCCGTACGGATCACCCAGCTCGCCGCACTCCTCGTCGACCAGGCCGTAGCGCTCGAGCCGCCGAAAGGCGAGCCGGACCTCGAGCGCCGCCGCGGGCGCCGGCCCGGGAGGCGGCAGGCAGTAGGCACGCTCGAGCCGCTCACCGCTGGCCGTCGCGCAGGCCTCGTCCTCGGTGAGCACCTCGAGGCAGGCGCCGAGACCCACCGGCCAGACCGCCAGCGCGCGGCTCTCGGGACAGACCCCGGCGCTGGTCACCACCACCTCACCGAGCGCCGCGGTACGCCCGGTGTGGTCGGCGACGAACAAACTGGCGCTGCCGCTCGGTCCGACGCAGGCCCAGGCCGTCGCGGTCGGGCTGCGCCCCTCGAGGACCGTCACCGTCGCGCCCCCGTCGCTGTCCGGGCAGCGACCGACCGCCGGTCCGCCGCCCTTCGCCGGCAGGCGCGGGCGCGCCGGGCACTCCCCCGCGCCCAGCCGCTCGACCCAGCGCGGATCATCGAGCCCGGCATAGGCGACCCGACAGGCCAGCTCGTGCAGCCCCTCGTGCCTGAGGTTGGCCTCGCCCAGCTCGGCCAGCGCCTCGGCGACGTGCCGGCGCTTGCCCGCCTCGGCCAGCCAGTGAAGCTCGAGCGCGACCTCGTCGACGGTGCGCGGCTCGGCCCACAGCCGCGCGCCGCGGACCAACCCGAGCGTCTTGTCGCGGTCTGCGATCAGCGCCAGCTCGCCGGCCG
>JBFYZW010000151.1:0-10627 GCA_041309305.1 Deltaproteobacteria bacterium | reverse complement strand
CGCCGATAAGCCGGGCGAGCCGGACGAAGCGGGGCGGCGCCGGCGGCGGGTCGCGGCCGTCGGGCTCGAGCTCGGGCGAGGGGGGTGGCGCGCGGGTCATCATCGCCTCAGGGGACGACGGCGGGCAGGTGGCGCAGCGTCGCGAGCGGCGTCGGGCCGTCGAGCACCGGGCCGTGGCCGGGGAAGATCGCCGACACCGACAGCCGCGCGAGGCGCGCCCGGGTCGCCGCGTAGGCGCTCGGGTCGCAGACCAGCGGGTTCCACTCGCCGCCGTAGAAGTTGCGCACCGTGTCGCCGGCGATCAAGAAGCCGGCACCGGCGTGGTAGAAGCACAGCGCGTCGTCGGCGTGACCGGGGGTCTCGAGCACCTGCCAGCCGGGCAGGCCGAGGTCGGCGGCGAGCGGCTCGAGGCGGGCGCGGAAGCGGTTCTTGGCCCACGGGAAGCCGAAGCCAAAGCCGCGGCGCAAATCGCCGAGCGGGGCGCGCGGCGCGCCCTGCATCAGGTAGGTGGGCACCGCCCGGACCGTCCGCCACGCCGGTGGGAAGCGCAGCCGGTGCTGGCCGCGCACTGCGGCCTGCGCCACCGGGCCGAGCGCCACCGGCGCGTCGAGGCGGGTGGCGAGCGCGTCGATGCCGATGATGTGATCCATGTGCAGGTGCGTCGGCACGATGGCGCGGACCTGGCGCGGCGAGCGGCCGAGCCAGGCGAGCGCCGCGAGGATGCCGGCGTGGTCGGTGTTCGAGCCGACGTCGGCGATCACCACCTGCTCGGGTCCGAGCAGCAGGTAGGTCACCGAGTAGCGTCCGGGCACGGCCATCACCGCCGCGTCGGCGCGGGTCACCAGGCGCGCCGAGGCCGGGCCGCCGCGCGCGGTGAGCCGCGCCCACAGCGGCGGGCGTCGGAGGGGCGGCGTGCCGGTCGGCCAGGCGGCGCTCACCGGCGCACCTCGGCGAGCAGCAGCGCGAGCATGCGCTGGAACAGCTCGAGCGAGGCGCGGTGGGCCTGGTCGTCGCCGGTGAGGGTGCGATTGAGCGACAGCCCGTCGAGCACCGAGAGGATCACGCGGCTGAGCGCCGCGACCATCGCCTCGTCGAGCTCCGTGAGCCGCAGCAGGCTGCGGCAGGTCTGCGTCGCCTCGGCGAAGAAGCGCTGGTCGACGGCCCGCAGGTGCTCACGCAGGCCGAGATCGGTGCGCGCGGCGATCACCAGCTCCATCCAGGCGTGCACCGTCGGGCCGCTGTAGAGCGCCCACAGATCGGCGAAGGCCTGCTCGAGGCTCGGCGCGTTGGCGAGCGAGGCGCGGAACTCCTCGTGCCGGCGGGCGAAGAGGTGCTCGATCGCCGCGGCGACCAGCTCCGCCTTGGCCGGGTAGTGGTGCACCTGCGCGCCGCGTGACAACCCCGCTCGGCGGCAGACCTCGGTCGTCGACGTCCCGGCGTAGCCGCGCTCGACGATGCAGGCGATCGTCGCCTCGAGCAACCGCCGTTGCGTCTCGGCGGAGCGCTGCCCCTGCGTGCGTCGACCAGACTTCCCGCGAGGCGCCAACATCCCGTTGCCCTTAGTCGACTCGTTGGATGCAGTCAAGTCTGCATGTATCATCATCCGTGCGGCGGCGCGTACGTTTCTGTCCGTTTCTGGAGAATTTCGATATAAATACATGAAAAATAGAATGAAATTAATATACAGTCCGTATTGCATGTTTATGCGCTCTACATTATATGGGCCTCCTCCAGCGGAGGTCTGATGAGCTCTTTGGCGGCAGCGCACAGGTACCTGGTCGACCGAGTCACGCCGGTCGTGATCACGACGAAGCTCCGGGCGATGGCGGCGATGCTCAACCACCGGCCGTCGCTGCGCCACCACCTGCGCGACGTCCACCCGATCGCCGGCGCCCACGCCTTTCGCGCGACGATCGCCTTCGTCACCGAGGACGGCCGGGATCGCGCCCACGCGGTCTTCGCCGGCGGGACGATGCGGGTTTCGAGCGGCGGCGCGGCAGAGCCGGACCTGACGGTGCGCTTTCGCGACCGGGAGGCGATGCGCGGCTTCTTCGCCGGCCAGGACACCTTCGCGATGCTGCTCGACAACGCGCTGACCTTCGAGGGGAACCTGAGCTGTCTGCTCAAGTTCGGCCACATGTCGGCGGCGGTGACTCTCGGCGGCAAGAAGGTCGCGCCCGCGCAGCCGTGGCAACGTGGCCCGGCCCGCCCTGAGGAGCTGCCTGTGCCGCCTGCGGGCGAGCCGTGCGCCGAGCCGCCGGTCGGCGAGGTCGTGCACCTCGACGACCCGCACCTGGCAGCCTACACGCTCGCCGACTTCCCGCGGCTTCGGCGCCTGCTCTGGGCGGCGCGTACCACCCAGCCGTCGATCTGCACCGAGCGGGCGCTCTTGGTCACCGAGCATGCGCTCCTTCACCGCCGCGACGGCGATCCGGCGACCCCGCCGGTCTTGCGCCAGGCGGAGGCGATCCACCACGTCCTCTGTCACAAGCGGGCCATCATCCACGACGACGATCTGCTCGCCGGCACGGTGACCGCCGAGCGGATCGGCATCCCGATCTTCCCGGAGCTGGGCGGCACCGGGATCTGGCCCGAGCTGTTGACCGTCGAGGCGCGCGAGCTGAATCCCTACCGCATCAGCGAGCGCCAGATCGAGGACCTCGACCGGCGGGTCTTCCCGTTCTGGATCAATGAGAACGTGCGTGAGTGGACCAAGGCCCACGCCGCCGATCGCACCGCGCTCGAGCTCGACGAGCGGTTCGTCCTCTACTTCATGTGGAAGACGCAGGCGACGACGCACACGGTCGTCGACGTGCCGCGGGCGCTGTCGCGCGGCCTGGTCGACATCCAGGCCGAGGCGCGGCGGCGCGAGGCCGAGAGCGCCGACCCCGGCCGGCGGGCCTTCTACCGCGCGCTCTGGCTGGCGCTCGAGGGGGTGCTGGTCTACGCCGCGCACCTCGCCGACGAGGCGGAGCGGCAGCTGCGCGAGGGACGCTTCACCGGCGAGGAGGGCGAGGCGCGGCGGGCGACGCTCACCGAGATGGCGCGCATCTGCCGCAAGGTGCCGGCCCGGCCGGCCGAGACGCTGCACGAGGCGCTGCAGGCGATCTGGATCCTGTTCGTCGCCCAGCACAACGAGAACATGGGCGCGGGCCTGGTGCTCGGCCGGCTCGACGCCTGGCTCGACCCCTACCTGCAGCGCGAGCTGGCCGCGGCGGGCGACCCGGTCGCCAAGCGCCGCGGCATCGAGCGGGCGATCGAGCTGTGCGGCGCGCTGATGCTCAAGGCCACCGACCACCTGCCGATGGTCCCCGACGTCGGCAACCGGCTGTTCGGCGGCTCGTCGGAGAACCAGGTGATCACCCTCGGCGGCGTGACGCCCGAGGGCAAGACCGCGGTTTGCGATTTGACCTGGATCCTGCTCAAGGCCACCGAGATGCTCCGGCTCAAGGATCCGAACGTCAACGCTCGCTACGCGCCGGGGGTCAACTCGGCCGCCTACCTGCGCCGCCTGTGCGAGGTCAACGCGCTGACCCGGGCGACGCCGTCGTTGCACAACGACGCGGCGATCGTGCCGGCGCTCACCGCCCAGGGCTTCTCGCTCGCGCACGCGCGCGATTGGACCGCGACCGGCTGCGTCGAGCCGACCTCGTGCGGCCGGCACTTCGGCCACACCAACTGCATGATGCTCAACCTGGTCGCGCCGCTGGAGATGGCGCTGCACGACGGCGTGCACCCGGTGCTCGGCCGGCAGGTGGGCCCGCGCACCGGTGGGCCGGAGAACTTCGCCGACTACGCTTCGTTCTGGCGCGCCTACCAGGCCCAGCTCGGCTGCGTCATCGACCGGTCGGTCGAGGCCAACAACCTGCTCGGCCGCGCGCACCAGGTGCTCAAGCCCTCGCCGCTGTTCTCGGCCCTGTTCGACGGGCCGATGGAGAAGGGCAAGGACGTGATCGAGGGTGGCGCGCGCTACAACACCTCGGGCACGGCGATGATCGGTCTGACCGACGTCGTCGACTCGCTGGCCGCCATCCGGCGGTTGGTGTTCGAGCAGCGGCGGTGGACGCTGCCGGTGCTGGTCGCGGCGCTCGAGGCCGACTTCGTCGGCCACGAGGCGCTGGCGGCCGAGCTGCGCCACAAGGCGCCGAAGTTCGGCCAAGGGGACGCCCTGACCCAGGAGATCGCCGCCGAGGTGCAGGCCTTCGTCCAGGCGCGCTTCGCCGCCCAGGAGCACTACCGGGGCGGCACCTACCTGCCCGGCTACTGGTCGATGTCGAACCACGTCGCCTTCGGCCTGCTCTCCGGCGCGCTGCCCTCCGGCCGGCCGCGGGGCAAGCCGTTCACCCCCGGTTTGACGCCGGCGGCGAGCGCCCAGGCTGCGTTGACCAGCCAGCTGCGAGCGGTCGCCCGCCTCGACGGCGCGCGGATGCCCAACAACATCGCCTTCAACGTCAAGGTCGTCCCCGGCGGCGGCGACAGCCAGCGCGCCGTGGTCGACCGGATGGCCGCCTACGCCGGCGCCTATTTCGAGCTCGGGGGCATGCAGATGCAGTTCAACGTCGTCAGCTCGGCGACCTTGCGCGAGGCGATGGCCCACCCCGAGGAGCACCGCGATCTGCTGGTCCGCATCTCCGGCTACAACGCCTACTTCGTCGAGTTGAACCGCGACATCCAGGCCGAGCTGATCGCCCGGATGGAGCACCAGCTCGGCGCCGCCGCCTGAGCCGATGACCGGCGCGCCGCTCATCTTCGCGCTCGAGCGCAACGCGCTCGACGACGGGCCGGGGATCCGCTCGGTGCTGTTCGTCAAGGGCTGCCCGCTGCGCTGTGTCTGGTGCCAGAACCCCGAGGGGCTGCGCGCCGTCGTCGAGCTGCAGCTCAACGCCGAGGCGTGCGTCGGCTGCGACGCCTGCGTCGCGCGTTGCCCGCACGGCGTCGGCCGTCCGGCGCACGAACAGCACGCCGGTGCGCGCTGCCGAGCCTGCGGCGCCTGCGTCGACGCCTGCCCGGCCGCGGCGCGGCGCCTGGTCGGCGCGCCGCTCGACCCGGAGCGTCTGGCCGCGGCGCTGCTCGAGGACGAGCCATTCTATCGCCGCTCGGGCGGCGGCGTGACCTTCTCGGGCGGAGAGCCGACGCTCTACCCGCGGCCGCTCGGCCAGCTCGCTGCGGCGTTACGCGCCCGGGGGGTGCACGTGCTGCTCGAGACCTGCGGCCAGTTCGCCTGGGAGCCGTTCGCCGAGCACCTCCTGCCGCAGCTGTCGGCCATCTACTTCGATCTGAAGCTCGCCGACGCCGACGCCCACCGGCGCTACTGCGGGGTCGACAACGCCCAGATCCGGGCCAACTTCGTCCGTCTTCGCCACAGCGCGGTCGAGCTGTTGCCGCGCATCCCGCTCGTGCCCGGGATCACCGACACCGCGGCCAACCTCGACGCCCTCGGCGAGTGGCTCGTCGCGCTCGGCGTCGAGCGCGTCGCGCTGTTGCCCTACAACCCGCTCTGGCTGGCGAAGCGCGTTCCGCTCGGCCAGCCGGCGGTCTACAGCCACGGCGCCTGGATGCCCGAGCAGGCCGTCGCCGCCTGCGCCGCGCGGCTGGCTGCGCGGGGCCTCCGAGTTCAACGGTGGGCGGCCGACGCGACCCCGAGCACGTTCGGCACCGGCCAGAAGTCGGCGTTGTCGTCGCTTTCGTAGAAGCCGGTCTCGTAGCTGCCGCACAGCTCGCGCCGGACGCCCGCGGCGTCGAGCCAGAGCGAGGCCTCGGGTCCGCCCTCGAGGTACATCGTGGTCGACAGCTCCAGCGGCAATGCCAGCAGTTGGTTGACGAAGTCGTGCACGGTGTGCGGCGAGCGGGTGAAGATGAACAGCAACCGGCCGGTGGTGTCGGTCGCGGCGATCACCATGCTCCAGCGGCGCGGCTGCGCTGCCCAGGTGTTGCGCCGTGCGCGCGAGATCATCCGGATCCCCTGGACCACGCTCCGATACCTGGGCAGCAGCGCGGCGAGGTCCTGGTGTTTGCGGTCGATGATCTGCAGCGGCGGCACCGTGTCGTCGATCGGGTCGAAGACCAGAAAGGCGTTGTCGCCGTTCATCCGCGCGTTGTTCGTGTGCGCGCCGCTGCGCAGATAGTGGTGGGAGGTCGACTGGTCGCCGCGGGCCTCGAACATGCCGGCGTTGACCACCAGCGCCAGATGGTGCTCGGCAGCCCAGCGCCGGGCGGTGCGCTTGCCGCCGCCCAGCTCCGAGGCCATCAACAGGCGAAGGGGACGGCGCCGCGGGTCGATGCGCACGATCGTCACGCGCGAGTCGCCGATCGCCGAGCGCACGGGCGCGTCGAGTTCGCAGAGCTCGAGGCCGGGCTCGAGCTGGGTCCAGGACACGGCCGGCGAGGCGGCGATCGCGAGCGCGGCGGTGATCCACGAGGGCATCGGCTCCTCCTCGTTCCGGCGGGAGGATGCAGGCGGCGTGCCGGGCCAATCTCCCGCGTGGCCGCGGGTCGCGGCCAGGGGCAACACCGCGACCTTGACAGGCTGTAAGGAGGCGTGACGGGGCCGGTCAGCCATGGGGGGGCCGGCGTCGGCTCGAGGCGGCTCGTCGTCGGCGATGAGGTAAACTGGATCGGCGTGACGGGCGTCCAATGTCGACACGCCCAAGGGGGTCGCCTGATGGAGCGCCGTTGGTTCGCGGCGAGGATGGCAGTGGTGCTGGGGTTTGGCGCCGCCGGCTGCGCCGACGGCCTGTCGAGGTCGCGCGAGCCGTCGGAGGTGGCGCACCCGGACGGGTGGACCGACGCCAGCCACGGCAAGGCCGCCGCGCCGGACTACGCGCGCCTGTTCGAGGCCGATGAGGTGCCGCGCCTCGAGATCACCATCGCGGCTACGGACTTCGCGGCGATGCGCGCGGACCTGACCCTCAAGTACGGCACCTTCGGCGGCGGGGGTGGGTCCCCGCAGCCACCTGGTCCACCGCCGCCCGAGGCGATCGCGGCCTGCGTCGGGCTGGCCGAAGGGCAACCCTGTAGCTACCTGGTCGGCGGTTCGCCCACCGCCGGCGTCTGCCGTGGCCCGCCGCCGGGCAGCCAGGGGCCGGTGCTCTGCGCCGTCGCGCCGGCGCCGGACGACGGCTTCGCGGCCGACCCGATCTTCGTGCCGGTCACGGTCACCTACGGCGGCCTGACCTGGTGGCACGTCGGCATGCGCTTCAAAGGCAACTCGTCGCTGCGCACCGCCTGGCAGGAGGGGATCGGCAAGCTGGCCTTCCGCCTCGACTTCGACCAGTTCGAGGACGCCTACCCGGAGATCGAGGACCAGCGCTTCTGGGGCTTCAAGAAGATGACCTTCTCGAACGGCTTCCGCGACCCGTCGCTGCTGCGCGAGAAGACCGCCGCCGAGCTCTTCCGTGCCGCCGGTGTGCCGGTGGCGCGGGCTGCCTTCTGCCGCGTCTTCGTCGACAGCGGCGGCGGGCCGGCCTACTGGGGCCTGTACACGATGGTCGAGGATCCGGCCGACACGCTGCTCGCCACGCAGTTCGCCGACGCGGGCGGCAACCTCTACAAGCCGGAGGGGGAGGGCGCGACCTGGCGGCGCTTCGTCGCCGCCTCGTTCGTCAAAAAGACCAACGAGGAGCTGGCCGACTTCGCCGACGTCGAGCGGGCGATCGCGGCGTTGGGCGACCAGAGCGGCGGCGCCGAGGCGTGGCGGGCGGGCCTCGACGCGGCCTTCGACACCGGGGGCTTTGTGCGCTACCTCGCGGTCAACGCGCTGGCGCAGAACTGGGACGCCTACGGCCGGGCGCCGCACAACTACTACCTCTACGGCGACCCGGCGGCGGGCGGACGCCTGACCTGGATCCCCTGGGACCTCAACGAGTCGTTCAAGACCGCGGCGATCGCCCACCCACCGGTCGCGCTCGCGCTCGACGACGTCGGCGACGACTGGCCGCTCATTCGCCTGCTCGCCGACGACCCGGTCTACCTGGCCGCCTACCGGGACGCGCTCGCCGCCGCGCTCGTCGGGCCGTTCGCGGTCGCGCCGCTCACCGCGGCGCTCGCCGCCGAGCACGCCCGCGTCGCGCCCTTCGCCGTCGGCCCGGACGGGGAGCAGCCCGGGTACACCTTCCTCACCTCGCCGGCCGCCTTCACCGGTTCGCTCGACGCGAGCCCCGACGGGCTGGCGGTGCGCGTCAGCGCCCGTCACCAGGAGGCGCTCGATTACCTCGACGGGCCGTGAGGCGCCTTTGTGTTGCCTTCGCTGACCAGATTGGCTAGTCAGCCGCGATGCAGTACGCAGCACCCCGTTGGTTGGCAGTCGTTTCGTCGTTGGTCCTCCTCACCGCCTGCGATCCGAAGTCGAGCGGCGGTGATCCGCTGCCCGGCGACGGCGCGCCGATCTCCGATCCCGATCCGGCCGATCCGGGTGGCGACTCCGCCGTGCCCGGCGACGCCGGCGATGCGCTGCCCGGCGACGTCGACGGCGGCCCGGGGGACGCCGCGGCTGGTGACGCGGCCGGCGGCGACGCCGGTGACGACGCGGGGGACGCGACGCCGTTTCTGACCACCTGGGAGTACGACTTCACCGTCGCCGGGAACGGCGACGCGCTGCAGGAGAGCGACTGGCTGCTCGAGGCGGGCAACGTCTTCGAGACCGCGAACGGTTACTACATGAACCAGGCGACCATCGCCGCGCCGGTCCTGTTCACCGGCGACTTCACCGCGGAGTTCGAGTTCTACCTCAAGCAGATCGACGAGGACGAGATCTTCCGCCACGCCTTCCGCCTGACCGGCCCGGTCTGGGCGACCAACAGCGCGCGCCGGTACGTCGGCTTTGCCCAGTACTACGCCTCGGTCCCCGAGCACGAGGACGCCTACTACCAGACCGAGCAGGGCAACGGGTCGTACACGGCCACCGACACGCAGAGCAACGCCCCGGGCCTGGCGGTCAACAGCGTCAGCACCTGCACGATGACCCGGGCGGGCCAGACGGTGACCATCAGCCTGAACGGTCAAGTGGTGCGCGCGGTGACGGTCGCGGCGGCCAACCTGCCGGCTTCCGGCTACGCGCCGATGGTGCATGGCCACAACAGCTCGGATCAGGCGGACAGCAACTTCTACCTGCGCAAGATCAAGGTCACCTACATGTCCGACGAGCGCATCGACCACGACTGGACGCCGTAGCCCGCGGCGCGCGCTCCGGCGCGGCCTGGAGTCGCCGGGCGGTCGTCACTTTGATCGTTTGACTCGCGCTCCGGTTGGTCGTAGCAGGCGACGCTGAGAGGCGGCGAGTCCGCCGCCCGTCGATTGGTCGTCGATCAACCTTCGCTTGTTGGAGTCGGTCATGAAGTTCCCCGCGCTGCTTGCTTGTCTGGGCCTCCTCTCGACCGCGCCGGCCTCGGCCGCGGATCTGTACGTCGCCAAGGCGACCGGTGATAACGGCAACCCGGGTACGAAGGAGAAGCCGTTCAAGAACCTCGACGCGGCGCTGGCCAAGGCCAAGGCCGGCGACATCGTGCACGTCGCCGAGGGGGTCTACTTCGGCCTCCGGGACCGCGGCTACATCGAGGTGCCCGCCCCGGTGACGTTGCTCGGCGGCTACGTCGCCGACTTCTCGCGCCGTGACCCGGTCGGTCACCCGACCCTGATTCAGCCGTCGGCCGAGAGCGCGACCAAGAGCCGCAACGCGATGATGACGTTGAAGAAGAGCAGCAAGGGAGAGCTGTTCCGCGTCGATGGCTTCATCTTCGACGGCGGGCTGCGCAACGCCTACTCGAGCAAAGAGGGCAAACCGGTCGGGGTCGAGACCGGAATGCTGCTGTTGCCGCCGGCCAAGGAGAGCCACCCGGCGCCGACGGTCGACAAGCAGTGCCTGTTCATCGAGAACGCCGCGTCGGCCGGCGACGTGCAGGTGAAGAACTGCACGTTCGTCAACTGCGCGCTGTTCGCAATCCAGGGCGGGCACAAGGCCGGCACCTTCACGGTGACCAACAACGTCTTCGTCGCCAACCGTATGGCGGCGATCGAGATCTTCGGCACCGGCGGCAAGAAGGGGCCGAAGGGGCCGACCGAGAAGGACGGCGAGGTCGAGATCAGCCACAACACGATCCTCTTCTCCTGGAGCCGGACCAAGGAGCTCAACGACATGGGCTTCGGCGTGCGGGTGATGACCCAGCTCGGCTACAACATCCACCACAACATCATCGGCGGGAGCGTCTTCGCCGGCGTCGACCACACGCGCTTCAACAAGAACGAGTGGGTCAAGGTCGAAGGGAACGTCTTCTTCGTCAACAAGCAGGCGCCGCTGGTCTTCAGCGAGAGCGGCAACGTCGCGCTCGAGCGGGTCAAGCTCGGCGACCTCGGGGACCTGGGCCTGGCCAGCGCGGCCGGCAACAGCGAGGGGGCGCTGAAGCTGCCGGTCGACCAGGCCTACCTCGAGGGCTTCTTGGCCGCGTCGTACAGCGAGCAGGCCGACTACGACCCGAACTCCGCGGCCAACCAGTGGCGCGAGGCGATGGGGTTGAACAAGCAGGGCAAGCTGACCAGCCAGGTGAGCATGTTCGCCAACCGCTACGCGTGGAAGAAGGCGCTCGAGCTGTTCGGCGCGCACGCCGGCGCCGGCGCGCAGGCGATCGCCGTCGGC
>JBFYZW010000150.1:0-4032 GCA_041309305.1 Deltaproteobacteria bacterium | reverse complement strand
CAGATCGCCGTCGCGGATGAAGGCGACCACCGGCACCGCGAGCGCCATCAGCTCGACCGCGACGCCGCCGTACCAACCGAGCAGCAGCTGGTCGATGGCGAGATCGGCGCGGGCGAAGCGGGCGCGCACCTCGGCGTGCGGGACCCCCTCGACGAGATCGACCTCGAACGCCGCGCCCGCGGCCGCGGCGTCGCGCAACGCCGCCAGCACCAACTCGGTCCCCTTGGTGTGCCGCCGGCTCGGCGCGTGCACCAGGCGCAGCGGACCGCGTGCGGTCTGCGCCGTCGGCTCGGGCCGCCACGCGCGCGGGTCGACCGAGGCGTAGGGCAGGAACTCGGCGCGGGCCGGGAGAACGTGCAACAGGTCCGGGTTGAGCGCGAAGATACGATCGGCGTAGCGATCGAACGCGGCGATCGCCGCGCGCTTGGTGCGATCGACCTCCGGCGGGGCCGGCCGGTTGACGAGCAGGTGGTTGATCGCGAAGCGCTCGGCGCAGACGTCGTCCTGGCGAGCGTCGCTGCCCTGGTAGGTGACCACGATCCCCTTGCCGGCGCGGCGCAGGAGCGGCAGGTCGCGCAAGGCGAGCAGGCGTAGGTAACGACGGAACAGGCGCCGAGCGAGCTGGCGCGCCGTGCCGTCGCGCGGCTCGTCGAACGGCGGCGCCGGGGGGTAGAACGACTCGCCGAAGTTGAAATGCACGACGTCGCAGCAGCGCAGGGCATCGACGAGGGTGCGCAGGCGCCGCAGCTCATGGCCGAGCTGGGTCTCGCCGTCGCGGAAGATCACCCGGTCGGGCGGCGGACCGAGTCGCGGCGCGCGCCAGGCCAGCGCGAGGCTGTCGAGCCCGAGCGCCCGCTCGGCCCGCGCCAACGCCGCCGGGTTGCCGCCGGTGTTGGTCGGCGCGTGCAGCACGCGCAGCCGCCGGGTCATCGCGCCGGTCCCGCGTCGTCGCTCTCGCCGAGCAGAAAGATCCGACACCACCGCTCGAAGCAGAGCAGGCTCCAGATGAGCAGGCGATGATTGGCCTTGCCGCTCGTGTGCTCGTCGAGAACGCGGGCGATCGCCTGGTGCTCGATGAGCTGGAGCAAAGCCGCACGCGGTCCGAGCAGCTCCCGGCGAACGTAGTCGGTCAGCGGGCCCATGTACCAGGCCTGCTCCGGGGCGCTGAAGCCCTGCTTGCGCTTGGTCAGGATCGCGTCGGGCAACACCCCTTCCATCGCGCGGCGGAAGACGTACTTGCCGGCCAGGTTCGGGTCCCGGGTCGGGTTCTTCGCCCAGCCATAGTTGACCAGCAGCGCCGTGGGCAGGCCGGTGGCGAAGTCGACCACCTCGTTGTCGAGCAGCGGCACGCGCGACTCGAGCGAGTGCGCCATGCTCAGCTTGTCCTCGACGACCAACAAGCCGTGCAAGAAGGTGCGCGCCTCCAGGTGCAGTGCCTTGCGCAGCGGGTCATCGAGCCCTCGCGCCTCGTCGGCGATCGCCGCGAAGCTGTCGCGTGGATCGTGACCGCCGGCCAGGGCGAGCGCCTCGGGCGTGAAGAAGGCCAGCTGCGCCGCCGGCGGGACCAGCCGCGACCAGTAGCGGAAGTAGCCGTCGACGAACGACCGGTGATCGGCGGCCGCCGCCGCCTGCTCGTAGCGCCAGGGGTAGCCGGCGAGCAGCTCGTCGCCGCCGGTGCCGGCCAGCACCACCTTGACGAAGCGGCTCGCCAGGCGGGCGGTGTAGTAGTACGGGTAGCACATCCCGACCCGCAGATCCTCGAGGTGCCGCACGACGCGTGGCAGCGCCCACTCGAGGTCGCCGGCGTGGAAGACCATCTGGTAGTGCTCAGTGCCGAACTGCGCCGAGAGGACCTCGGCGTCCTTGCGCTCGTCGAAGCCGGCCTCGAAGCCAGAGACGTTGGTCAGGTCGAACCCGCCGGTGAAGGTCATCAGCCGCGGCGTCTGCCGCGCGGCCAGGGCGGTCAGCGAGCCGGAGTCCATGCCGCCGCTCAGGTAGGCGCCCACCGGCACATCGGCGACCATCTGCCGCTTGACCGCCCCGGTGAGCAGCTCACCGAGGCGCGCGGTCGCCTCGGCCTCGCTGCCGGTCCAGCGCGGCGTGAAGTCGAAGCGCCAGTACTCCCGACGGCGCTCCTCTCCGTCGCCCAGGGTCACCACGGTCCCCGGCGGCAGCAGCTCGACCCCGGCGAACAGTGTCTCGGCGGCGAAGGTGTTCTGGAAGGTGAAGTAGTCGCGCAGCGCCCTACCGTTGACGCGCGGTCGGTAACCGCCGGCCACCAGCGCTCCGACCTCCGAGGCAAAGAGCAGGACGCCGTCGACGCGGGTGAGGTAGAGCGGCTTGACGCCGTACCGATCGCGCGCCAGCAGCAGGCGCCGGCGCGCGCGGTCCCAGAAGGCGAAGGCGAAGATGCCGTTCAGACGCGCGAGCGCCGCCTCGCCGTCGCGGGCCAAGAGGTGCAGCAGCACCTCGGTATCCGAGCGCGAGCGGAAGGCGACGCCCTCCGCCTCGAGCTCGTGGCGCAGCGCGGCGTGGTTGTAGAGCTCGCCGTTGTAGCTGAGGACGAACTGCCCGTCCGGTGTCGCCATCGGCTGGTGCGCCGCCGGCGAAAGGTCGAGGATCGCCAACCGCCGATGGCCGAGGCCCACCTCGCGATCGCGGTAGATCCCCTCCCCGTCCGGCCCGCGGTGCGCCAGCGCCCGGGTCATCGCCCACAGCCGCCCCTCGTCGGCCGAGCGGCCGTCGCGCGCGAAGCTGCCAGCGATCCCGCACATCGGCGCCGCTCAGCCCCCAGCCGCCGCGGCGCGCTGCAGCCCCCGCTTCCACTCCACGGTGCGCCGCAGGCCGTCGTCGAGCTGCACCTCGGCGCGGAAGCCGAGATCGCGCTCGGCGAGCTCGGTGCTGCCCACCCGATGGGTGACGAACATCTGCTGCTGCGGCCGATACTCGGGCTGCAGGCTGGAGCCGGTCAGGGTGAGGAGCTTCGCGACCAGCTCGTTGATGGTCGTGCGCACGCCCATGCCAATATTATAGAGGCGGTCGGCAGCGCCCCCCTTGAGCGCCAAGACGTTGGCGCGGGCGACGTCCTCGACGTAGATGAAGTCGTAGGATTGCGTCCCGTCGCCGACGATGATCGGCGCCTGCCCCGCGGCGATGCGGTCGAGCACCTTGACGATGACGCTGACGTAGGCGCCCCGATCGTCCATGCGCGGCCCGTAGATGTTCATGTAGCGCAGGCCGACGTAGTTGAGCTTGTGCTGCTCGAAGAAGGCGCGCAGGAACTGCTCGCCGGCAATCTTGGTCGCGCCGTACATCGTCCGGTTGTTGAACGGGTGCTGCTCGGTCATCGGGACGTGCAACGCGTCACCGTAGACCGACGCCGACGAGGAGAAGACCAGCCGCTCGACGCCGGCCGCCTGCGCCGCCTCGACGACGTTGTAGGTGCCCTCGACGTTGACCTCGAGCGCCTTGCGCGGTTCGTGCACGCACTCGTACAGCCACAGCGCCGCGAGGTGGAAGACGCCGTGCACACCGGCGATGACCTCGCCGAGCAGCGCCCGGTCGGTGATGCTACCCTCGACGATGCGCAGCCGCCTGTCCCGGCTCGCGGCGCGCAGGTTCTCGCGCGAGCCGCGGACGAAGTTGTCGAGCACGATGATCTCGGCCACCGGCTCGGCGAGCAGCTGGTCGACGATGTGCGAGCCGACGAAGCCCGCGCCGCCGACGACGAGGATCCGCTTGTCTTGGAGCTGCAAGGACACCTCCCGGCCTGCTCGGCGCCAGCGCGCCGGAGGAGCGAGCTTCATACAACCGGCGCGCTGCGAGCGCAAAGCGCCGCGCGTCTCAGGCGCCGCGGTACACGTCGACCAGCCGGTCGACGTAGGCGGGCAGGCCGTGCTCGGCCTGGACCCGCGCGCGCCCGGCGGCTGCCAATCGAGCGGCGAGCGGCGCATCGCCGGTGACGCGCGCCAACGCGACGGCCAAGGCTTCGGCGGAGCCCGGCGCCACGAGCAAGCCGTTGACCCCGTCGGT
>JBFYZW010000149.1:0-12549 GCA_041309305.1 Deltaproteobacteria bacterium | reverse complement strand
CGGCCCGAGCAGCGCCACGTCGGCCTGGGCGAGCAGCGGGGTGAGCGCGGCGAGCTCGGCCGGCGGCAGCTCGAGCTTGTCGCGCGCCAGCAGCGCCTCGACCGGGCCGTCGTGCGGGTGGGCGATGCGCACGACCTCGGCGCCCTGCTCGGCGAGCAACAGCCCGGTCAGCGCTGGCGCGAGCCCGTCGCCGAGCTCGACGACGCGCAGCGCGGAGAGCGGCAGCGGTTCACTCATCGTCGCCCGCCGATCTCAACCGGCGCCCAGTGTGATCGCGTCGGTCTCCCAGAGCAGGTAGACGACCATCAGCGCGGCCCGGCGGTGATCTCCCTCTAACCCGGCGCACAGCTCGGTGACGCTGCGTCGCCCGTCGATGGTGTTGGCGATGCGCCGCTCGAAGGCAGTGAGCTTGAGCTGGTCGAGATCGACGGTCCGGCGCGGCGACCAGGTGGGGCGCAGGGCGCCTAGGTGCGCGAGCCGCGGCTCGAGCTCGGCGAGGGGCAGCCGGCGGGCGGCCAGGATGATGAGCTCGAGCGCGGAGAGCTGCAGGTCGAAGCGCTCGCCGGCGAAGATCTGGCCGTCGAAGAAGGCGTAGCGCCCGGTCGGCCAACCGCACAGGTCGATGAGCCGGGCGATCTGTTGCTCGCGCAGGGCGGCGAACAGCTCCTGCGGCTCGAGCAGGCCGAGGCGAATCAACGTGTAGCCGAGCCGGTTGTCGTCGGTGTGCATCGAGTTGAGCGCGACAGCCAGCTCGTGCTGGTCGAGCCGGCGGGTGACGACCAGGAAGTTTCCGAGCCGCTCGCTTTCGCTGTTCGAGTTGACCACCACCGGTTGGCCCTGCTGTAGGTAGACCTCTTTGAACTGCTCGCCTCGCTCGACCACCAGCCGGCCGGTCGCGTGGGTGAGGTGGAAGCGGTAGAAGACCTTGAAGAAGGTGTTCTTGCCCAGATCGCCCGAGTAGGTCGGTCGGGGCTCCTGGCTCGAGTCGAGCGCCGGCGGCGGGGTGATCTCGGCGAAGGCGCGGACGGGCAAGAACGGTCCGCCGTCGCGCGAGATCCAGAAGCCGTCATGGACGACTCCGGCGGTGACCAGGTCCTTGAGCGTCGCGAGCGAGATCGGGCCGATCAGGCCCTTCTCCGGATCGTGGACGCGGTACTCGGCCATGCCGACTTATACCGTCGTCTCGGCGGCCGGCGATAGAGGGGTGATCAGAGCAGGCCGGCCTCGAGCCGCGCGGCTTCGGACATTCGGCTCGGATCCCAGGGCGGGTCGAGCACCACCTCGACCAGGGCGCCGCGACAGCCGGGCAACGCCGAGAGCAGGGCCTCGATCTCCTGCTTGAGGACGTCGCCCATGCCGCAGCCCGGCGCGGTCACGGTCATCGTCACAGTGACGCGCACGCCCTCGCCGTCGGGCTGCAGCGCCACGTCGTAGATCAGGCCCAGGTCGACGATGTTGATCGGGATCTCCGGATCGTAGACCTCGCGCAGCAGCTGCCACACCTGCTCGCGGGTGATCGGCCCGCCGGGTGGCGGCCCGCCGCTCGCCAACGGCAGGCCGATCGCCGGCCGATCGTCGGCCGACAGGCGGAGCAGGTAGCCGGTGTCTGTCTCGACGGTGACCGAGGTGCCGAGCTCCTGGGTCACCCGCACCCGCGACCCGGCCGGGAGCCGGAGCGGGTTGCCGTACGGAACCTGGACCGCCTCGAGGTCGCGGTCGGTCTCGATCCACTCGCGCATCGTTCACTCCGTCGAGGCGCCGCGCGCCTGTCCGGCGAGCGCGGCGCGCAGGGTGTGCCAGGGCAGGCTGGCGCACTTGACCCGGCTGGGGAACTGGCGCACGCCGGCGAAAGCGGCCAGCTTGCCCAGCCGCGCCGGATCGGCGTCGCTCTCGCCGGTGACCAGGCGGTGAAACTGGTCGAACAGCGCCTGGGCTTCGTCGAGCGTCTTGCCCGTCAGCGCCAGGGTCATCAACGAGCTCGAGGCGCGCGAGATGGCGCAGCCGGAGCCCTCGAACTTCACCTGGCGGATGACGCCGGCGCGGACCTCGAGGGTGACGTGGAGCTGGTCGCCGCAGAGTGGGTTGTGGCCGTCGCTCTGGTGAGTCGGCTGATCCACCTGGCCGTAGTTGCGCGGCGCGGCGTTGTGGTCGAGGATCAGCTGCTGGTACAGCTCGCCCAGATCGCTCATCGGAAGACCTCCCCGGCGTGCGCCAGCGCGGCGACCAGCCGGTCGACCTCGGCGCGGGTGTTGTACAGACCGAACGACGCGCGCGCCGCGGCGTTGACGCCGAAGTGCGGCCAGACCGGCTGGGCGCAGTGGTGCCCGGCGCGGATGGCGACGCCGTGCTGGTCGACGATGGTCGCCAGATCGTGCGGGTGCACGCGCTCGAGCGCGAAGGCGAGCACGCCGGCGCGCTGGCGCGGGCGGCCGAACAGGCGCAGGCCCGGGATCGCCGTCAGCTGCTCTTCGGCGTAGGCGAGCAGCGCCGCCTCGTGGCTGGCGATCGCCTGCCGCCCCAGTCGCTCGAGGTAGGCGAGCGCGGCGGCCAGCCCGACCGCGCCAGCGATGTGAGGCGTGCCGCCCTCGAACTTGCTCGGCAGCGGCGCGTAGATGGTCTTCTCGAAGGTCACCGAACGGATCATGTCACCCCCGCCCTGGTACGGCGGCAGGCTGTCGAGTAGCTCGTGACGTCCCCAGAGCACGCCGATGCCGGTGGGGCCGTAGAGCTTGTGGCCGGAGAAGGCGTAGAAGTCGCAGCCGAGCGCCTGGACATCGACCGGCAGGTGCGGCGCCGCCTGGGCGCCGTCGACCAGCACCGGCACGCGCCGGGCGTGCGCCCGGGCGACGATCTCGGGGATCGGGTTCACGGTGCCGATCGAGTTGGCGACCTGGGTGACGGCGACCAGCCGGGTGTTGGGGCCGAGCAGGCGCTCGAGTTGGTCGAGCATCAGGTCGCCGTCGCGCTGGAACGGGACCACCCGCAGCCGCGCGCCGGTCTGCTCGCAGGCCAGCTGCCACGGGACGATGTTCGAGTGATGCTCGAGGCCGGAGATGATGATCTCGTCGCCGGGCTTGAGCCGGGCACGGGCGAGCACGGTCGCGACGAGGTTCAGGGCCTCGGTCGCGCCGCGCACGAAGATGACCTCCTCGCGCCGCGGGGCGTTGAGGAAGCGACGGACCTGGTCCCGCGCGGCCTCGAAGCGGGCGGTGGCCCGCTCCCCCAGCTCGTAGACCGCGCGATGGACGTTGGCGCAGTCGTCGCGGTAGAAGCTGGCCAGCGCCTCGATCACCTCGGCCGGCTTCTGGGTCGTCGCCGCGTTGTCGAGGTAGGCGAGCGGCTGGCCGCGCGACAGCTGCGCGAGGCCGGGGAAATCGCGGCGCACCGCCTCGACGTCATAGCCGCGCTCGGGCGGCGCAGCGCGGAGGCGGGGTGCCGGTGCCTGGTGGAGCTCGATCATCTCACCGCTCATCGCTCGTCTCGACGAGCCACGGGTGAACCACGCCCTCGAGCTGGCGGCGGAGCAGCGCGTCCGGGACCCGTTCGATCCACTCGCCGACGAAGCCGCGGACCAACATCTGACGCGCGACCGCCGCGTCGAGACCGCGGGCGCGCAAAAAGAAGAGCGCCTGCTCGTCGAGGCGACCGACGGTGGCGCCGTGGGCGCACTGGACGTCGTCGTTGTTGATCTCCAACTCCGGCTTGGCGTTGGCGCTGGCGCGTTCACCGAGCAACAGGTTGCGGTTGGTCTGCCGGGCGTTGGTCTTGGCTGCCTGTGGGGCGACGTGGATCGCCCCGCCAAACACCGAGACCGCACGATCGTCGGCGACGGTCTTGAACAGCTGGTCGCTGGTGCACTCCGGCGCGTCGTGGCGGACCGCGGTCTGCTGATCGACCTGCTCGTCACCACGGGCCAGCGACAGGCCGCTGAGCAACACCTCGGCGCCGGGGGCGCTGCAGGTGACGCTGACCTCGTGCCGGCTCAGGCGACTACCGAGGACCAGCGCGTGGCCGGCGTAGCGGCTGCCGGCTGCCAGGTGGACCGTGGCCGAGGCGACGGTGAACGACTCGCCGCGGTCTCGTTGCAGGGTCAGGTGGTCGAGCTGCGCGCCGTCGCCGAGCGCGATCTCGGTGACCGCGTTGGTGAACGACGGGCCGCCGTCGCCGAGGTGGCTCTCGACCAGGGTCAGGCGGCTGTGGGGGGCCAGGGCGACCAGCACCCGGGGATAGATCGCCGCGCGCGGCGTCTGCCCGCTGGTCAAGAAGACCAGGTGCACCGGGACGTCGAGCTCGACACCCGGGTCGAGCGCCACCAGCGCGCCGTCACCGAACAGCGCGGTGTTCAACGCGGTGAGGCCCTGGTCGAGGTAGCCGGCCACCCGGCCGAGGGCCGGCGCGACGCGCGGGTCTTCGGCGCTGACCGCGGCGGCGAGGCTGGCGATGGTCATCTGGCCGCGCGGCAAGGCGCGGCTGGATAGCTCGGCGACGAAGTGGCCGTCGACGAAGACCAGGCGAAACGCGGACAGGGCGGGGAGCGAGGCGCGCTGCAGCGCCGCGCGGTCGATGCGTTCCAGGTCGGCTGGCGGCGGTAGGAGGAACAACCGCTCGGCCAGCTCGCCGACCGGCGCGTAGCGCCAACGCTCGTCGCCGGACGACGGCAAGCCGCGGGCCTCGAACGCGGCGAGGGCGCCGCGGCGGATGGCCGCCAGCCAGCCGTGGCGCGCCGGGTCGATAGTCTTCTCGCGCGCAGATACCGCCGCGGCGAGGCGGGCGCTGGCCTGGGCGATGTCGGTCATGACGCAGCCCCGGCGGTCAGCGGCGCGCCCTGCAGCCAGCCGTAGCCGCGTTGCTCGAGCTCGACCGCCAACGTCCGGTCGCCGGAGCGGACGACGCGGCCGTCGGCGAGCACGTGCACCTGGTCGGGCACGATGTAGTCGAGCAGGCGCTGGTAGTGGGTCACGACCAGGATGGAGCGGTCAGGGCGGCGGAGCCGGTTGACGCCCTCGGCGACGATGCGCAGCGCGTCGATGTCGAGGCCGCTGTCGGTCTCGTCGAGGATGGCCAGCGCCGGCTCGAGCAGCGCCAGCTGGAGGATCTCGTTGCGCTTCTTCTCGCCGCCGGAGAAGCCCTCGTTGACCGGCCGGTCGAGGAAGCGCGGGTCCATCTCGAGCTCCTTCATCCGTTGCCTGGCGAGGGCGAGGAAGTCGACCGCGTCGAGCTCCTCCTCGCCACGGTGGTGGCGGATGGCGTTGACCGCCGTTTTGAGGAAGTAGGCGTTGCTGACCCCGGGGATCTCGACCGGGTATTGAAAGGCGAGGAACAGGCCGGCGCGGGCGCGCTCCTCGACCTTCATCGCCAGGAGGTCCTGGCCGGCGAAGCGGACCTGGCCGGATGTGACCTCGTAGCTCGGATGGCCGGCCAGCACGTGGGCCAGGGTGCTCTTCCCCGAGCCGTTCGGGCCCATCACCGCGTGGACCTGCCCGGGCGGCACCTCGAGGTCGACCCCCTTGAGGATCGGGGTCCCGGCGACGGCGGCGTGGAGGTTGTGGATCTGCAGCATGGTGTTCTCCCGGCTCACCCGACCGCCCCTTCGAGGCTCAGGTTGAGCAGCTTCTGGGCTTCGACCGCGAACTCGAGTGGCAGCTTGCGAAAGACCTCTTTGCAGAAGCCGTTGACGATCAACGCCGCGGCGGCGTCGGGGTCGAGGCCGCGTTGTCGGCAGTAGAAGAGCTGTGCGTCGCTGATGCGCGAGGTGGTCGCCTCGTGCTCGATCTGTGCGCTCGCGTTGCGCGCTTCGATGTAGGGCACCGTGTGGGCCCCGCAGGCGCCGCCGAAGAGCAATGAGTCGCACTGGGTGAAGTTGCGCGCGCCGGTGGCCTTGGGCCCGACCCGGACCAGGCCGCGGTAGGTGTTCTGGGCCTGCCCGGCGGAGATGCCCTTGGCGATGATCGTGCTCGAGGTGTCGCGCCCGAGGTGGATCATTTTCGTCCCGGTGTCGGCCTGCTGGCGGCCCTTGGTCACCGCTACCGAGTAGAACTCGCCGACCGACTCGTCGCCCTGGAGGATGACGCTCGGGTACTTCCAGGTGATCGCCGAGCCGGTCTCGACCTGGGTCCAGGAGATCTTGGCCCGCCGGCCGCGACAGGCGCCGCGCTTGGTGACGAAGTTGTAGATGCCGCCCCGGCCATCCTCGTCGCCGGGGTACCAGTTCTGCACCGTGGCGTATTTGACCTCGGCGTCGGCCAGCGCGACGATCTCGACCACCGCGGCGTGCAGCTGGTGCTCGTCGCGCATCGGCGCGGTGCAGCCCTCGAGGTAGGAGACGAAGCTGCGTTCGTCGGCGACGATCAACGTACGCTCGAACTGGCCGGTCTTCGCCGCGTTGATGCGGAAGTAGGTCGACAGCTCCATCGGGCAACGCACGCCCTTCGGCACGTAGACGAACGAGCCGTCGGAGAAGACCGCGGAGTTGAGGGCGGCGAAGAAGTTGTCGCTCGCCGGCACCACCGAGCCGAGGTAGCGGCGGACCAGCTCCGGGTGCTCGCGCACCGCCTCGGAGAAGGAGCAAAAGATCACCCCCCGCTCGGCCAGCTTCGCCTTGAAGGTGGTCGCGACCGAGACGCTGTCGAAGACCGCGTCGATCGCGACCCCGGCCAGCGCGGCGCGCTCGTGCAGCGGGATGCCCAACCGCTCGTAGGTGCGCAGGAGCTCAGGGTCGACCTCGGCGAGCGACTTCGGCCCCGCCGCGTGGCTCTTCGGCGCCGCGTAGTAGACCATGCCCTGGTAGTCGATCGGCGCGTAGTCGACCTTCGACCAGCGTGGCTCGCTCATCGTCTGCCAGTGGCGCAGCGCCTTCAGCCGCCAGTCGGTCAGCCAGTCCGGTTCACCCTTCTTGGCCGAGATCAACCGGACCACGTCCTCGTTCAGGCCGGGCGGGATGCTCTCGGTCTCGATCTCGGAGACGAAGCCGTGCGGGTACTCCCGGGCGGCGATCTGCTCGCGCAGGTCCATCATCGTGCCTCCCGGTCGGTCGAGCGCGCCGCCGGCGGTTCGGCCGGCGCGAGCATGTCGGCGAGCGTCAGGCCGGCGAGGGCGTCGGTCACGGTGCCGTGGACGCGACGCCAGTGGTGGCGCGTCGGGCAGGTCGGCTCGCGGCTGCAGGCCACACCATCGGCGTCGGTGCAGTCGGTCAGCACCGGGGGCCCGTCGACCGCGGCGAGGACCTCGACCACCGAGATGGCCATCGGGGTGCGGGTCAGCGCGTAGCCGCCGTTCGGGCCCCGGGTGGACGAGAGCAGACCGGCGCGGCCGAGCGCCTTGAGCAGCTTGGTGACCGTCGGCCGGGGCAGGCCGGTGTGCTCGCTGAGGTCACGGGCAGACTGCCGCTGCCCGCCGCGATGCGCGAGCGTGGCGAGCAACAGGACCGCGTAGTCGGCCAGGCGAGAGACGCGTAGCACCTTGGAGCCTCACCGCAAATGGGACCAAATTGGTCCGCATCTGAGGTAAGTCGCCTGGCGCGGCTGTCAACCCGTCGGCGGGTTCGAGCGCCATAGCGACCGGCCGCGCAGCCCGGGCGGCGGCGCGAGGCCCAACGCGGCGAGCACGGTCGGCGTGACGTCGTAGAGGGTGAGCGCGTCTGGCGGCGGTCGCGCACCGGCGGCGTCGCGGAGGATGAACACGCCGTGGGCCGCGTGATTGGCCGCGTCCGGTCCGCGGTCGTTGTCGCGCGGGAAGAGCGTGGCGTGGCCGACCGTGCCCAGCGGGCGGACGGCGAGGTCGTCGAGCAGCAGGAAGAGATCGGGCGGCACGCCGTGCTGGGCCGCGAAGATCAGGCTCGGGCGGAGGATCTGGTTACGCCATGGCCGCCCGCTCGGGCCGTGCAGCCCAGCGAGATCGGCGCCCAGCGCCGTCAGGAAGGTCTCGACCTCGTCGTCGGCCAAAAGGCCCGCGGGCTCGCGGCCGCGTTGGTTGAGGTAGATCCGGCCGACGTAGCCGCCGTCGGCCCAGGCGCGCGTGCGTGGCCAGTCGACCAGCTCCGGGCGCAACGCGGTCAGGCGGGTGGGCTCGTTCTTGAGCACCAGGTCGCCGCGTTGGCGCAGGTAGTCGTTCAGCGCGAAGCCGCCGCGGTTGGTCTGCGCGCCGTGGTCCGAGACCACCAGCACGACGTCGTCGGGACGGAGCGCGGCGCAAAGCTCGCCGACCTCCGCGTCCAGGTAGCGGTAGAAGTCGACCAGCTCGCCCGCCGGCGGTTCGCTCCAGAAGGCGTGTTGCAGCCGATCGGGGGTCAGCGTCACGAAGACGAGCAGATCCCAGTCATCGCGGCGCGCCCAGTCGCGGGCCACCGCGAAGTGCTGGGTCGCGAGCGCCACCAGGTCGGCATAGAGCTGCGCGCGCGGCCGGTCGCGGAAATCGGGCAGGTCATCCCGCCAGGGACCGAACTGCGCTCGCAGCTCGGCCTCGAGCTCGGCCGGGTAGGTGATGCACTCCGCGGTGTCGGGGATCGGCGGCCCGGCGACGCACGCGCCGCGCACGGGCTTCGGCGGGTAGGTCTGCGGCACGCCGAGCAGGCGCACGCGCAGGCCGGCGCGGCTGGCCAGCTGCCACAGCGGCGGCGCGCTGAACGACAGCGACGAGGCGAGGCGGCGGCGATCGTAGCTGCGATCGGCGCGATCGTGGAAGCCGTACAGGCCGAGCTCACCCGGGTCGCGGCCGGTGAACATGCAGGCCCACGCCGGCACGGTGATCGGCGGCAGCGTGCTGAGCATCGCGCCGGCCACCCCGGCCCGCGCCAGGCCGGTCAGGTGCGGCAGCTCGGCGGCGAGCGCGTCGAAGACCAGCGCCGGGGCCAGGCTGTCGAGGCCGATGATCGCCACCCGCGGCACGTCAGCCTCGACGCGTCAGGTGTGCGAGGGCTGTCGCGCTAGCGATCACGCCCGGGCTGGCACCGGCGGCAGCGCAGCCGAAGGTGCCGAGGAAGCGGCGGCGGGTCCAGGTCACCGGGCTTCGGGCCGGCCGCTCAGCGGCCGTCGAGCGCGCGCTGCACGGCCTTGAGCAACGGCTGCGCGCTGACCGGCTGGCCGGTGGCCTCCATCATCCACAGATCGGGGGTGATCGTGCCGACCCGCGCGATGCGGTCGATCTCGCGCCCGAGCACCGGGTTGTGGCTCAGGTGCTCCTCGATCTGGAACTGGATCAGGTGGCCGAGCGAGTAGTCGGTGACGTAGAGCGGATAGGCGACCAGGTGCGAGTAGATGGCCAACAGCGGTACGTCGCTGTGCCCGAGGACCGGCGCGTAGTACTGGTTCCAGATCTTCTTCGCCGCCGCGACCACCGCGTCGCCGAGCTCGGCGGCGGTGGCCTGCGGGTGATCGTAGAGCCAGTGCCAGACCTCGAGGTCGAGCATCCCGACGCCGGCGATCTCGAAGGTCATCCAGTAGGTGTGCAGCGCCTCGTCGATCAGGCTGCTCGCGCGCGCCTGTGTCACGCCGAGCAGCTCGAGATCGCGGGCCTGGAAGACGAAGGCGATCGCCTCGGTGAAGCCGGTGTTCGGCACGCCGGCGAGCAGCGTGTGGTCGATGTCGTAGAGCGAGATGACCTGCTCGACGTTGTGGCCCAGTTCGTGGATGGCGATGTTGTAGCCCTTGTAGTCCATGCCCTCGGCGCCGATGCGGGTGCGCAGCCGCGGGTAGTCGCCTCGGCGCCGCGCCTCCATCGCGTGGCCGGCGCCGCGCGCCGGATCGACCTCGATGCGTTCGGCGAGGTAGTCAGCCCGCTCGGGCGAGAAGCCGACGCTGCGCAGGATGCGCGGGATGTCGGCGGCGAAGGCCTCGGCGTCGGGGTAGCGCTCGCGCGTCTCGGCGCTGAGCCCCTCCTCGTCCAGGGCGGGCTGGGGGCGCAGGCCGGAGAACCAGATGTCGAACGGCTGCAGCTCGCGGGTCGGATCACCGTCACGCAGCTTGGCGCGGATCCGTTCGGCCACCAGTTTGGCCTGCGGGGCGGCGAGCACCTCGTGGAGCAGCGCGCGCGCCCGCTCCTCGGTCATCCGACGTTCGAGCTCGAAGCTGCGCGCGATCGCGGTCGGGGCGCTCGGCGAGTGCGGATCGGCGGCCCGCGCGGCGCGGAACTGGGCCAGCCAGTGTTGGTAGCGCACCGCCGGCTCCGGGCCAGCGGGCTGTGCGGCGCGCGCCGCCGGCGCGTTGGCCTCGACGGTCTCCGGCGGCGCCGGCGTGACGGCGTTGCTGAACGGCTCCCAGTCGACGCGCGGGTTGTCGATCACCGCCGCCGGGATGGTCTGGGTGACGATGCGCTCCATCACCTGGGCGATCAGCCGCTGCTTGGCCAGGCCGTTCTCCGCCGCGTAGTTGGACTTCAGCTCGTCGCGCAGGTTCCAGTGGCTGATCAGGCGCATGCCGCTGGGGAAGAGCCGCTCGCCCTTCTCGGTGACCACGTGATGCATCCAGATGTTGTACTGGTCGATGTACAGGCTCGCGGCGGCGCCGACCCGGGCGATCTCCTGCGTGACCGATGGCGGGACGCGGCGGGCGAAGGTCTCGGTCAAGCGCGCCTCGGCCCACTGCCGGCGGCTGAAGCCGGGGCCGTCTTTGACCTGGATCGGCAGGCTGATGAGCGGGAAGTTCAGGAGCGCGACGAAGGCGACCTTGCTGCGGAAGAGATCCTCGAGCAGGTGGGCGCCGGGCTCGATTTCGGCCAGCAGCGGATCGACCGGCAACAGCTCGCCGGTGTCGACGTCGATCGGCCAGCGCAGCTCGCGGCGCATCGCCGTCAGGTAGCCGGCCAGCTGCTCGAGCTGCTCCTCGAAGCGCGCGAAGGTGGCGTCGCGCTTCGCGCTGTCGCTGATGAAGTGCTCGCGGGCGAAGCCGGCGAGATCGCCGTCGCTGGCGCGCCACAGCGCCGAGACCTGCTTCAGCCCACGGTCGATGTCGTTGCGCGAGGCGGCGCCGTGGGTGGCGGCCAGCTCCTCGACCAGCGCCCGCCGCGCCGCGTCATCGAGCGGCGCCGGCGGTGAGGTGCCCGGTTCGCCGGCGGGGGCGGGCGAGTTGCAACCGTGGGCCATCAGCAGAGCTCCGATCGTCGAAACCAGCGAGAACGACACACGAATCTTGCGCATCATCACCCCCTACACGACGGTCGGCCGAGGGGCAAGGCCGGCTCACCGCCGGCGCGCAACCGGCCAGCCCGGCGGCCGATAACCCACCCGAGCAGAGGAGTCGGATGCCGATCCCCGCCATCGCCCCGGTGCGCGCCCGGCCGATCCAACCGACCGGCGGGCCCGACCCGTCACCGACCACCCACGGCCGGCGCGACATCGATCACCTCGGGCCGGGGCGACCGATCGGGCTCGACTCGGCGAGCGCCGACCATGCGTTGTTCAAGCGCATGCTGCGCGGACAGCTCGGCGTGGCCGAGGGGATGGCGCGCGTCGCGGCGAACCAGGGCTGGCCGATCGAGACCGCGCAGGGCTACATCGTCGCCTGTCCGGCCGGCGCCGGCGAGGTGAGGCTGGCCGGGACCTTCAACGGCTGGCGCCCGCAGCCGATGAACCGGACCGGGGAGCTGTGCTGGGCGGTGATCCCGAAGCAGGCCGAACCGCAGCGCTACAAGCTGGTCGTCGGCGGCGATTTCCGCGCCGACCCCTGGTCGCGTTGCTACGGGGTCGACGACCGCGGCGAGTACGCGCTCACCCACGCGCATGGCGTGCATCACGAGCGCTGGTTCGCGGTCACCGACGGCACGGTGTCGCCGCGGACCGTCCGGGTCTTCGTCCCGGCCGAGCCGCCGACCCATCACCTCTACGTCCACGACGGTCAGAGCCTGTTCCACGGCGGCTGGGAGCTCGACCGTCAGGTCGGCCCGCGCACCCTGGTCATCGGCATCGAGACGATCAAGGGACGGTTCGAGGACCTCACGCCGATGACCGACATCGTCGGCGGCGAGGTCCACGGCGGTCGCGGTGCCGCGTACGCCGACTTCGTCGAGCGCTACCTGCGGCCGCGCATCGAGGCGCGCTACGGCCGGCCGGCGAAGGTCGGCGTGATGGGCGCCTCGCTCGGCGGCGTGATGGCGCTCTACCAGAGCCTGCGCTTCCCCGACGCCTACGACGTCGCGCTCTCCCTCTCCGGCACCGTGGGCTGGGGCGCGCTCGCGCAGCGCGGGGAGACCTTGATCGACTGGTTCGGCCGCGCGACGCCCGGACGGGCGAAGCTCTACCTCGACTCGGGCGGCAACCCGGGCGCGGGCGACAACTACGACGACAACCGGCGGCTGCTCGCGACGCTGCGCCGGCGGGGCTGGCGCGACGGCGAGGAGCTGCGCTATTGGCACGAGCCCGGCGCGCCGCACCACCACGCGGCCTGGCGTGATCGCCTGCATCGGCCGCTCGCCTGGTTCGAGGGCCGCTGAATCGCGCGCCCGGACGGGTCGTCGCAAGCGGGTGACTCGACGCTGCGTTCGCCCGCGCTGCTGGGGTAGACTCGGTGGCGTGTGGATCCTGTTCGCCGTGTTGCTCGGCGCGGTCGTCGCCGAGTCGGC
>JBFYZW010000148.1:0-14436 GCA_041309305.1 Deltaproteobacteria bacterium | reverse complement strand
CGCACGGTCACCGCGGCCGCGTCCCTCGAGGACGGGGGGACCGCCGCTTCCGCGCACGACGCCGGCTTCGAGCCGCCGCGGACCGCCCGGCGTCGCCTGACCCGCCGCGAGCTCGGCCTCATCGCCGCGGTCCTGCTCGCGCTGGGCGTCGCCATCGCCTGGCACAACCGCACCCGCCCGGTGCCCGGCCCACCGCCACCCAAGCCGGTCGCGGCGCCGGCGCCCGCCGCGCCGCAAGGGACGCTGGTCGTACGTTGCTCGACCTGGGGCTACGTCAAGGTGGACGGCAAGACCGTGGGCACCTGCCCGGTGCCGAAGCTGCGCGTCGCCGCCGGCAAGCACCGCGTCAGCATCGAGGAGCGCAAACAGGAGCGGGTGCTCGAGGTCGAGGTGCTCGCCGGTCAGGAGACCGTCGCCGACCTGCGCCCCGGCGTCCCCCCGGTCGAGGAGACCCTGCCACCTCGGTGACCCGCACCGTGCGGGCACGGCACCTATTTCGAAATCGCCGCCCCCACCCCTCCGGGAAGGTTTGCGAACCCGGTTGATCCCGGGCATATTTTCGCGACGGGCTCATACGCAAGGGGATCTCATGCCATCGACACGCTGGCCGGGCATCACCGTGTTCATCGCCATCGCCGCGCTCGGCGCCACCGCCGCCGCCGCCGACTACCCGATGGTCTTCCAGACCGACGACCACGGCGACTTCGTCCTCATTGGCAACGTCCTCGCCCGCGACTGCCGCGCCGGCGTCCCGGCGCCGGTGGTCGGCACCACCGGGGCTTGCGGCAACAACACCGGCGACTCCGGGGTAGACGTCTTCTGGCGCTCCGAAGAGCCGGGCGCCGGCCAGGCCCTCTCCGACAACACCATCGCCATCGCCGACGCGCGCAGCACCGCGATCCTGTCACTGCCCACCGGCGCCACGGTCCTCTACGCGCGGCTCTACTGGGGCGCGACGCTGGCCAACGCCGGCGACACCCCCGACGACACCGTCACCCTCGACCGGCCGGGCGGCGCGAGCGTCACGGTCTCGCCGGCGGTGCCGCGCTACGGCGTCGTGGCCCGCGGCGTCTGGGTGTCCCAGACCAACAACCTCTTCTACCAGGGCTCGGCCGACGTCACCAACGAGGTCACCGCCTGGGGCAACGGCGCCTATCGCATCGCTGGCGTCGCCTCGCGCGCCATCGTCAATCAGACCAACGAGGGCAGCTACGCCGGCTGGGCGCTGGTCGTCTTCTACCGCCTGGCGAGCGAGCCGTACCGCAACCTGACCCTGTTCGAGAGCCTCGAGCGGGCGCAGAACGGCGTGCCGGTCACCGCGACGGTCAGCGGCTTTCTCGTCCCGGCGACCGGCTTCACCGGGCGGCTCGGCGTCATCGCCTGGGAGGGCGACTCGGGCAACACCGGCGACTCGCTCAGCTTCGACGGCGACCTGCTCTCCAACGCTGTGAACCCCCAGAACGACTTCTTCAACTCCACCCGCTCCACCCTCGGCGCGGCGGTCAGCGTCGCCGGCGACCTGCCGCAGCTGACCGGCGGGGCGAACAGCATCACCGGCCTCGAGCTCGACATCGCCGACGTCACCGCGTCACTGGTCGCCGGGCAGACCAGCGCGGCGATCATCGCCACCGGTTCGAGTCAGGACAGCTACGCGGTCGGCGCCTTCATCACCTCGATCGCCACCTACAAACCGCTGTTCGACACGACCACCAAGACGGTGGTCGACGTCAACGGTGGTTTCGTCAGGCCGGGTGATGTGCTCGAGTACACCATCACCACCGCCAACACCGGCAACGACACCGCGCTCGAGACGGTGTTGACCGACCCCCTGCCCCCCGCGGTCACCTACGTTCCCGGCTCCCTGCGCATCACTGTCGGCGCCAACGCCGGGGCGAAGACCGACACCGCCGGCGACGATCAGGGGGAGATCACCGGCACGACCATCACCGTGCGGCTCGGCACCGGCGCCGACGCGACCACCGGCGGGACGATGCTGATCGGCGACACCGCCACGGTCGTCTTCCAGGTCACCTACAACGCCAGCGTGCCGGGGACGATCGTCAACCAGGCCTTCATCGAAGCCCGCGGCGCCACCGGCGCGCCGGTCGACTCGTGGGCCTCGGACGACGACAACGACGGCAACGACGATCCGACCCCGATCGACCCGGACACCGACGGCGACGGGGTGCAGGACGGCCCGGACAACTGCGACACGGTCCCGAACCCCGGCCAGGAGGACTACGAGGGGGACGGGGTCGGCGACGCCTGCGACGACGACGAGGACGGCGACGGCGTCCTCGACGTCGACGACCTGTGCTACCGCGGTGACATCGGCTGGACCTCTGGCCCGACCACCGATCTCGACGGCGACGGTTGCCAGAACCTGACCGAGGACCTGGACAGCGACAACGACGGCGTCAGCGACGCCGACGAGATCTTCGTCGGCACCAACCCGCTCGACGAATCGAACTGCGGCGACGTCGACGCCGACTCCTGCGACGACTGCGCGGTGACCGGAGACCTCGCCGACGACGGCCTCGACGCCGCGCCGGCCAACGACGGCCCCGACACCGACGGCGACGGCGCCTGCAACGCCGGCGACCCGGACGACGACAACGACGGCGCCGCCGACGCCGCCGACAGCGACGACGCGGACCCGCAGGTCTGCGCCGACGTCGACGCTGACCTGTGCAACGACTGCAGCCAGAACCCCACCTCCGCGGCAACAGGGACCCCCTGGCCGCCCTTCGCGTCGGGCCCGGCCGTCGACGGCGCCGATCTCGACGGCGACGGGCTGTGCGACGCGGGCGACCCGGACCTCGACGGCGACGGCTCGCCCAACGCCGCCGACTGCGCACCGCTCGATGGCGGCCGCTATCCGGGCAACCCCGAGGTGGTCGCCGACGGCGTCGACCAGGACTGCGACAACGTCGACACCTGCTACGTCGACGCCGACAACGACGGCTACGGCACGACCGGGACCGCCGACGACACCAACCTCGACTGCGACGACCCGAACGACGGGATGGCCAGCGTCGCGACCGACTGCGACGATGGCGACCCCGGCCTCAACCCGACCACCGTCTGGTACAAGGACGCCGACGGTGACCTCTACTCGGACGGCGTGACGCTGGTCCAGTGCGCCCAACCGGTCGGCTACCGGCTGGCCGGCGATTTGACCGCGACCAGCGGCGACTGCGACGATGGCGACCCGGTGCTCAACCCGACGACGGTCTGGTACCAGGACGCCGACGGCGATCTCTACTCCGACGGCGCGACGCTGACCCAGTGCGCCCAGCCGCCCGACTACGCGCTCGCCAGCGACCTGACGGCGACCAGTGGCGACTGCGACGATGCCGACCCGGTGCTCAACCCGGCGACGGTCTGGTACAAGGACGCCGACGGCGATCTCTACTCCGACGGCGCGACGCTGACCCAGTGCGCGCAGCCGCCCGACCACGCGCTCGCCGGCGCGCTGACCGCGACCAGCGGCGACTGCGACGATGGCGACCCGGGCCTCAACCCGACCACCGTCTGGTACAAAGACGCCGACGCCGACCTCTACTCCGACGGCGTGACGTTGACCCAGTGCGCCCAGCCGGACGGCTACCGGTTGGCCGGCGCGTTGACCGCGACCAGCGGCGACTGCGATGACGACGACGCCGGCGCCTACCCCGGCGCCGCCGAGACCGTCGCCGACGGCGTCGACCAGAACTGCGACAGCGTCGACAGCTGCTACGCCGACCTCGACGACGACGGCTACGGCACCACGGCCGTCGTGCTCGACGACGACCTCGACTGCGACAACGGCAGCACGTTGACCTCCAGCGTCGCGACCGACTGCGACGATACGCTCGCCGGCTGCTGGGCGAGCTGCGCCGCCGACGGCGACGGCGACGGTTGGTGCCCGGCCGACGCCGGCGACTGCGATGACACCTCGCCAAGCGCCGCCGCCTGCCACAGCGGCTGCGTGACCTCGTACCGCGACGCCGACGCCGACACCTACGGCGACGCAACCGACAGCGTCACCACCTGCGTCGTGCCCGCCGGCTACGTGCTGTCGGCGACAGACTGCGCCGACGACGACCCGGCGGTGAACCCCGGCGCGACCGAGATCATCTGCAACGCGATCAACGACGACTGCAGCGCCGCCACGCCCGACGACCCGGCCGGCGTCGACGCCGACCTCGACGGCTTCACCGCCGGCTGTGGCGACTGCGACGACACCAACTTCTTCGTCCATCCCGGCGTGCCCGAGAACTGCGCCGACGGCATCGACAACAACTGCGACGCGGCGATCGACGGCGCCGACCCGGTCGACTGCCCGCCCGGCTGCGCCGACGACGACGGCGACGGCTACCCGGCCGTGTCCTGCGGCGGCAGCGACTGCGATGACACCAACCCCTTCCGCCACCCGGCGGCCGGCGAGGACTGCGACGACACGATCGACAACAACTGCGACGGCCTGGCCGACGCCGCCGATCCCTTCTGCCCGGCCGTCTGCGCCGACGCCGACGGCGACGGCTACGCCGACCGGGCCTGCTTCGGCTCCGACTGCGACGACGGCCGGCCGGACGTCCACCCCGGCGCCGCCGAGATCTGTACCGACGGCATCGACAACGACTGCGACGGTCTGATCGACGACGCCGACGCCTTCGAGTGCCCGCTCGGCTGTCCCGACGCCGACAGCGACGGGTACGCTGACGTCGCCTGCGGCGGCTTCGACTGCGACGACGCCCGCGCCAGCGTCCACCCCGACGCCGGCGAGCACTGCGCCGACGGCATCGACAACGACTGCGACGGCCAGGTGGACGAGGCGGACAGCGATTGCCCGCCGCCCTGCCCCGACGCCGACGGCGACGGCTACCGCGACCTCGGCTGCGGCGGCTCCGATTGCAACGACGCCGACGGCAGCACCTACCCGGGCGCGGTCGAGGACTGCAGCGACGGGGTGGACAACAACTGCGATTCGTTGATCGACGCCGCTGACCCGGTCGACTGCCCGCCGCTGTGCGTCGACGGCGACCTGGACGGCTACCCGGCCCTCGCCTGCGGCGGCTCGGACTGCGACGACGCCGCCTTCTTCGTCAACCCGGGCGCGCGCGAGGCCTGCTTCAACGGCGTCGACGACGACTGCGACGGCGACGTCGACTTCGACGACACCGATTGCCCGACCGCCTGCGTCGAAGCCGACGCCGACGGCGACGGATACCTGGCGCAGAGCTGCGGCGGCGCCGATTGCGACGACAGCCGCGCCAGCGTCCACCCCGGCGCCGCCGAGCACTGCGACAACGGCATCGACGATGACTGCGACGGATTGGTCGACGTCGCCGACGTCGCCGACTGCCCCCCCGGCTGCGCCGACGGCGACAGCGACGGCTACGCCGACCTCACCTGCGACGGCACCGACTGCGACGACGCTGACCCGGAGATCAACCCGGGTGCGGCCGAATCTCCCTGCGACGGCGTCGACAACGACTGCAACGTCCTCACCGCCGACGAGCCGGACGCCGACCGCGACGACTACGTCGCCGAGGTCGCCGCCTGCCCGGCGGGCGACGACTGCGACGACGCCGCGCCGCTCACCAACCCCGGCGCGGGCGAGAACTGCTTCGACCTGATCGACAACAACTGCGACGGGTTCCTCGACCTCGCCGATCCGCTCTGCCCCGACGGCTGCGCCGACGCCGACTTCGACCGCTACTACGACGCCGGCTGCGGCGGCTCGGACTGCGACGACCTCGACCCGCGCCGACACCCAGGCGCGGGCGAGCACTGCCGCGACGGGGTCGACAACGACTGCGACGGGCTGGTCGACGGCGCCGACCTGGGCGACTGCCCGCCCGGTTGCCCGGACCTGGACGGCGACGGCTACCCGCTCGCCCGCTGCGGCGGCACCGACTGCGACGACAGCGCCGCGGCGGTGAACCCCGGCGCCGCCGAGCACTGCGCCGACGGCATCGACAACGACTGCAACGGGCTCATCGACGCGGCCGACGGCGCCTGCAACCCGGCCTGCCCCGACGCCGACGGCGACCGCTACCGCGATCGCAGCTGCGGCGGCACCGACTGTGACGACCAGGATCCGATCATCTACCCCGGCGGCGCCGAGCACTGCAGCGACGGCGTCGACAACAACTGCGATGGGCGGACCGACGAGGCCGATCCCCTGTGTCCGTCGACCTGCGCCGACGCCGACGGCGACGGCTACCGCGACGTGACCTGCGGCGGCTCCGACTGCGACGACACCCGCGCCGGCGTGAACCCGGCGGCCACCGAGATCTGCGTCGACGGGCTGGACAACGACTGCGACGGGCGCGCCGACGGAGCCGATCCGGTCTGCCCGGCCGGCTGCGCCGACGCCGACGGCGACGGCTATCTGAGCTTCGTCTGCGGCGGCCAGGACTGCAACGACGCGGTGGCGCAGATCTTCCCCGGCGCCGGCGAGCACTGCGGCAACGGCGTCGACGACGACTGCGACGGGCTGGTGGACGGCGCCGATCCGCAGTGCCCACCCGCCTGCGCCGACGCCGACGGCGACGGCTACGCCGACGCCGCCTGCGGCGGGTCCGACTGCGACGACAGCGACGACGCGGTCCGCCCGGGCGCCGGTGAGCAGTGCTTCGACGGCGTCGACAACGACTGCGACACGACCGTCGACGGCGAGGACGTCGTCGACTGCCCGAGCGGCTGCGTCGCGACCGACGCCGACGGCGACGGCTACCTCGACGCCGCCTGCGGCGGCTCCGACTGCGACGACGGCAACGCCCAGATCCACCCCGGGCGGGTCGAGGCGCGCTGCGACGGCGTCGACAACGACTGCAACCCGACGACGGTCGACGATCTCGCCCCCACCGACGCCGACGGCGACGGCTACACCGTCGGCTGCGGCGCCGACTGCGACGACCAGAATCTCTACGTCCACGACGGCGTCGCCGAGCGCTGCGATGACGCGCTCGACAACGACTGCAACGGCCTGACCGACGGCGAGGACGTCGCCGCCTGCCCCACCGGCTGCGTCGACGCCGATCTCGACGGCTACCGCGACGAGGCGTGCGGCGGCAACGACTGCGACGACGGCCGCTTCGCCGTCAACCCGGGAGCCGGCGAGCACTGCTTCGACGGCCAGGACAACGACTGCGACGGCCTGACCGACGGCGACGACCCGGCCTGCGACCCGAGCTGCCCCGACGCCGACGGCGACGGCTACCGCGACGTCGCCTGCGGCGGGTCGGACTGCGACGACGATGATCCGACGGCCCACCCCGGCGCCGGCGAGCATTGCACCGACGGCGTCGACAACGACTGCAACGGCCTCGCCGACGACCAGGACGCCGGCGGCTGCCCGGCCGGCTGCGCCGACCGCGACGGCGACGGCTACCTCGACGGCGCCTGTGGCGGCCACGACTGCGATGACGCCGAGGCGACCACCTCCCCGGGCGCGCCCGAGGCGTGCGACGGGGTGGACAACGACTGCGACGGCGAGGTCGACGAGGGTTACGTCGACGCCGACGCGAACGGCGTGCCCGATTGCCTCGAGGAGGAGCCGCCGGGCGGCTGGGTGGACGGCGTTACCCTCTCCGGCGGTGGCTGCTACTGCGGCGCGGCCGGCAGCGCCTGGGCGGTCCTCGCCGCCGGCGCGCTCCTCTGGCGCCGACGACGCGCGCGCCGCGCCGGCGGTGAGGAGGTGCGGTGATGCGCGCCTCCTTCATCGTGCCGCTGCTCAGCGCCCTGATCGCCGGTCCGGTGCTCGCCCAGCACGCCGAGCCGCGCGCCTTTCCGCTCGAGCGCTTCCGCCCGGCGATCGACCAGCAGGGCCTGCTCGACACCGAGTGGGGGGGCGTGCCCGGCCACCTGGTCTGGGGGGCCGGCCTCTGGCTCGGCTACGCCAACGATCCGTTCGTCATCAACCGCGAGGTCGACGGCGAAACCGAGCGCGTCGCCGCGCTGGTCGGTCACCGGGTCAGCGCCTCGCTGGTCGCCTCGCTCGGCCTGTACGAGTGGATCCAGCTCGGCCTCGAGCTGCCGCTCGCGCTCTACCAGGGGCGCGACGACGAGGCCGGCGACTACAACCGCAACCTGGCGAGCCTCTCCGCCGCCGGGATCGGCGATCTGCGCCTGGCGCCGAAGGTCCGGCTCCTGCGCCAGGCCCGCCACCTGGTCGATCTGGCGCTGATCGCCAACCTCAGCCTGCCCACCGCCTCCTCGCGCGGTTATCTGGGCGAGCGCGGCGTGGCGTTCTTCCCCGAGGTCGCCGCGTCGCGAGCCCTGTTCGGCGGCATCCGCCTGGCCGCGAACCTGGGCTACCGTGCTCGCCAGCGGACGCGCACCGCGAACCTCGTGGTCGACGACGAGCTGAGCTATCGCGCCGCGGTCGCCTACGACTTCGCACCCCTGACGCACCTGCCGCTCGAGGCGGCCGCCTCGCTCAGCGGCTCGACCTCGGCCAAGGTCCCCTTTCAACGCCTGGTGCGCAGCCCGCTCGAGGCGCTGCTCGGCGCGACCTATAAGGTCGCACCCGGCACCTGGGCGGTCGGTGGTGGCGGCGTCGGCCTGCTCGCCGGCTACGCGACGCCCGACTTCCGCCTCTTCGCCGGCGTCCGCTTCGGCGACGAGGAGGTCCCCGAGCCGACCCGGATCGGCGACTCGGACGGCGACGGGTTGCTCGACGACGTCGACCAGTGCCCGAGCGCGCCCGAGGACCGCGACCAGTTCGAGGACGAGAACGGCTGCCCCGACCCGGACAACGACCAGGACGGCGTGCCGGACGTCGACGACGGCGCGCCCAACGACCCGGAGGACCTCGACCAGTTCGCCGACCAGGACGGCGTCCCCGATCCGGACAACGACGGCGACGGCGTGCTCGACGTCGATGACCGCTGCCCGAACGAAGCTGAGAACCGGAACGGCTACGAGGACGAGGACGGCTGCCCGGAGGAGATCCCCGACACCGACGCCGACGGCATCGCCGACCCGGTCGACACCTGCCCGAACGAGCCCGAGGACCGCGACCAGTTCGAGGACGTGGACGGGTGCCCGGATCCGGACAACGATCAGGACACCGTGCTCGACCAGGACGACAAGTGCCCGCTGGTCGTCGGCGTTCCCGACAACGCCGGCTGCCCGGACGTCGACCGGGACGGTGACGGCACACCGGATCGGATCGACAACTGCCCCGACGAGCCCGGGCCCGCGGAGAACAGCGGCTGCCAGATCAAGCAGCTGGTCAAGCTGACCAAGGAGAGGATCGAGATCCTCGAGATGGTCTACTTCGACACCGGTCTCGACACCATCCAGCAGGTCAGCTTTGGCCTGCTCGACAACATCGCCCAGGTGATGCAGCAGCACCCGGAGCTCGAGCTGGTGCGCATCGAGGGGCACACCGACGACCGCGGCGCCGCCGACTTCAACAGGGACCTGTCGCAGCGCCGCGCCGAGGCAGTGCGCCGCTACCTCATCGACAAGGGGGTCAGCGAGAGCCGCCTGGTCGCCAAGGGCTTCGGCGAGGACAAGCCGATCGCCTCGAACAAGAACTCCAAGGGGCGCGCCGCGAACCGCCGGGTCGAGTTCAACCTCGGCGCCGAGGCGCAGCCGCAGTAGCTCGCCCTACTCCGTCGCCGCGTCGGGATCCCCCGGCGCGGCGGCGCGCAGGCGCGCGAGCAGCAACACCGCCTTGCGCCGCACCGCGTCCTCGCCCTCGGTCGCGAGCATCTCGTAGATATCGGCCGCCTCGGTGACCCGCTCCTGCCGCGCCAGCAGGTCCGCGACCCACAGCCAGGCCTGGCTGGTCCGGCGGTCGTCGGCGAAGCGCTCGATGAACTGCCAGTAGGTGCGCTCGGCGAGCGCCGGCCGGCGCAGCCGCCGGTAGGCCTCGGCCAGGTGCCAGGTCTCGTCGGCGTCGAGCTCGCCGGCGGGCGCAGCCTCGGCCAGGGTGACCACCTCGCCCCACTGCTCGGCCGCCGCCGCCCGCGCCACCTGGTCGCGCCGCATCCGCGCAGCCGCCTCGGGATCGAGCGCCGGCGATTCGACGACCGGCCCCGACGCCTCGGCCGCCGCAACCGTCGGCGCGGCCACCTCCGGCGGCGGCGGCGACGGGGAGCGCTGGCAGAGGAAGAAGAGCGCGACGGGCAGGAGCAGCAGCGCGCCGAACACCCACTGGAGGGTACGCCACGGCCCGACGGTCGCAGGCTTCGTCGCCGGGCGAGGCTCGACCACCTCGGTGAGCAGGATCGGGGTCTCCGCTTCGCTCGCCGGCTCCGGCACGACCGGCGACACGACCGCCTGCGGCCGGCCGACCTTCCACGGCTCCTCGAGCGTGCGGTGCAACGAGTTCATCGCGTCGAGCACGCGGTTGAGGCCGTCGGCGAGCGCCTTGCTGCTCTCGCGCGAGGCCGCCCACAGGCCGCCGGTCTGGCCGGCCAGGTCGGCGACCACCCCCTCCAGGCCGCTGAGCCGCTCGGCAAAGGCCTGCAGCTGCCCGTGGTGCTCCGCCCGCTCCTTCTGCCAGGCCATCTCCTTGGTCGCCTCGCGCTCGCGCGCCGACTGCCAGTGGCGCGAGATCGTCTCCCGGCGCTCCTCGGCCTCGGCCAGGCGCTGCTCGGCCGCCTCGAACACACGGCCGCGGGCCTGGTAGACGAAGGCCAGGCGAGCCAACTGCCGCTCGAGCAGGCGCACCTGCTCGCGCAGTCGCTGCGCGGTGTGATCGAGGTCGTCGGCGGGCAGGCTCTTCGGCGGCCCGCGGAAGTTGACGGCGCGGGTCTGCTGCACGACGCGTTTGGCGAACTCGAGGTCGTCGTCGGTCAGCGGCTGCGGCACCGGCGGCGGCTCGTCGACGGCGGGGAGCGGCGCCGGCTCGACGACGGTGAGCGCCTCGGAGCTTGGCGCCTTCACCGGCGGCGGCGGCGACGCGCTCGCCGCGGCGCGCCACTGCTCGGCCCAGCTCTGCGCGCTCGCCGCGTCCTCGTCAATGCCGGCCAGGGTCAGGAGCGCGGCGCGGATGCTCTCGCCCCGCGCCCGCTCGGAGATCAACCCCGACAGATCGAGGTAGGTCACGCCGCCGAGCTCCCGCCGTTGGTGCTCGCCGAGCTCCTGCTCGTCGGTCTCGGGGCCGAGCAGCACGACCAGGCGCAACCCGGGCGCGCGCAGCCGCAGCGCGTCAGCGACGACCAAGGGCGGCCGCCGGCCGACCCCCGGGCCGGCGATCGCCAGCCGGTAGGCGCCGCTCTCGAGGGCGGCGACGATCTCCCGCTCGGCGCTGGCCACCTCGACCGCCAGCCGCGGGTGGGAGAGCGCGAACCGACACAGCTCGGCCAGCTCCTTCGCCCCGACCACCGCCAGCACTCGTTCAACGTCGCTCATCGACACCCCCGGCGCTGCTCGGTGATAGCAGAACCGGCCCACCGCGGCCAACCACCGCGCATTGACACTCCCCCGGCGCTCCCGCACATTACCGCCCGACAAGGAGTCCCGACCATGGCCTGTGCACAGCTCGTCCCGCTCCCCTCCCCGGTCTGCGCCGGACCGGTCGTCCTGGTGATCATGGACGGCGTCGGCATCGGTCGCGGCGACGACGGGGACGCGGTGGCCCAGGCGCGCACGCCGAACCTCGATCGCCTGGCCCGGGAGGCGCTGTCCACCCGGCTGGCCGCGCACGGGCGCGCGGTCGGCATGCCGTCCGACGAGGACATGGGCAACAGCGAGGTCGGGCACAACGCGATGGGCGCCGGCCGGGTCTTCGACCAGGGGGCCAAGCTGGTCAGCAACGCCATCGCCGACGGCACGCTGTTCGCCGGCGAGACCTGGCAGACGATGATCGGCCACTCTGTCACCCACCAGACGCCGCTGCACCTGTTCGGCCTGCTCTCCGACGGCAACGTCCACAGCCACATCGATCACCTGATCGCGCTGTTGCGCCGCGCCGCCGCCGCCGGGGTCCAGCGCGCCTTCGTCCACCCGCTGTTCGACGGCCGCGACGTGCCGAAGGTCAGCGCCCACCTCTACCTCGAGCAACTCGAGGCCGTGCTCGCCGAGCTGAGCCTTGACGGGCGCGTCTACCGGGTCGCGTCCGGCGGCGGGCGGATGATCACGACGATGGATCGCTACGAGGCCGACTGGTCGATCGTCGAGCGCGGCTGGCGCGCCCACGTGCTCGGCGAGGCCCGCGCCTTCGCCTCGGCCGGGCAAGCGCTCGAGACCTTCCGCCGCGAGCAGCCGGGCATCGTCGACCAGGAGCTCCCCCCGTTCGTCGTCGTCGAGGGCGGCCGTCCGGTCGGCCCGATCGAGGACGGCGCGGCGGTCATCGCCTTCAACTTCCGCGGCGACCGGATGCTCGAGATCGTCCAGGCCTTCGAGGAGCCGGCGTTCGCCAAGTTCGACCGCGTCCGCCACCCGAATGTCCTGTTCGCCGGCATGATGCAGTACGACGGCGACACCCACCGGCCGAAGCGCTTCCTGGTCGCGCCGCCGGCGATCACCTGCACGCTGAGCGAGCTACTCTGCCAACGCGGCGTCAGCCAGTTCGCCTGCGCCGAGACGCAGAAGTACGGCCACGTCACCTACTTCTGGAACGGCAACCGCACGGGCAAGTTCGCCGAGCAGCTCGAGACCTACCTCGAGGTCCCCTCGTACGCCCCACCGTTCGATGCCCGGCCGGAGATGCGCGCCCCGGAGGTCGCCGCGGCCCTGCTCGAGCACCTCGCGGGGAACGCTTTCCGCTTCCTGCGCGTCAACTTCGCCAACGGCGACATGGTGGGCCACACCGGCAACATCGCCGCGACCGTCCGCGCCGTCGAGGCGGTCGACACCGCGGTCGGGCAGATCGCCGCCGCGGTCGCGGCCAAGGGCGGCGCGCTGATCGTCACCGCCGACCACGGCAACGCCGACGACATGGTCGAGCGGGACAAGAAGAGCAAGGCGCCCAAGCGCGACGAGCGCGGCCAGCTCATCCCCAAGACCGCCCACTCGCTCAACCCGGTGGTCTTCCACCTCGTGCTGCCCGAGAGCGCACGCGCGCGGATCGCCCTCGCGGACCTGCCGGCGCCCGGTCTCGGCAACCTGGCCGCGACGGTGGCGCTGCTGCTCGGCTTCGCGCCGCCGGCCGACTACCTGCCGCCGCTGGTCACCGTCCGCTGAGCGCCGGCCTGGCGGAAGCGCTCGGCCACGGTGCGGAGCATGTTCGCCAACCACGGCTTCATGAAGCTGAGCTCGGCCTCGAGGTAGGCCTTCGAGATGACGAACAGCTCGCAGTCCTCGAGCGCGACGACGTCGGCGGTGCGCGGGCCGGGGCTGAGCAACGCCGTCTCGCCGACGATCTCGCCCGGCTGGAGCACCCGCAGGCTCTCGCGCCGGCCGCCGCGGGTGCGGCGCACCTCGCAGCGCCCCTGCGCGACGATGTAGGCCGCGTCGCCGTCGTCCCCTTCGTGGATGATGTGCGCCCCGGCCGTGAAGCGCGCCACCGGGAACTCCGCCCCCTCGCGCAGGTAACGCTCGACCGCCGCCTTCAGCTCGTTGACCCCGGCGAAGCGCTGCAGCCGATCGACCGCCATCGCCTTGTGGACGATCCGCTCCAGCCCGATCGGCACGACCCGCGCGCCGCAGACCTGGGACAGCGGTCGCCAATCGCCCTGGGTCGCCCGGTCGAAGGCCTCGGCCGCGGTCGCCCCGGTGTACGGCGGCCGGCCGGCGAACAGCTCGTAGAGGATCGCCCCGAGCGCGAAGACATCGGTGCGCTCGTCGAGTGCACTGCGCTCGCCCAGGGTCTGCTCCGGCGACATGTAGGCCGGGGTGCCCATCACCGAGAAAGTGCTGACCTCGGCCAGCTTCTGGATCCCCGGGACGACGAACACGTCGGTGCGGCTCTCCTTGCGCACCCGGGCGATCCCCCAGTCCATCACGTAGACCTGACCGAAGTCGCCGACCATCACGTTGTCGGGCTTGAGGTCGCAGTGGATCACCCCACGGCTGTGAGCGAAGGCGACCGCGTCGCAGACCTTGAGGAAGATGCCCAGGAGGTTGAGCAACGCGTCGCGGGCGATGGGCCCCTGGGGCAGCTCGGCGAATAGATCGCCGAGCGTCCGACCGCTGACCCGCTTCATGGTGAAGAACAGGCAGCCGTCCCGGTCACGCCCCACCTCGTAGACCGGCACGATGTGCGGGTGATCGAGCTGGCCGGTGATCTGCGCCTCGCGCATGAAGAGGAACAGCGCGCGTGGATCGCCGCGCAGGTGCGGGTGGATGGTCTTCTTGACCACCTCGCGGTCGAGCACCCGTTCGGCCGCCAGGTTGATCGCGCCCATCCCGCCGGCGGCGATCGGCGCTCCGACCTTCACCCGCCTCTCGGCCGGCAGCTCGAGGTCGGCGAGGAAGCGCTCGAGCAGCCGGGCGCGGGCGCTGCCCGGGAGCACCCCCACCTCCGCCGCCGCGCCGCGCCGCGCGGCG
>JBFYZW010000147.1:0-5022 GCA_041309305.1 Deltaproteobacteria bacterium | reverse complement strand
CGGTGGAGATCTCCTCGCGTCGGCGCCGGCAGGGCGAGAACGCCTTTCACGCCGCGGTGCGGGCTGGCGGCGGGGCGCTGACCATCTCGGACTCGATCTCGACCTCGATCCAGGGGGGAGATCTGAACATCGGCGTCGGGTTGACGCTCGTGGTCAACGCCGGCCTCGAGCTGGCCCTGGGCAACTGGTTGACCTTCAGCGCTGACGTCCAGCGCTACGGTGCGACGATCACGCACGCGTACGTCGACAACCCGAACACCGCCACCGTCGAGCCGGGCGTCAGCCCGACGCGCATCGGCGCCGCCGGCCTCGGCACCACGGCGCTCGTCGGCAGCGGCATGGAGTTCGGCGGCCTGATCGGCGGTCTCGCCGCCGGGGTCAGCTACGCGTCGTTCAGCGCTGACCCACAGCGGTTGGTCACCGCCGGCGGAGAGGAGCCGGCGGCGCTGGTTCCCTCGTGGGGGCGGCTGGCGCTGCTGGTCGGCGGCACGCTCAGCTACGGCAACCTCGGGCGCGAGGGGTTGACCGGGCAGCTGGCGCTGCTCGTCATCCCCTGGGGCAGCCACGCCGAGGAGCCGCTCACCTCCGGGGCCTCCTCGTCGCTGCTGGGCGTCAACGGTTGGCTGCGGGCGCGCTACCAGTTCCCGGACCTGTTCGGCTCGGCCGGCGGCCTGTTCGGCGAGGTGGCGTTGCTCGGCGAGCTGGTCCGGCTGCAGTACGAGGGGAACGGGACGCGCAAGGCGCTCGGTGGCACCGACCCGGTGCAGGCGGCGAAGGAGACGCGCACCGCCTTCGGCGGCACGCTTTCGGTCGGATACGTGTACTGACGCTTCGGCCGCTCAGGGGGGCACGAGCAGCAGCTCGAACTTGGCGACGTTGGTCCGGCCCGGGTCCCAACCGTGCTCGACCTCGTTGGCTGCCACCGGCGTGCCGTCGAGGCGGGCGGTGGCCCGCTGTCGCACCCGGCGCGGCGTGTCGTCGCTCGGCTCGAGCAGGACCTCGAGCGGGAAGCTGTCACCCGCCTCGAGCAGCAGATCGACGTCGGCGAGGATCTCGGTCAGGCTCTCGGCGTCCAGCGTGACGATCTGCAGCGAGTTGGCCGCGGCCGGGATCTCGAGCGGCGCGTCGATCTCGAGCAGGATGAACGACGGCCCGCAGCCGCAGGCCGTGCCGAGGAGCAGGATGAGGGCCGCGCGGCGGGTCACCTGGTCACCGGAGCGGGATCGGGCCGAAGTCCCGATCCGGGTAACGGGGCTGGAGCAGGTAGTAGCCGAGGCCGGCACCTCCGCCGGCGACGACGACGCCCACCGCGGTCCAGAACCACCAGGTCGAGTAGAACGGCGCGCCCCGACGACGCACCGACGGTTGCATCGCCTCGGCGCCGGTCATGATCGCCAGCGGGTCGATCGGCGTCGCGACCACCGCGGTCGTGCCCGGCGGGGTCGCCGCACCGGCGCCTTGCCCCGCGCCCCCGGTGGTGCGCGGCTCCTCGGCGGTCGGTGAGCCCGGGGCCGGAGAGGGGACCGCGGCGCGGGCGGCCTTGGCTTGCTCGAGCGCCTCGCGGATCTTGGGCGAGGTGTCGGCCGGTACCTCGTAGTCGGGCGAGCGGTTGAGCAGCTCGAGGAAGGCCTCCTGCGCCTGCTTGTCTCGGCTGTAGATCGTGTGCACGGTACCAAGCAAGAAGTAGGCCTCGACCTCGTCCTCGGGGGTGAGGCCGGCGCGCAGCGCTTTGTTCACCAGCGGGATCACCTTGCCGTAGTCGAGGTTGTCGTAGGCCTGCTTGGCGCGGGCCAGGAGCCGGTTGCTCGCCGCGCCGGCCTCGCTGGTTAACCCGAGCGTCATCAGCGTGACGCACACGCCGAGCCGTTGCAGCCGCCCACCCATGCGCCCAGCGTATCGCGACCGGTCTGCGCGCGCCAGATCTGGGTGGGGCGACCGGCCGAGGCTCGCGCAGCGGCGTGAATGGCGCTATATCAGAGGTCATGGTTCCCGACCCCGCTCGAGGACCTCTGGGGCCGGATAACCGCATGCCGGGTCTTCGCCGTTGGCGAGCACCGGCCTAGGCTGCGCTGCGTGGAGCGAAACAACACCGTGCGCTTCGGGCGGTATCTGCTCGAACGTCGCCTCGCGATGGGCGGCATGGCGGAGGTGTTGCTCGGCCGGATCGAGGGGCCGCAGGGTTTCCAGAAGAGGGTGGTGATCAAGCGCATCCTGCCCCACCTGCAGGGGGACGAGAACCACATCCAGATGTTCCTCGACGAGGCGCGCCTCGCGGCCCGCTTCGATCACCCGAACCTGATCCAGGTCTACGAGCTGGCGCGGATCGAGAACCAGTTCTGCCTGGCGATGGAGTACCTGGAGGGCGAGGACGTGGCCGCGATCCTCGACGAGAGCCTGCGGCTCAACCGCAAGGTGCCGCTCAGGATCGCCGCCGGGATCATCGCCGCCGCCGCCGAGGGGCTGCACTACGCGCACGAGCTGACCACCGAGAACGGTGAGGCGTTGAACGTCGTCCACCGGGACATCTCACCGGCCAACATCATCGTCACCTGGCGCGGCGGGGTGAAGATCGTCGACTTCGGCATCGCCAAGCACACGATCTCCGAGTCCCACACCGTCGCCGGGATGCTCAAGGGCAAGTTCTCCTACATGTCGCCGGAGCAGGCGCGCGGCGAGACCGTCGACCGGCGCAGCGATATCTTCTCGCTCGGGACGATCTTCTACGAGCTGTTGACCGTGACGCCGTGCTTCGCCGGCGCCAGCCAGATGGAGATCCTCGACAACGTCATCAAGGTCCGCCATCGGCCGCTGCGCGACATCCGCACCGATTTGCCCAAGAGCGTCGATCAGGTGCTGCGCCGCTTCTTGACCGCCGACCGGCGCGAGCGGTTCCCGACCGCCGAGGCGGCGCGCCAGGAGCTGGTCCAGACCGTGCTCGAGGGGGAGGTGCCGACGCCGGGTGAGATCGGCCGCTTCCTCGAGGAGCTGTTCGACCGGCCGGCGAAGAAGACCCCGGTCCGCGTCGCGACCGCGATCCACGACCTCGACGAGGTGCCGGTCACCGACGAGCTCTCCGAGCCGGGGGTGATCGCCGACGAGTCCTCCTACAAGCTGCTGGTCGAGTCGCAGGTCACGCAGCTCAAGGCGCTGCAAGCCGAGTCGACCGACACCGGCCTCTATTCCTTCGGCGAGCGGTCGGGCTCCTTCGACATCCCGCGCGAGGCGCTCAAACCGGTCTTCTCGAACCGACGCTCGACGCTGGCCAAGGTCGCCGATCGTCTGCGCGAGCCGCGCTACTGGCCGACGACCCTGTTGGTCATCGCGGCGGCGATGCTGATCGGCGGGCTGGTGCTGGTCATGATCTACCGGGCCGCGGTCGGCCAGCCCTGGGGGCCGACCGAGATCCTCAGCGACGTCACCCGCGGCGCAGCGCCCGAGCCGACCCAGGAGGAGGAGGTCAGCGCCGGCGTGCTGCAGCTGCTCACCGATCCCCCCGGCGCGACCGTGGTGGTCGACGGGGTGGCCCAGGAGGGCACCTCGCCGTTGACCGTCGACAACCTGCCGATCGGCGTCTTGCACCGCATCACGGTCGAGCTGGCCGGCCACGCCCCGGTGACGCGCGAGGTGACGCTGGCCGACGCCGAGATGCAGACCCTGCGGGTCGTGCTCGAGTCGGCGTCGGCGACGGCCGGAGAGCCCGCCACCGTCGAGCTCGAGGTGATCACCGATCCGCCGGGCGCCGCCGTCAGCGTCGATGGGGAGGAGCGCACCGAGGTCACCCCGGCGCGCCTGGCGGTCGAGGTCGGCGTCGAGGTCGAGATCTCGGCCCGCCTCGCCGGCTACCACGCCCGGGCGGTGACCGTGGTGCCGGCCGCCGAGCAGCGCAACACCGTGGTCGTGCCGCTGATCGCCGCGAAGGCCGGCGACCTCGGACGGCTGGATCTCGACGCCGATCCCAAGTCCGACGTCTACCTCGGGGACCGTCGCCTCGGCAGCACGCCGCTCAGGCAGGTCGAGCTGCCGGCGGGGTCGACCCTGGTCCAGGTGCGCAACACCAAGCTCGGCCTGAGCAAGACGCTGCGCCTCGACATCGCGCCGGGCGAGACGTTGCGCCGCAAGGTCGTCTTCCGCAAGGGGCAGGTTGCCTTCGACGTCCGGCCGTGGGCCGATGTTTACCTCGGCAAGCGGAAGCTCGGTACGACGCCGATGCCGCCGGTCAGCCTCTACGAGGGCACCTACGCCTTTCGCCTGGTCAACTCGGAGCTCGGCGCCGAGCGGACGGTGCAGGTGGTGGTCAAGGGGGGCAAGACCCGGAAGGTGCTCGAGAAGCTCCGCTGAGCGTCGCTTGACGGTCCCGGGCTCGCTCCTATATTGCGCCGGTCGACGAAGGGTGTGGTGTATGCCCATCTACGAGTATCAGTGCGACAAGTGCGGTGAGATCTTCGAGGTCCTGCAGAAGCACAGCGACCCACCGCCGAAGAGCCACTCCTGCGGCTCGCGCAAGGTCCATCGGGTCATGAGCCGCAGCTCCTTCATCCTCAAGGGCACCGGTTGGTACATCACCGACTACGGGCGCAAGGACCAGGGCGGTGAGAGCGCCAAGGCGAAGAAGAAGAACGGCGCCGAGAAGGCCGGCGGCGCCGAGGCGAGCGGCACGCGCGACACCTCTACGCCGAAGAGCAGCGCCCCACCCGCCAAGTCGGTCTGAGCAGCTCAGGGCGTCGGCACGACGGCAGCGGGGGCCCGCTTCTCGGCCCGCGGCGGTGCTGCGCCGCCAGTGCGCTGCAGCTGCTGGAGTAGCTCGGCCATGCGCGCCTGCTCCTGGCGCAGCAGCTCGATCTCGCGGCGCAGCGCGCGCAGCTCGGCCGCGGTGAGGTCAGGGATCGGCGGCGGGCGGGTGACGCTCGGCGGCGGGGCTGCCGGCGCTGCCGCGACCGGCGCGGTCGGCCTCTGGCCGGGCTCATGGCCGGGCAGGATGCAATGGTAGCGGTAGCAGGTCTCGCCGGCCCGGCACTCGTCGTC
>JBFYZW010000146.1:0-6201 GCA_041309305.1 Deltaproteobacteria bacterium | reverse complement strand
GCGCCGCCGTCGTCGGGCTCGCCGTCGCGGTGCTCGCGGCTCTCCCGCGCGTCGCGCGGCTCAAAGTCGCGCCGCCCCTCGCGCCGCTCGGTCGGCCCAGGGTGGGCGCTCGGCACCACCTGGGTGCTCTGACCGTTGAAGTAGGCCTTGAGCAGGAAGGCCACCACCTGCTGCGCGTCGACGGCCGCGAGGATCTCCTGGGCCACCGGCAGGTGTTGCCCGACTTCGGCCACCGAGGCCTTCTCTGACAGCTCTTTCATGATCCGCTCACTCCTGCGCCGCAGGGTCTCATCCTCCGGCGGTAGCTTCCGTTCCTGGAACTTGATCTGGTACTCGCGCTCGAGCACCGAGAGGGTGCCGAGCCCCTTGCCGTCGACCAGGCTGATCGCGGTGCCCAGCTTGCCGATCCGCCCGGTGCGCCCGACCCGGTGGACGTAGACCTCCGGGAACTCGGGCAGCGCGTAGTTGAACACGTGGCTGAGGTCGTTGATGTCGATGCCGCGCGAGGCGACGTCGGTGGCGACCATGTAGCGCAGCTCACCGGTCTTGATCCGCTCCATCACCCGCTCCCGCTCCTTCTGGCGGAAGTTGCCGGTCAGCGCCTCGGCGACGAAGCCCGACTGGGTGAGGTACTTGGCGATCATCTCCGCTTCGTTGCGCGTGTTGCAGAACACCAGCGCCGACTCGGGCTGCTCGGTCTCGAGCACGTAGAGGAACTGGCGCGGCTTCGGCTGCTCGGGGAGCACGTGGTAGATGCAGTTGGTGATCCCCTCGACGGTGAGCAGGTCACCGGAGAGATCCACCCGCTCCGGCTGGCGCAGGAACTGCGCGGCGGTCGCCGCCAGCTGGTAGGGCAAGGTCGCCGAGAGCAGCGTCGTCTGGCGCTCCTGCGGGATGAGGCGCAACAGCTCGGTCACGTCCTCCCAGAAGCCCATCGACAGCATCTCGTCGGCCTCGTCGAGGACGACGTGGTTGACCGCCGAGAGCGACAGCGTGCCGCGGCGGATATGGTCCAGGAGCCGCCCCGGCGTGCCGACCACGGCGTCGACGCCGTCAGCGAGCGCCGCGGTCTGCCGGCCCATCGGCGTGCCGCCGTAGACCGCCAGGAAGCGCGTCCCCTTCTTCGTGGCGATGGCGCACAGCTCCTCGGAGACCTGCACCGCGAGCTCACGCGTCGGCGCGAGCACCAGCGCCTTCGGCTTGCGCGGCTCGGCGCCGCCGGGGACCAGCCGCTCGATCAGCGGGATGCCGAACGCGGCGGTCTTCCCCGAGCCGGTCTTGGCCTGGACCAGCAGGTCGCGACCGGCCATCGCCGGGGTGAACATCGCCACCTGGACCTCGGTTGGCGCGACGTAGCCCATCGCGCCGAGCGCCTCGCGGACCACTTCGCTGACGCCGAGCTCGGCGAAGCTGGTGATGGGAGGTTGACCCTGCGGAGTTGCAGACGGGCTGGTCTCGCCCGCCTCGACCGAAACATCTGTCATGGAGACCTTCTTCGCACCTCTCGCGGAAGCCCCCACGGGGCCACCAGCGGTGCGACCCTTCTCTATCGTCAGCGACTCCAACGGCCTCCACCGATGCTGGCGATAACGCCGCAACCGGGAGGCGACCGGCGCGCACTATGACGCACTCGGTCGGCGAGGTCAACCCGAATCGGCGCGCGGCCTTGATCGGCCGGGTCGGGCCGGGCACGGTCTTGGGCCATGGAGATCACGCGCGGCCGAATCCTGATCCAGCGGTTCTTCGATCTGGCCGACGAGATCGACCTCGGGCGCGCCGCGACGCTGCTCGAGCAGCACCTGCCCCGGATCCAGGGCCTGCGCCAACAGCGCCAGCTGCGCATCCCGCGCCCGCCGCTCGAGCTGCAGCTCGAGCCCCGGCCGACGGGGCTGCCGGATCTTGGCCCGCTGCCCGTCGCGGTGCGCCTCTACGACGTCGGCGCGGTGGCGGTCACCTACACCCTGCCACTGCCGTCGCCCTTGGCCGCGCAGGAGTTGGTCGCCTGGTCGACCCGTCTCCAAACCGAGCACGGCGCGATCACCACCGCCGCGCAGCTCATCGCCGCCGAGCTGCTCGCGCGCATCGCCCCGGTGTGCAAGGACCCCGACATCGCCGCGATCCACGAGGAGTACGTCATCTTCGCCATTGACGCGACCGCGCCGGCGGTCGACGCCGCCGGCCTGGTCGCCGCCCTCGACGTGCCGCGGGTGTTGCTCGGCGAGCCCCTGGCGGTCAGCGAGGAGGAGCGCGGCTACGTCAGCGAGGAGTCGTACAGCTACGACCCCTCCAACCTGGTGGTCATCTCCTGGGACAGCGCCCTGACCTTCGGTGAGCCGGAGGGCTCGCGCGTCGTTGACCTGCTCGAGGTCGCGAGCATGCAGCTGCTCGAGCTGCGCGCCTACGACGAGTTGGTCGAGAGCAAGCTGGGGCGCATCTACGATGAGGTCGAGGAGGGTCGGGTCAGCCTGTTCCGCTCGGCGCACTATAAGCGCGTCGCCAGAGAGACGATGCGCCTGTTCATCGACGTGAGCGAGATCGCCGAGCGGGTGGACAACTCGTTGCAGTGGCTGGGCGACAGCTGGTACGCCCGGGTGCACCGCGGCGCGGTGCGCGCCTTCGGGCTGCGCCGCTGGGAGCAGCAGCTGGAGCACAAGTTGGAGCTGCTGCGCGGCATCAACGAGATGCTGGTCAACCAGGTGACCTCGGGCCAGGCGATGCGCCTCGAGGCGGCGATCGTGCTGCTCATCGTGCTCGAGATCGTCCTCGCGGTCTTCGAGGCGATCTGAGTCCCCGTCACTTGCGCGTCAGGACGTACTCCGCCGCGCTCCACCACCCGTCGCTGACCACCGGTTTGGTCGCGCCGGGGTTGGTCTTGTTCAGGTAGAGCGTCGAGCCCTCGACGTGCCAGGTGAAGTACATGCCGTTGGTCGTCTTGAAGATGCCCTCCTCCTCGAACACCTCGGCGACCTCGGCGTCGTAGCCGCCGCTGCCGGTGGCCGGGCAGGACTCGGAGAAGACCACCTCGTTGCTGGTGAAGGTGAAGGTCCGGATACACCCGCCGCAGCAGGTGTCCCCCCAGCTGCCCTCGAGCTCGTCCGGCAGGCTGACCCCGCCGATGCCGCAGCCTGCGAACCCGACCACCGCCACCAGCCACCAGGACACTGCAAGGACGACTCTGACCATCACACCCTCCGCCGAAGCTTGTTGTGCCCCGCGACGCGACCAGGTTTCACCGTCAGCCGCAGCACGGGGAGCCGACACAGATGCCGCCGCAGAAGGGCGGCTCACAGCAGGAGTTCCCGGTCGAGCTGCAACAGCCGCTCTCGCACGGCACGTTGCAGCTGTTGCTGCCGCTGCCGGCGTAGCCGGTGCAGAAGTACTCGCCGGAGACGATGCTGTCCTCGACGCAGCGGAAGCCGGACGGGCACTGATCGTCGGCCCCCTCCTCTGGACAGGTCATGTAACAACCCCAGCTGCGCTGGTTCCAGCCGCTCGGGCCGCAGCCGCGCGTGCTGCGCAGCTCGGAGTCGATTTCGCACTGCCCGATCGTCCAGACCGCCGCTCCGACGCAGCTCAACATCTCGAGCGGACAATCGGCTGAGGTCTCGCAGCCGATGAAGCACGCCCCGGCCGGCGTCGGCACCCCGCCCAGGTCGGCGCAGCTCGAGGTGAACCAATCGAGGCTCCGCCCCGGCGGCGGATCGTCGCCCTCCTCCGCGCCGGCGCAGCCGACAACCAGCCCGGCGACGACGACCCACGATCGCGTGACCTTCTTCATCCCGACCTCCCGGAGCCAACCTACCAGCGGAAGGGCACCGAGACCGTCATCCGTTCGGATGACGGCGCGCGGTTCGCGCAGGCCGCCGGACGCACCGCGTCGCGCCCGGGTTGGACTCGTGCGGTGTGCCTGGTATGCTTCTCGGTCGGGCGTGCCCTACCGGCGCACCGAAGAGACGATGACGACGATGGCCAGCAATCCGTGGAAGCTGTGCACCCTGCTCGCGCTCGCCGCCGCGGGCCTCTCCCGCGGCTGCGACTGCAGCGACGACCCGTTCTCGCCGCTGAAGCCGTGGAGCTGCGAGGAGGAGGGGCGCCGGCCCGGGCCCGACGACCAGGCGTGCGGCAACGCGAGGCGCTTCCTCAAAGGCGAGTGCCAGCCGCTGCGCTGCGACGCCGGCGAGCAACCGCCGGGCTGCTGCCCGGGGATGATCTGCACCCAGGGCGGCGAGTGCCTGGTGCCGCCGTCGCGCCTGACGCTGTGCGAGAACGACTTCGCCTGCGACGAGGGTCAGCTCTGCCTCAGCCGTCCGCTCATCAACCCCAACGCCAAGACCTGTGGCTTCCCGCCGCTCGGCCCGGGCGGCGCCTGCCCCGAGGGCAGCCGACCGTTCAACGGGCGCTGCGTCGGCGGCACCACGCCGCCGTGCGGCGGCGACTGCCCGCCGCAGACCGTCTGCAACATCGACACCAACCGCTGCGAGGATCCGCCGTCGTTGCCGGCGACCGATCACGGCTGCCGCAGCGAGTGCGGCGAGGCGCAGCTACTCGTCTACGCCGATCCGGACCTGATGCTCTGGGACCAGTGCTGCGAGATCGGCTGCGCCTGCGCGACGCTGCCGCCGTTGCTCCCGGGGCGCTGGGGACGCTACTCGGATCTGGTCGCTAGTGACGAGGGGCTGTACGTCTCGGCCTACGACGGCACCTACGGTGATCTGGTGATGGGGCTGCACGGGAGCCCGGACGCACCGCTTCTGCGCCTCGACTACGTCGACGGCCTGCCGAGCGGCGGGACCGTCGTGGCCGATCCGGCCGGGCCGCGCGGCGGGCGGGACGGTCCCGGCCCGGACGTCGGCACCTACACGGCGATCGCGCTGCAGGACGGGGAGCCGCGCATCGTCTACTACGATCGCGACGGCGCCAACCTCAAGTACGCCGCCTACGACAGCCTGCACCAGAGCTGGGTTGTGGGGCTCATCGACGACGGCCGCGACGTCACCGGCCTCGACACCGGCGACGTCGGCCGGTTCACCTCGCTGGTGATCGACGACGCCGGGATCGCGCACGTCACCTACTACGCCCACCGCGTGCTGCGCGACGGCGCGCTGGTCACCGGCCCGATGTACGCCCGCGCCACGGGCCCCGCGCCGCTCCTCTACGAGGACTGGGAGCGCCTGCCGATCGAGACCGTGAGCTCGTGCAACGGGCTGTGCGCCCCGGGCCAGCTGTGCGCCCTGGTCGCCGACGCGCCCACCTGCGTCGCGCCGCGCGACGACTGCGCCGCGGCCTGCGCCTGCGACGAGGCCTGCGTCGAGGTCGGCGCCGCGCCGGTCTGCCGCCGCCAGCTGCCGATCGCGCTGGTCGAGCCGTGCGACGGCAGCTGCCCGACCGACTTCGCCTGCGTCGCCGACCCGGCGAGCGGCACGATCTGCCTGCCATTGCGCAGCGGCGCGTGCAGCAGCTGTGACGCCGACGAGCTGTGCGTCGACGACGGCGCCGGCAACGCCGTCTGTCGCACCGAGACCCCCTACTCGAGCATCACCGGCCTGCCCGACGGCGTGGGCTTGTTCACCTCGGTCGCGATCTTCGACGGGCGGATCGTCGTGGTCTACTACGACCGCCTGCTCCGCCAGCTGCGCGGGGCGCGCGCCAACTTCGGCCTGAGCGAGAGCCTGGCCGACTTCACCGCCGGACCGCTGCCGGTCGGCTGCGGCCCGGGCGCCGACACCGGCCAGTGGGCATCGCTGGCCGTCTCGCCCGAGGGCGACACCCTCGGCGTCGCCTACCAGGCCGACGGGGGCGAGAGCCTGTGGTACTACTCCGGCACCGACCTGAGCGGCGGAACGACCGAGCCGGTCGACGACGGCCTGCGGCCGGTGCGGCTCGACCTGGTCGGGGCCGGAGCGGACCTCGCCTTCGACACCAACCGCGATCAGCCGCTGATCGCCTACGCCGACCAGACGACCAACGACCTGTTGCTCGCCCGCCGCACCAGCGGCACCTGGCAAACCCACCTGCTGCTCACCGACGGGGCGCACGGCAGCTTCGCCAGCGTGGCGCTCAGCGGTCGGACCGCGTGGGTCTCAGCCTACCAGCGGCTGCGCGACCAGCGCGACCGTGACCAGAGCCGCCTGGTGATCGTCGTTGTCGATCTCGACGCCCTCCCATGAGCGACATCGGCAAGGGGCCCCTGCCCCCGGCGCC
>JBFYZW010000145.1:0-5972 GCA_041309305.1 Deltaproteobacteria bacterium | reverse complement strand
GGTGGAGCGCCGGGCCTGGATCACGGTCGTGGGCCGTGAGCTGGCGCTCGACGCGGCTCGGGTCGCGGCCGCGGTCAACGGGCCCGCCTTCGCGCGGTTGCCGGCGCTCGTGGCCGCCGAGCTGGCCTCGGGCAGGCCCCTGTCGGTCGCCGAGCTGGCGATCGGCGGGACGGAGCTCGCCGACCTCGGCCTCGCCGGGCCGTCGGTCGGCCGCTGCCTGCGCGCCCTGCTCGACGCGGTCCAGCGCGGCAGGGTGCCGAACCGTGCGCCGCCCCTCCTGCGGTTGGCCCACAACTTATCCACAACCGTGATCGGGGCTCGGGAGTAGGGATCTTGGCGCTCCACTCTCACATGAATGATGGCTGCTCAGGTCCGATAAACGCGATGATGAAGTGGTTTTTTATTTAGTAAGGATAGTATGTTGAGCTTGTTTTGATGAGATGATGTCGAGGATCATGGTTTGGGCGGAGCCCCGGCGGCTCAGCGGCCGGCGCCGGCGCGGGGCTGGGGATAGCCTGTGGAAAACCCCGTGGATCGGCGGGTTGACGCGTTCCGCGTTGCCTCGGGCGCGGTTTCGTGCGACTGCTGTCAGCGCGGGAGTGCAGTGATGGCGATGCCGAGCAGGAAGGTGCATCGAGGGCGGCGCGGCAGCCGCCCCCGGGCCGGCGCAGAAGGGGCCCGGGTCGTCGCGGGGCGGATCGAGCCACGGCTGGCCGAGCTCGAGGGCCGGCTGGGCTATACGTTCACGGACCGGGCGGTGCTCGTCGAGGCGGTGACGCACTCGACCTTCGCCAACGAGGTCCCAGAGGCGGGTCCGCCGTACGAGCGGCTCGAGTTCCTCGGCGACGCGGTCGTCGATCTGCTCGCCGCCGACATCCTGCTCGCGAAGATGGTCGACGCGAACGAGGGGGTGTTGACCGGGTGGCGCGCGCGGGTGGTCAGCCGGGACGCGCTCGCGGCGCAGGCCCGGGCGTTGGGGCTCGGCGCCTTCTTGCGGCTCGGCCGCGGGGAGCAGGCCGGGGCCGGGCGGGGGAGCATCCTGGCCGACGCCTTCGAGGCCCTGGTCGGCGCGGTCTTCCGCGACGGCGGCTACGACGAGGTCAAGCGGGTGTTCGGGCCGATGCTCGAGCGCGCGGTCGGCGAGGCGGACGGCGCGATCGACTTCAAGACCCGCTTTCAGGAGGCCTGTCACCGCCGGGGCCTTGCACCGCCGGTCTATCGGGTCGAGGCGGTCGACGGCCCCGATCACGCCCGGCAGTACGCATGCGTCGTCGAGCTCGACGGCCGGGTCGTCGGCCGGGGCTCGGCCTCGAGCAAGCGGGCGGCCGAGCAGGGCTGCGCCGCCGAGGCGCTCGCGGCGATCACCGCCGAGCGCGGGGGCTAGACCGCCGATGCGGGCTGGTTTCGCCACCCTGGTCGGGCTGCCGAACGCCGGCAAGTCGACGCTGCTCAACGCGCTGGTCGGCCAGAAGGTCGCCATCGTTTCGCCGAAGCCGCAGACCACCCGCGGCCGGATCCTCGGCGTGGTCAACCGGCCCGGTTGCCAGCTGGTGCTGGTCGACACGCCCGGGCTGACCGCTGCGGTCGACGCGCTGCGCCGCGTGATGCGGCGGGTCACCTTCGCGGCCGCCAGCGAGAGCGAGGTCTTGCTCCTGGTCGTCGAGGCGAGGCCGACCCGGCCACGCCTCGGGCCCGGGGAGGAGGACCTGCTCCGCCTGCTCAAGCGTTCGCGCGCCCCGGTCGTCGTTGCGTTGAACAAGATCGACCGGGTGCGGCCGAAGGAGCTGCTCCTGCCCTGGATCGCCCACTGGAGCGAGCAGGCGCGGGTCGAGGTCGTCGTGCCGATCTCGGCGACCCGCGGCGACGGGCTCGCCGCGCTCGCCGCCGAGCTCGAGCGCCGCCTCCCGGAAGGACCGGCGCTCTTCCCCGAGGAGGTGTTCACCGACCAGCTCGAGCGCGGGCTGTGCGCCGAGCTGGTGCGCGAGCAGGTGCTCCGCCAGCTGCACCAGGAGGTGCCGCACGCGGTCGCGGTGGTGATCGACGAGTTCGTCGACGAACGCACCGAGGCGGGGGGGCGATGCAGCCTGCGCGGCCGGGTGATCGTCGAGCGCAAGTCGCAGCGCGGCATCGTCGTCGGCAAGGGTGGGCAGCGGATCAAGGCGATCGGCAGCGCGGCGCGCCGGGAGATCGAGGCCCTGCTCGGCTGCGGCGTGTTCCTCGGCCTCGAGGTCGAGGTCGACCCGGAGTGGCGCTCCCGGAGCCGGTCGGTCGAGCGGCTCGGCTACGGAGGCGAGCGATGAGCGAGCCGGCGATCCCGCTGGTCGCGCTGGTCGGGCGGCCGAACGTCGGCAAGTCGACGCTGTTCAACCGCCTGGTCGGGGCGCGCGCGGCGCTGGTCGACGACCAACCGGGGGTGACGCGCGACCGGTTGTTCGGCGAGCTGCGCTTCGAGGGCAAGCTGTTGCGCGTCGTCGACACCGGCGGCTTCGAGCCGCGCGCCGGCGACGATCTGATGGCCAGCACGTTGCTCCAGACGCAGCTGGCGATCGACGAGGCCGATCTGGTGCTGCTCATCCTCGACGGCGCCGCGGGGCTTCTGCCCGGGGACGAGGAGATGGCGGCGCTGCTGCGCGCGCGCGGCAAACCCACCCTCGCGGTGGCGAACAAGATCGATGCGCCGCAGCACGAGGAGCGCCTCGCCGACCTGTACGGGCTCGGGCTCGCCCCGATCCTCCCGGTCAGCGCCGAGCACGGGCGCGGCGTCGGCGAGCTGTGCGAGCTGCTCTGCGCTCGTCTGTCGCCTCCGGACGCCGACGCGGCGGCGGCGGCGGCCGCGCCGCTGCCGGTAGCCGGCGACGAGCCGGAGGAGGGGACCGAGTCGCGGATCGAGTGGCCGGGCGGGCCGATCCGGGTCGCGACGATCGGCCGGCCGAACGTCGGCAAGTCGTCGGTGGTCAACGCGCTGCTCGGCGAGCAGCGCCTGGTCGCGAGCAGCGTGCCCGGGACCACCCGCGACGCGGTCGACACGCCCCTCAGCCGCGATGGCCAGCCGTTCGTGCTCGTCGACACCGCCGGGATCCGGCGCACCCGCTCGGTGGCCGAGCGGCTCGAGAGCGTCGCGGTGATGATGGCGGTGCGCAGCCTCGACCGCGCCGACGTCGCGCTGGTCGTCCTCGACGCCGGCGAGCCGCCAACCGAGCAGGACGTGCGCGTCGCGGCGCTGGCGCACGAGCGGGGCAAGGGGCTCCTGTTGGTGGCCAACAAGTGGGACCTCGTGCCGCGGGGCCGGCGGCTCACCGAGTACGAGCGCCTGCTCCGCCACTGGATGCCGTTCGCCCGCTACGCACCGGTGCTCGCGGCCTCGGCGCTGACCGGGCGCGGGATCGAGGCGATCCTGCCGGCGGTGATCGACGCGCAGCGCGAGCGGCACCGGCGGGTGTCGACCGCGGCGCTCAACCGCTTCTTCGCCGAGGTCGTCGCCACCCACCCGCCGCCGACGGTCAAGAGCCGCCGCCCGCGGCTCTACTTCGCCACCCAGCCGTTGGTCCGCCCGCCGACCTTCGTCTTCTCGGCCAGCAACGCGCACCTGGTGCCCGAGGCCTACACCCGTTACCTCGGCAATGCGTTGCGCGAGCGGTTCGGCTTCGGCGGGACGGCCATCTGGGTGAAGATCCGCCCGCGGGGCAAGGCGCGGGCCGGGAGGGAAACCTCGCGCAAGAGAAGGTGAATCGACGCGGGCCCGGGATCGTCCAGGAGGCTGTCCCGGGCGCGCAGGAGGGAGCTCCGATGATGACGAAGCCCAGTCTTATTGCCGTGATCGCGGCCCTGGTCGGGGTGTGCGCTGCCGGAGGGGCAGCCGCGCAGGAGGAGCCGACCGGCGTGGCGCCGCCCCCCGAGGCTGCCCCACCGACCGAGGGTGAGGCACCGGCCGACCTGCTCGCCGGGCCGGTGACCGAGCCGGCGCCGGTCGCCGAGGAGGCCGTCCCGGCCGAGCTCCGGCCAGAGCTGCGCGCGGTGATCGAGGCCCTGGCGGTGGGCGACTACGTCGCGGCGCGGGCGAAGCTCGCCGCGGTGACGGCGGCGTTGCCTGCCGACCACTGGCTGCAGCCGTCGCTCGCCGGGCTCGGGCGGGTCGCCGACCAGCTCGAGACCCGCGTGACGCTGGCGTGCCCCGAGGTCGGCCGCGACGACGAGTCGATCGCCAGCCTCTATACCACATCGACAATCTTCGGCTTCTACACCGGCGTCTACCTGTTCGGGATCCTGGGCAACCTCGACGTCCAGGCCACCGTGCCGCTCTCGGTGGTCACCGCCGCCGCGGGCCTGGGCGGGGCCTACCTGCTCGACCAGCGTGACTTCTTGACCGGCCCGGTGGCCGACGGCATCGCCGGCGGCCTGCTCATCGGCGCGGCCGAGTCGGTGCTGATCCTCTCGGCCGCCGCCGACACGGACGTCAGCGAGGAGCTCGCCTTCGGCCTCGTCTGGGGCGGGGCGCTCATCGGCGCCATCGCCGGCGGCGCGGTGACCGACGCGACCGGCGCGAGCCGCGGGGACGTGGCGCTGACCACGTCGGCCTACGGGTGGGGGATCGCCTCCGGCGGGTTCGTCGCGTTGATCGGCGAGTTCGACTCGGCCGAGGCGATCTTCGGCACGCTGGCGGCCGGCGGCGCCGTTGGCCTCGGGGCGGGCGCGGCGTTGGCGTCGCAGTACGAGATGAGCCCGGCGCGGGTCTTGTACATCAACCTGGGCGGCCTGGGCGGGGCGCTCGTCGGCCTGGGCATCGCGGTCGGCGCGGAGATGGACAGCCTCCGAGCGGTCGGCGTGACCCTGGCGGCCACCTACCTCGGCGGCCTCGGGTTCGGCGCCTACCTGACCCGCAACTTCGACGCGCCGGGGCCGGACGTGGCCTTCCAGGCGCTGCCCACCGTGCTGCCGTCGCTCGATCCGCTCCGGCGCCCGGTGCCGGGTCTGGCAGCGAGCTTGACCTGGTGACGCCGCCGCGGCGCGCCCGGCGGGGAACGGAGGGGACGGTGCAGCGGTCGCTGGCGGTGATGGCCGCGGCGCTGGCGGCGAGCCTGTCGGCGGCTCCCGCCGGCGCCTGCGGCGTCTGGTCGCTCCAGGACCAGCTGAGCAACGCCGCGGTGACCTTCTACATCCACACGGTGCTCACGCGCCCGCCGCTGGAGAAGAAGCGCCGCACCGTCCTGCGCATCACCGACGCGACGGTCGACGCCGATCCGCTGGCGCTGCCCGACACGCCCGTGTTGCTCGACTCGGTCAAGACCCAGGACGGGAGCTACAGCTTCTCCGGCGCCGAGCTGCGCGTCCGCGGCCGCGCCGCCGGGCGGCTGGAGGGGGAGACCCTGACCGTCGGGGAGCGCTCGTACCGCATCGTGATGCAGCTGCTGGCCGAGGACTACCACGGGATGCCGATGTGGGCGGTCGAGGTGACGCACGACGGCCGACGGGTGCTCGACGGGAAGGCCACGCACCTGTGCGGCGGCGGCCCGACCGAGTTGGTCGCCAAGACCGAGCGGATGGAGCTGACCCGGCGGCGGATCGCCATCTACCTGGCGTGGCGGCAGCTCGAGGGTGAGCGCGCCGCGCCGGCGAAGGCCGCGCCGCGCTGACCGCGGGCGTCAGCCGCCGAACAGGCGGCGGAAGAAGCCCGTGATCCCACCGCCGGTGCGCACCGCCTCGAGGGCCGTCGGGGGGGGCATCGCTGGCGCCGCCTCCGGCGCAGGCCCGACCTCCGGCGCGCTCGCCGGGGTCAGCTCCGTGCCCCGGCCGCGGCCTCGGCCGCGTCGCCGCCGCCGCCGTTTGCCGTTCTTCGCCTCGTCCTTGGCTTCGCCCGCGGCGGGGGCCACGGCGTCCAGCTCGAGCAGCTCGAAGCTCGGCATCGCCAGGCTGAGCGGCTCGGCGTCGTCGCCGTTCGGCGGGCGGGGCGCGGGCGCCACGGCGGCGTCCTCGCC
>JBFYZW010000144.1:0-2874 GCA_041309305.1 Deltaproteobacteria bacterium | reverse complement strand
GGCGCGCGGCGACCCTCGGCCGGCGCCAGGCCTGGCTCGGCTGGGACGCCTGGCTGGTCCGACTCGTCGCGCTCGTTCCCGGCGCGCGGGCGCTCGTCGCCCACCTGTTCGCCCGCTGGCGGCGCGACGCCGGCGTGGGTTGAGGTCGCAGGCTTCCGCCCCGACATCGCTGTCGTGCGGAGCGTCGGGTGGTACGCACTCGAGGCGGGCAACCTTGACGCCCCGCCGGGTGGGAGAGGCCGTAAGGCCCGGAAAAGCGGTCGCGTGCAGCCCCGGAGCTCGAGCAAGGGCCTGGTACGTCTCTTGCTTGATTGTCGGCAGGTCGAGGAGGTGAGCCATGACGCGCCGCATGACCCTGTGCCCGAGCTGCCGGACGATCCAGAAGGCTCACTCGATCTGTACCATCTGCGGCGACCGCGTGCGCCCGGAGGCGCCCCAGCCGGCCGCCGAGGCCTCCCGCTGGCGTCGGGTCGGCGACTGGCGCGAGCCTGCCTCTCCGTTCTCGCCGCGCGGCCGCTCGTCCTGAGGAGCCTCGATCTCGCCACCCGGCCGTGGCACAATGCTCGGTCAGGCGAGGCATGGCCAAGCAACCGACCAGCGTCAGCGCGGCGGATTCCGGCCAGGGGGCCCCCCCGGCGCTGCGCGTGCACCTGGCGCACGAGGCGATCCAGGTGTCGATCGACGGGGGCGAGCCGGCGGTGGCTCGCAACCTGAGCCTCGGCGGCGCGTTTGTCCTCCTGCCCCGGCGCCTGCCGATCGGCGGGAAGGTCACCGCGACCTTGCACTACGAGCAGAGCAAGCTGACGCTCGCGGCGCGGGTGACGCACACGCAGCGCGACGGCGTCGGCCTGGCGTTCCTCGAACTCAGCAGCGACGCGCGGCGGTTCGTCACCTCGGTCATCGGCCGGATGTTGAGCGACGGCTCGCCGGTCGACGACCGCTGGCGCGCGGCGCGGCTGCCGGTCAGCGCGGCGATCATCTTCTCCTGGCCGGGCGGTTCGGCCTCCGCGCAGCTGCGCGACCTGTCGGCGACCGGCGCCTTCGTCGTCACCGACGCGCCGCCGCCGGTCGGCGAGCACGCGCTGGTCTACCTCGCCGGCTACAGCTACTCGAACGGCGGCGGCATCCCGTCGGAGCTGCGCGGCGGCGCCGCCGAGGTTGTCCGGCACGCCGCTGACGGGTTCGGCTGTCGGTTCGTCTCGCCGAGCGCCGAGTTCGCGATGGCGGTCGCGGAGCTCTTGCGCCGCGCCGAGGAGGAGGTCGATGACCGTGACGAGTCGTGAGTTGTGCGGGCCTCTTACGCTGCTGGCCGTCTTCGGCCTGACCGGCCTCGCGGCCGGCTGTGCAGGCGGCAAGGGCCGCACGGCGGAGTGCGACAACTGCCCGGCCGGCAGCGCCTGCGGCGATGATGACCGCTGCCACCCCTTGTGCGCCGGCGAGAAGGACTGCGACCTCTGCTCGGAGTGTCGCCAGGGGATGTGCTACCCGACCGCCTCGCCGACCGCCTGCGAGTGCAGCTCGGCGGCGGAGTGCGACGATGGCGACCCGTGCAACGGCGCCGAGCGGTGCGTCGACGAGGGAGACGCGGAGAAGTGCCGCCCGGGGCCGGACTACGTCTGTCCGACGCCGAGCGACCCGTGCGAGCGGGCGATCTGCCAGGCGAACGGCCTGTTGCCTGAGTGCGTCAACGTCCGCCTGACGACCCCGGAGTGCCAGTGTCAGCCCGCCACCGCGGCGGAGCTGTGCGCGCGGGACGCGCTCGCGTGCGGCGCGGCGACGGTGACCGACAACTGCGGCGAGACCCGGGCGATCGACTGCGGCGCCTGCACCAGCGGCGGCAGCTGCGACGCGCCGACCAACCGCTGCCTTTGCCTCGGCATCGGCTACGGCGGCGACTGGACCACTGACGGCGGCGATCCGGCGACCGACATGATCGTCAACGACAGCACCGTGACCGGCGGCACCTGCCTGACGGTGGCCGACGAGTCGCGCTGCGTCTCGCTCCCCGGCCGCCAGGAGGCGCTGCTCGGCGTGACCCCCGACGCTGCGGCCATTCTGGTGATGCGCGGCAGCCCCTGCACCGGGGATCGGGTGTGGCTGTACGAGGGGAGCCTCGCGACCGGCCAGTACACCGGCACCGATCTGACCGACCTGCTCGTCGGCCAGACGCCGGCCTGGCTACTCGCCGAGGAGCAGCTGACGCTGACCCCGGACGGCCTGACGATCATCGGCGTCAGCGCCGACCAGCAGGGCCTGCAGGCGACCAGCCGCAGCGCGGTGGGCCTGAGCGACTTCGCCGTACCGACCGCCGCCTGGTTCGGCCGGGTCAACAGCCTGATCTTCGAGGCCGGCATGGCGTTCTGGGATCCGGCGATCAGCAACGACGGCCGATCGCTGTTCTTCCGCTTCACCGGCTACGCCGACGGGCACTACGAGGCGCAGCGCGCGAGCGCCGGAGAGGTGTTCGACGCTCCGGCGCGACTCGACGGGGCGATCAACGACGGCACCTACTGGAAGGTGAGCGGCGCGACCGCCGATCGCCTGACGCTCTACGTGCTGAAGGACTGGACCACGTTCGTCTTCTTCCGCGCCACCGTTGGCGGGACGCCGGCGCTGCAATCGATCTACGGCGTGCCGGGCTTCCGGCTGCGGCCGATCGACGGCTGCGCGCGGCTGTTCGGCAGCGTGGCTGCCGCCGGCGGCTGCGCCAACGAGGAGATCGGCTGGGCGGTCGAGAACTGGTGAGGTGGCGCGGATGCGGCTCTTCCTGGTTCGTCACGGCGACGCGGTCTCGGAGCGCACCGATCCGCGGCGGCCGCTGAGCGCGCGCGGGCGCGACGAGGTCCGCGGCGTGGCCGAGGCGATGCGCCGGCA
>JBFYZW010000143.1:0-5586 GCA_041309305.1 Deltaproteobacteria bacterium | reverse complement strand
CCCCCCCCCCCGGCACTACACCGAGCCGGCGCCGGGCGCCTACCTGGTGCACAGCACCTGGGAGATGAAGAAGTACCGCGCCGACGGCAGCGAGGACACCGCCTGGCGCCACACGATCAGTGGCCCCGGTGGCGACGGCGCCAACAGCAACGCCGCGCGGGCGCTGGCGCTGGGTGAGAACGGCAGCGTCTACCTGGTTGGCTACGTCTCCGGTCCGTGCAACATCGCCGCGGAGGAGAACTGGTACGTGACCAAGCTCACCAGCCCGGGCACCGAGGCGGCGAGCGGCTGGCGCAAGCAGCTCGACTTCGACGGCAACAGCACCAGCGTCTGCCTCAGCGATCGCGCCAACGCCGTGGCGGTGGACTCGACCGGCAATGTCTACGTCGCCGGCTACGCGACGACCAACCAGACCCACCGCGACAAAGACTGGACGATCAAGAAGTACCTCCCCGACGGCACCGAGGTCACCACCGGCTGGAACAAGCGCGAGGTGGCCGCCGCGACCGACGAGGAGGTGCTGGCGCTGGCCGTGGACGGCAACGGCACGATCTACGCGGTCGGGTACGTCGAGGATCAGGTCGCCGCCGCCTCGGGGCGGGACATTCAGATCGTCGCCTACAACGCCAGCGGCACCGAGGTGGGCCGGACGGCGCTCGAGTTCGACGCCAACGGCCAGGATCGGGTCAGCGCCATCGCCATCCACGGGACCCGGCTGTTCGTCGCCGGCAGCGCCTCGGCGACCAAGTGGGCGCTCAAGGCGGTCGTGCGGTCGACCCTCGCCGAGGACGCGGCCTGGTACAAGTCGGGCACCTTCCAGCAGCGCGGCCACGTCGGGGCGATGAGCATCGACGCCGGTGGGCGCGTGGTCCTGGTCATCGACTCGCAGCAGACCGGGTACGCCCAGCGCTGGCTGTTCAAGCGCTACGACGCGGCCGGGGCCGAGGACGCCGACTGGAACTTCTACGTCAGCGTGCTCAGCCAGTCGAACCACTTCGCCCGCGCGCTGGCGCTCCATCCGGACGGCAGCCTGTACTTCGGCGGCGACCTGGAGCTGTCCAACCCGCTGTTCTCCTACGAGTGGTACGTGCAGAAGACCTACATCGACCAGCCTTGAGCGCGGCGACGGGTTCGCCGGCGCCGCCCGTGGTAGAATGAGCAGGTCATGTCCCTGCCACGCCTGACGACCCTCGCCGGGCTCTGCCTCTGGGCGGTCGGGTGCACGGCCGGGCCGGTCGACGTGGTGGTCACTCCTCTGGATCTCGGACCGGCCGGTGACCTCGACGACCCGACCGGCGACCCAGCAGGCGGCGCGGACGAGCACCGCGGTGACGGGGATGAGCTCGCCCCGGCCGATCCGACCCCGGCCGACCCGGTCCCGGCCGACCCGGTCCCGGCCGACCCGACTCCGGCCGACCCGGCCCCGAGCGATCCGGGCATCGTCGAAGACCCGCCCGTGCACCTTCAGATCGACTTCGGCGACGGCGCCGCGGGGAACCTGACCACGGAGGTGGGCTGGAACAACGTCACCACCGCTTGCGAGACGGCCGGGACGCTGGTCGAGCAGCTCGTCGACGTCGACGGCGTTGCGACGGCCATCGCCCTCGAGACGACCGTGGCCTTCGGCGGCATCAACACCGCCGGTATGGCGACCAACGACCTCGGCTACCCGGCGACGGTGGGCAACGACAGCTGCTTCTGCGGCTCCTTCGTCGATCACGCCGACGGGCTGCTCTATCCCGGGGAGGTGGCGTTGCACCACGTGCCGGCCGGCTCATACCTGCTGCGCCTGTACGCCAGCCGCGCGGGCACCGGCGCCGACCGGTTGACCCGCTACACCGTCGGCACGAACGTGCGGGAGCTGCAGGTGACCGACAACACCGGCGCCGTGGCGGAGTTTGCCGACGTCGCGCCGGACGACGCGGGCTCGCTCGTCATCCACGTCGAGGTCAGCCCCGATGGCACCGGCCAGTTCTGCTACCTCGGCGCGCTCGAGCTCGTCCCGAACTGACGACCGCGGCCGGGCCTCCGGCCAGCGCACAATTCGCCCACCGGTTTGAATCCGATCGGCCGGCTCGTGGCGTCGGATGTGCGGAGGGACGACACCATGGACAAGCAGCGTATGGACCTGGGACGGTGGCTCGAGTCGGTCTTCGCGCCGGTCATCGTCGGCGCCGCGGTGGCCTGGGCGATGGTCACGGTCGACCAGGCGGCCGAAGCGTGGCAGGCTGGCCGACACGATGCTCGCACCGTTCGTTCTCCTGCTCGTCGCCGCCGGCGCCTGCCCGACCCGGCTGGGGCCCGCGCCGCTGACCACGGCCGAGGCCGAGGCGCGCGCCGACGCGATCGCGTCGCTCATCGCCGCCGAGCACGCGGCGCACCAGCGCTGGCAGGTCGCCTGGGCCGCCGGGATGGGCGCGGCGATGGTCGGCCAGACCGGCTGGGCCGACCTCTCGCCCGACGAGGGACGGCGCGCGGTGCTGGTCGTCGGCGTCGCCAAGGCCACCGTCGCCCTGGTGTCGGTGCTGACCTACTCCTACGCCGCGCCGGCGCTCGCGCCGATCGAAGCGGCGGACGCCTGCCGCGAGCTCGCGGCCGCAGAGGCGGCGCTGCTGGCGCTGGCCGACGACCAGGCGGCGGCCACCGCCTGGTGGCGGCAGGGCGGCGGCGCGCTGCTCAACGTCGCCGGCGCGCTGTTCGTTGGCTTCGCCTACGGCGAGTGGCTGTGGGGTACGATCGCCGCCGTGATCGGCCTCGCGGTCGGTCAGGCGATCCTGCGCAGCGCGCCGACCGGCGCCGCCGAGGCGGTGCAACAGCTGCGCGACGGCGCGCCGCTCGGCCGTCGCGACGCGCGTGTGCTCGACCGGCTGTCACTCACCCCGCTCGGCGTCGGCTTCGCCTGGGCCTTCTGAGTCGGGCGCCGCGTCGCTGCCGATGCTCAGGGCAGCCGCTCGACCAGCACGGTGACCGGCGGCGGCAGGCTGACGAAGAAGTCGATCACGACGTAGTAGGTCACCCCCGCCTCGGTGGTCAGCGTCACCGCCGAGCCGCCGTCGGTCGCGCCGGGCGCGTTGGTGTTGCAGGCCACCTCGTCGGCGAGTGAGCCGCAGGTGTCGGCGTAGACGTAGAGGAAGGTGTCGGCGCCGGCGGTTGAGATCCGGTACGAGGCGGCGCTGGTCGCCGCGAGCGTGTAGATGACCTCGGGGCCGAAGACGCCGCCACAGCTGCCCTCGAGATCGTCGCCGGCGCCCATCGCCGCCGCCTCGGCGACGAAGCCGGTCACCGGGCCGGCGGCCGGCCCAGGGAGGGGGAGCGGCACGAGGCCGGCCGGGCAGGTGTCGTCGCCGTTGAGCACCGGCAGCGTCTGGCAGGCGCCGCCGGCGGGCGGACAGAGGTGGCCGAGCTCGCGCTGGCAGGCGCCGTCGCAGCCATCGCCGTCGAGCGGCGGGAGCTGCCCGTCGTCGCACTGCTCCCCGTCTTCGATCACCGCGTTGCCGCACAGCGGCAGGCCCGAGGCCGCGCTCAAGGTCCAGCTCAGCGTGTAGGCGCCGCGCGCCAGCGGATCCTTGGCATCGACGACCAGGTAGATCGGCGAACCGTCGCCGTAGACCTCGAGCGCCTCGCTGTCGGTGAACGGATCGCGGCCCTGGTCGGCGGCGCCGAGGCAAACGAGCGCGTAGGGGCAGGTGTCGACCGCCCAGAGCACGACGTCGAACTCGGCGTCGACCGTCGCGCGCAGCACGGTGTCGGCCGGCACGGTGCGGGTGAACAACGCGTCGGGCCCGGGCAGCGCCGCGTCGCCGCACGCCGTCGGGTTGCCGAACAGCTGCGCCGGGTCGAAACGGTCGGCGCTGCCGAGCGTCGAGCCGGCGAAGGGGCTGGTCGCGCCGGCGAGGTCGACCGCCAGCGCGCATGGGTCGGCGACCGCCGGCACCGCCGCGGTGATGCGGTAGGGGCGGGTCGAGGCCGGCGCCGCGGCCGGGTCGTCGCCGACCGTGACCTGGTAGACCTCTCCCGCGAGCGCGGTGAAGCTGACCAGTTGATCGTCGCCCGCGGGGGTCTGCACGATGGTCACCGGCGTCGCCGCGCCGCTTCCAGGCTCGATCGCCGCGACGCGGACAGTGAGCGGCGCGCCGTTGGTGAGGGTCAGCTGCACCTCACCGGCGGCGTCGGCGGCGACCAGGAAGGTGTCGGCGTCGCCGCCGCAGAGCGTGCGGTCAACCGGGCCGGGCTCGAGGTCGCTGAACACCACGTAGGCGCGGTCGAACGAGGCGTCGTCGAGTGCGGCCAACGGGTGGTCGAACGGGTCGGGCTCGCAGGCGTGGGTGACCTGCAGAGCGTAGTCGACGCCCGCCGCCGGCAGCGCGCTGCCGGTCACGCGCACGAGGAGCATTCCGGCCGCGAGAGAGCCGGAGAAAGGCAGCGCGCCGACCAGCGCGCCCTGGTCCACCAGCACCTCACCACCGTCAAGCAGCGGCTCGTCGTCCGCGAACAGCGGCACCGCGGCGTAGAGCTCGCCGGTGCCGGTGGTGACGCTGGCGCTGAACGCGCCGCCCATGTGGCCGATGACGAACAGGTCGACGTCCCCGTCACACAGGCGCAGCGGCACGCCGCTGCTCGCCGTGTCGACGCTCCAGGCCCCGACCGGGATCGGATCCTGCACCGACGCGCCGGTGCCGGTGCGATCGAACTCGTCGCCGACGCACAGGCCCGCAGGGAAGAGCGTCGCCGTGAGCGTGAAGTCGCCCGCGCCGCCGCCGCCGGCGACATCGACGGTGTCGACGATGACGGCGTACTCCCCGGCGGCGAGGGAGGCGAGCTCAAGGCGCTCGCGGGTGCCGGAGAGGTCGCTGCACGCGTCGGGCACCGCGTCGGCCTCACCGCACGGCGAGGTGCGCAGGTAGACCACCGGGTCGAGCTCCCCGTCGCTGACGACGTCGATCGCCACGCCGGCAGCCTCGGCGAGCACGAGCTTGAAGACCACGTCGCCCGCCCGGGTGGCCGGGTTGCACGGCGCGACGAAGTCGTCGGCGGCGCCGGCGGTCGTCGCGCTGACCGGAACCGAGGCGACCAGCGGCGCCAGCTCGGCGCGGCAGTCGTCGCCGAAGGGCAAGAGCGGCAGCGGGTCGCCGGCCGTGTCGCTCGGGGCGGGGGGGCGGCGGCTCTTGCGCCCCTCCTTGCACGCGGCGGCGCCGAGCGCGGTGGTCAGCAGCAGGATCATCGTGCACGTCATGCGCGTCGTCATCGGCATCCTCTACTCCAGCAGGGTTCGCAGTCGGGCCTCGAGCTCGGAGCGGAGCGGCCCGCGCGCGAGCATCAGCGCGAAGATCTGGCGCGGGATTGGGCTCGCGGGATAGCGGGTGAGCAGGGTCACCAGCGCGTCGGCGTTGGCGTCGAAGAGCCGGCCGTCGGTGACCAGTCGGCCGAGCGCGGTCAAGCCGGCGTCGTCGAGTGGCCGCGCCGCGAGCGAGGCGAGGGCCGCGCCCTGGACCGTCGGATCGCGGTCGGCGGCGAGGTCGAGCAGGGTCTCGGCGGCGGCCGCGGCGTCGCTCTTGCGCAGCGCCGTCGCGACCGCGGCGCGCACCT
>JBFYZW010000142.1:0-4218 GCA_041309305.1 Deltaproteobacteria bacterium | reverse complement strand
CGGCGGCGGCAGCGGCTTCGGCAACGGTACACCGCCCGAGCCCTGGGGCGGTGGCGGCGGCGGCGGCGGCGGCGCGGTGATGCTGCTCGCCGGCCGGGAGATCGAGCTCGAGGGCACCGGCGCCGGCGTCAACGCCGGCGGCGGCGGCGGCGAGACCGACCTGGCGGAGACCTATAACGACGGCGGCGGCGGCGGCGGCAGCGGTGGCGCGATCCTGCTCGAGTCACCGCTGATCAAGCTCGAGGAGGCGACCCTGGCCGCCAACGGCGGCGGCGGCGGCGGCGGGAACATCGGCGGCGCGCTGGCCGACCACGGGACGACCGGGCTGCTCGGCGACACCCCCGCCCCGGGGGGCCAGGTGGCCGGGGCCGGCGGCGCCGGCAGCGCGCCGGACGGACAGCCGGGCACCGACCAGATCGACGGCACCGGCGGCGGTGGGGGGGCGGTCGGGAGGATCGTCGTGCGCACCGAGCCAGGCGGGCCGGTGGTCTCGACCGGAATCACCAGCCCGCCGGCCGTCATCGAGGAGCTGAACCGATGAGCCGACGCGACGAGGATCAGCGATGAGACTCTCGATCCGTTACCAGGTCCTGGCGGTCATCTCGATCTTGGTCATCGCCAGCGTCGGCACCTACGTCGTCGTCGCCACCGACTACATCATCCGCGACAAGCTGGCCTACATCTACGACCTCAACGCCTCGCTCGCCCACACCCGCGCCCAGGAGATCGAAGCGGCGCTCGAGACCTTGACCGGCAAGCTGCGCTTCATCGCCGCGGCGCAGTACGACGAGGCGCGGACCGACAAACTCCACGGCGGCATCTGGCCGCTGTTCGGCACCAGCACCGAGGTCGCCGCGCTCGAGATCTGGGAGCGGCGCGAGAGCCGCTTCGTGCAGACGTTCCAGGTCACCCGCGAGCCGCTGCTCGCCCAACTGGAGATCAACGCGGCCGACCTGGTGCTCGCCCACCGTCAGGCCGGCATCACCCCGGAGGTGGTCGTCGCCGAGGGGGTGCTGCTGCGCAACACCAGCGTCGCGACGCGCGCGGCGGTGTTGACCCTGGCGCTCGCCTCCGACGACGGGCGCGGCGTGCTGATCGCCGACCTCGATCCGTCGGCGCTCGTCCGCCTGCTCGACAGCTCGGAGCTCTACCGCACCTTCCTGGTCGACGCCCGCGGCCAGCTGCTCGCCAGCGCCGATCGCCAGCAGATGATCGGCAAGGCGAGCCTCGCCGACCGCCCGTCGGTACACAGCGCGCTGCGCAGCGCCACCGCGCGCGGCGTCGGTGACCAGGAGAGCCCCGACGGCCCGGTGGTTGCCGCCTTCGCGCGCCTCTCGGTCGGCCGCCTGGCGGTGGTCACCGAGATCCCCCGCGCCCGCGCGCTGCTCGCCGCCGACGAGCTGCGCCACCGGTCGCTCTTGCTCTGCCTGCTCGCCGTGGCGCTGACCATCCTGGCGGCGGTCTTCTTCTCCCGGCGCGTAGCGCGCCGGCTCGACCAGCTGCGCCAGGCGGCGACCAAGCTCGGCGCCGGCGAGCTCGGCCACCAGGTGGAGGTCGGCGGCGGCGACGAGATCGCCGCGCTGACCCGGACCTTCAATGAGATGAGCACGAAGCTGGCGACGCGCGACACCGACCTGCAGCACGCCTACGCGCAGCTGCAGCAGGCCGACCGGATGGCCCTGCTCGGCACGGTGACCGCCGGCGTCGCGCACGAGATCAAAAACCCGGTCGCCTACGCGACGCTGGCCTACGACTACGTCAAGGAGTTCGTCGCCGCGGCGCGGCGCGCCAACGCGACGGTCCCGGGCGCTGACCTGCAGGCGGTCGAGGAGGCGCTCGCCGACCTCGGCCAGGGGCTCGGTCGTATCAAGGCAGTGAGCGAGGAGCTGGGCCAGATGTCGCGCAGCCAGCACGACGTCAAGCTCGCCCCTGTGTCGGTCACCGAGCTGCTCGACAAGGCCCTGAAGATGGCCGCCCACCAGGTGGTCGGCCGCGCGCGGGTGGTGCGCGAGTTCGGCGACGTGCCGCCGGTGCGCGCCAACGGCACGCGGCTCGGGCAGGTGTTCCTCAACCTGATCGTCAACGCCGCCCAGGCGCTGCAGGCCGAGCGGCTGCACCAGAACGAGATCCGCCTGCGCACCTTCACCGCCGACGGCATGGTCGTCGTCGAGGTGGCCGACAACGGGCCCGGCCTGACGCCGGAGGCCAGCGCCAACCTGTTCCGCGAGTTCTTCACCACCAAGCAGAAGAGCGGCGGCACCGGCCTCGGCCTGCCGATCAGCCGGCAGATCGTCGAGGAGCTCGACGGTCGGATCGAGGTCGACACCGCGGTCGGCGCCGGGGCGACCTTCCGCGTGCTCCTGCCCGCGGTGACCACCACGACCGCGAGGGGACCATGAACGGCGCGGCGCGGCGGCGGGCCGGCTTCAGCCGCCTCGAGTGGGTGGTCCTCTGCGCCGCCGGGATCGGCATCGTCGGCCTGTCGGCGCTGCTCGCCCGCTTCCCCTTCTCGCCCGCGACCGGCGCGGCGAGCGAGGCGGTCGGGGTCAGCGAGCGGATCCTGCCCGAGGTCCGCCGTCGCCTGCGCGGCGCGCTGGTTTGGGAGAACCTCCCGGCCGACGCGCCGATCTTCCGCGGCGACACCATCTTCGTCGCCCGCGGCGGCAGCGCCGCGCTGCGCTTCGGCGACGGCGCCGCGCTCGCCCTCGACGACGGCACGCTGGTCACCATCGCCGGCCAGCCCTTCGGCGCGCCCGGCGTCGAGCTCGATCGCGGCAGCCTGACCGTCAGCGCCGAGCGCCAGGAGGTGCAGGTCAGCCTCGGCAGCGGCGTGGCCGCGGTCCAAGCCGGCGGCGTCACGCGGATCAACATCGACGAGCGCAATCGGGCGCGGGTGACGGTCGCCGCCGGCCAGGCGGAGCTGCGCGGCGCCTCCACCCGGAAGCTGGCGACCAACCAGGCCACCGAGCTCGGGCCGAGCGGCGAGCTCGGCCCGCTCGTGACCCTGCCGGTCGAGCTGACCGCGCCGGAGCACGACCAGCGCTTCTTCTTCACCCGGGTCGTCGCGCCAGTGACGCTCGGCTGGACGAGCAAGACCCGAGCGCCGCTGTTCGTCCAGATCGCCGGCGCGCCGGCCTTCCAGCAGCCGCTCGCCTCGACGCCGGCCAAGGGCAGCGGCTGGTCGTGGACCCCGGCCGGCCCGGGCACCTACTGGTGGCGGCTGATCAACGAGTGGGGCGAGGAGCAGAGCGACACGCGCAAGTTCTCGGTGTTCGAGGATCGGCCGCCGCGGCTGCTCGAGCCGACCGAGGGCCAGGTGGTCGAGGATGCCAACGGCGTGGTCTTCGAGTGGCTCGGGGTCGAGGGTGTCGGCGCCTACCAGCTCGAGCTGGCCAGCGAGCCGACCTTCGCCGCGCCGCTGGTCAGCGAAAAGGTGGAGCACAACCGCTGGCGCCTGGCGCGCCGGCTCGGCGAAGGGGTCTACCACTGGCGGGTGAAGGCCCTCGACGCCGAGCGCCGGGGCGCGGTCTTTTCGAGCCCGGCCAGCTTCCGCTTCGTCGTCGCGCCAGTGCTCGCGCCGCCGACCGAGCTCGACTCTCGCCAGCTGGAGAAGGGCCGTGCACAACCGTAGCCTCCTCGTCGCCCTCCTCGGGCTCACGCTCGCCGCCGGCGATCCCCGGCTGGTGATGTTCAGCTGGGCGAAGGTCCCCGGGGCCACCGGCTATCAGCTGCAGGTCGCGCGCGAGCCGAGCTTCGCCGCCCCGGTGCTCGACGAGACGGTGCAGACGACCCGCTACAACTGGCGGACGCCCGACGCCGCCGACTACTACTGGCGCGTCCGCGCGCTCGAGCCGGGCGGCCGCGCCGGCGCCTGGAGCCGCGTCGAGGTGAACCACGACCGGCCGCCGCCGCCACCCGAGCCGCCGGCGTTGCTGCAGCCGAAGGACGGCGCGCGGATCACCATCGCCGCCGACAGCGCCGCGATCGACCTGGTCTTCACCGCCGGCACGCCGGTGGCGCCGCTCACCCTCGAGGTCGCCCACGACGCCGGCTTCGCGCAGCTGGTCCACACGACCCGCGGCAGCGACACCCGCGTCCGGGTCCAGCTGCCCGACACCGGCACCTACCACTGGCGGGTCCGACGCGAGGCCGCCGGCGCCGCGCCGGCCGTGAGCTCGCCGGCCCGCCGGCTGCTGGTCGTCCTCGGCGCCCCGGCTG
>JBFYZW010000141.1:0-4408 GCA_041309305.1 Deltaproteobacteria bacterium | reverse complement strand
CGCGACGACCTTCGGCGTCGTGTCCGGCGGCAACGAGAAGTCGGGCTGGAGCTGCAACAGCAGCCGCAGCGACTTCTCGGCGCCGAGCATGTCCCCCATCACCGCCAGCGCGTTGGCTTGCAGCCAGCAGGTCTCGCCCCGCTGCTCGTCGGTGAGGTCCGGGCGCTCGAGCAGGCGGCCGGCCAGGCGCGCGACCTCTTCGTACTCGAGATCGGCGAGCTTGAGCCGGGCGGCGGCCAACAGCTCTGCCGGGTTCAGCGTGGCGTAGGGGTCGACGGCCGGCGCGGCCGGCGCGGCCGGCGCGGCCGGCGTCATTGGCGGCGCCGGCTTGCCCTTGCTCTTCGGTTTGGCCTTGCGGGCCTTCTTCGCCACCCACGGTCGGGCGGTGGTCCAACTGACAGACGCATCGCCTGCCGGTCCGTTCGTCAGCGCGAACGCCGGGCTGGCCAGGAGGAACGAGATCAGCACCGGGGCACCGGTTCGCATCGACACCTCGCGTCGTTACCCTCCAGGGTACTCGGCCACGGTGGCGGTGTCGAGGACGGGCGTCGCCGGCCGAGCCGTGCTATGGTCCGGGACAGGCGCCACGGCGCCCCCGAGCATGGCCAACACACCGTTGATCTTCGACAAGTACGAGGTCACCCGGCGGCTGGCGGTCGGCGGCATGGGGGAGATCTTCCTCGCCCGTCAGACCGGCGTGCCCGGCTTCGAGCGGTTGGTGATCCTCAAGCGCCTGCTCTCCGACTTCGCCGGCCAGCCGGCGTTCGTCGAGCAGTTCCTCGACGAGGCGCGGGTCGCGGCGACGTTGAACCACCCGAACATCGTCTCGATCTTCGAGGTCGGGCTGTGGCAGGGCAACTACTTCATCGCGATGGAGTACATCCACGGCTACTCGCTGGTCAGCTTGATCCGCGGGCTGGGCAAGCGGCAGCGCTACCTCCCGCCGGCGGTCGGCGCCAAGATCATCCACGACGCGGCGCTCGGCCTCGATCACGCCCACCAGGCGCGGGACGTGAACGGCCGCCCGCTGCACATCGTGCACCGCGACATCTCACCGCCGAACATCATGCTGCGCGACGACGGGCACGTGAAGGTGGTCGACTTCGGCATCGCCCGGGCGGCGAACCGGGCGGTGCGCACCTCGACCGGCGCGCTGAAGGGGAAGATCGGCTACATGCCGCCCGAGCAGCTGCAGGGCGAAGAGCTCGACGGGCGCAGCGATCAGTATTCGCTCGGGGTCGTCCTCTGGGAGCTGCTCTGTCGCCGTCGCCTCTACCACGACGACAACCCGATCAAGGTGCTGCACGCCGTGCTCGACCGGCCGGTGCCGCCGCCGTCGGCGATCGTCGAGGGGATCCCCGAGGCGCTGGATCAGATCACCTGCCGGATGGTGACGCGCAATCGGGACGAGCGGTTCCAGAGCTGCGCCGAGGTCGCCCGGGCGCTGCGCCGCTTCATCGACCTGGCCGACCCGGAGATGAGCGAGGAGCGGGTCGGTGAGCTGGCGCGCGAGGTGGTCGGCCCGGTCTCGGAGGAGCAGAACGACGATCTGCCCATCTCCGGCCAGGACTTCCTCGTCGATCTGCGTCAGCGCACGCCCGACGGTGAGTTCGTCGTCACGCCGTTCTCGCAGCCCGGCGCGGTGACGCTGGCGCAGCCGCCGCGCCGAGCGCGCGCGCCGATCGTCGTGCTGGCGATCCTCCTCGGCGTCGTGGTCCTCGGGCTCGGCGGGCTGCTGACCCGCGAGCTTTGGCGCGCGCCGACCCAGCCGGTCGCCGCGGCCGCCTCCCCGTCGCCGACGCAGCCGCCGGCGGCGAAGGTCGTGGCGCCGCCGATCGTCCGGCTCGAGTCGACCCCCGCGGGGGCGACGGTGCTGGCCGGCAACCGGGTCCTCGGCGTCACGCCGCTGGTGATCGACACGCTGGCCGCCGAGGTCGAGCACCTGCTGCTGGTCGAGCGGCGGGGCTTCGAGGCCCAGGAGGTGCGCGTACGGCTGGCGGCCGGCGAAGAGAAGCAGCTGGCGGTCGAGCTGGCGCGCAGCAAGTCGGGCAAGAAGGGCAAGGCGGCCAAGGGCGGGACCGAGGCGGTCACGACGACGCCGGCGGCGGGCGGCGAGGGCTACCTGACCCTGAAGACTACCCCGTGGACCAACGTGTCGATCGACGGCGAGCTGTACGGACCGAGCCCGCTGTTCAAGATCAAGCTGCCGGCCGGCGAGCACACCGTGGTCCTGGTCAACGAGCAGCACGGCGTCCGCGTCACCCGCAAGGTGACGATCCGCGCCGGCCAGACCGAGAAGGTCGACTGGGCGTTGAAACCCTGACCGGGCTCACGCCTGGTTGAGCGCCAGCGCCAGCTTGTTCTTGGCCATCTTCGCCAACTTCGACCGGCCGGCCGCGACCGCGGTGAGCAGATCCTCGCCCAGCGGGTGGCCGAGCTCGACGAAGTGGAAGCCGACGTAGTAGCGCGTCTCGGGCGAGAGCGTCTTGTCGGCCAGAAGCGCGCGGCTGACGTCGAAGCCGTCGCGCAGGAGCTGCTCGAGGGTCTTGAGCGCGGCGTCGCGGCTGCGCGCCGCCGGGTGGGTGTCGTTGCGCCCGGCGCCGAGCTCGAGGACCGCGAGGCGCAGCCGGTCCGCGGGCTTGGCCTGCTCGGTGCGACACAGGACCCGCAGGACGAGGAGGGCGGTCTCGGGCGTCTTGCCCCGGCCGAGCTTCTCGGCCAGCTCACGCAACCCGTCGGCGGCCGCCTCCGGGTTGGCCTCGCGCGCCACCTGCAAGAGCAGCTCCGCGCTGTCGTGGCCGGCGGCGAGCAGGTCGACCGCGCGACGCAAGAGCTCGGCGCGGTCGGCCTTGCCGAGCAGGCGGGCGTGCGGGCGCAGCGCCTTGTGGATGATGCGGGCCCGCTCCGGGTCGCGGGTGTCGGCGAGCGCCTTGGCCAGAAGCGCCGCGGCGTGGCCGTGCCGCTTGAGCGCCTCGGCGGCGAGCTCGGCGCGGACCCGGTCCTGCGTGGTCACCACCTCGACCAGCGCGCGCACCGCGGCGGCGGCGTCCTGCTGGCCGAGGAAGTCGATGGCGAAGCGCGCCCGCTCCAGGTCCTTGTGGCTGGCGAGGCGGGCGAAGACCTTGACCACGCCCTCGGGCAGCTCGCGGCTGACCAGCGTGAAGAGCGCGGCGCGCGCCAGCTCGGCGTCCTCCCCTTCGGCGAGCCGAAGCAGCGCGCCGTTCACCTTGGCCTCCTGGCCTTTGCCCGGGGTGACGAAGCGCAGCGCGGCGAGCGCCTCGGCGCGGACGCTCTGGTCGACCTTCGTGTCGGTGGCGAAGTCGAGCAACGTCGTCAGCGCCGCCGGGTCCTCGAGGAAGCCGAGGATCTTCATCGCTGTCGCCTGGGCGACGACGTTGCCGGCGGTCGCCTTGAGCTTGAGGAAGCGCTCGACCTGGGTGGCGTAGGCGCGCCGCACTTTCGGCGGGGCGTCCTTGACGTGGCGGCGGACCTCGAGCGCGACGGCCTTCGCCGCCTCGTCGCCGGCGTCGTGCAGGCTGCCGAGGATGGCGCTGAACGCCTCTTTGCCGCCGAGCCGGGCGAGCACCGCGTCGAGCGCCTGGCGGGCGCGTGGGCTGGCGGTGGTCAGCCGTTTGCGCACCAGCGGGATCACGCGCGCGCCGAGGGTCAACAGCGCCTGGACGGCGGCGTCGCGTACCTCGTCGTCGCGGGCGGCGGTCAACTCGAGCACGCGCTCGAGGTTGTCGCCCAGGCCGATCTTGCGCAGCGCGTCGAGCGCGTGACGCTGCAGCGGCGCGACGTCGGAGGCGAGCATCGCGGTCAGCCCCTTGTGGACCGCCGGTCGCTTGACACCCAGCTCGCCCAGGATGATCGCCGCGGCGACCTGCTGCTCCGGCGCCTCAGCGGTCAACAGCGCCGCCACCTTGTCGAAGTCGCTCATCGTGGCTCCCCTTGCTTCGGTCTGCTTACGGCATCGAGCCTGGTCAGGCAACCTCCGCCGGCACGTGGCCGCCATTCGCCGCCGCGTGCGTCGCGGGCGACGATCCGCTACAGTCGCGCGATGGACCGCCGTTGGTCATCGAGCCTGGTTGCGCTGGTCGTGGTCACTGCCGCCTGTGAGAAGCCGGAGCGGCTGATGCGGGTCGGGGCCGACTGCCCGGTGCCGCGCGCGGATGGCGGCAAGGCCGCGCAGCTGCGCTTCGGCGTCTGGTTCGAGGCCAAGCCCGGCGCCTGGCAACCGCGCACCGATCAACCGATCACCGTGGCGATCAACGGGCGCACGGTCGGTCAGGTGCGCAGCGACTGCCTGGCGCCGGCCCTGCCGCCCGGCGAGACCCGCTTCGTCGCGCTCGGCGGCGCCGACCTCTACGCCGCGCCGGGCGCGACGGCGTCGATCGGGCGGCTCGGC
>JBFYZW010000140.1:0-10685 GCA_041309305.1 Deltaproteobacteria bacterium | reverse complement strand
CCTGTTATCAAGGATGCAGGGCGTCGCCCGGTGCTGGGGCGGCAGCGGTCGCTCTGCTGGCGGCCCTCTTCATCAGGCGGCGCCGGATGGTCCGTGGCGAACCTTCGTCGCGTGACTGGCGGTGAGCGGTCCACACCAGGCTGACGCTCGGTCGGTAAGGGGGACGCCCGGTCGTCAACCGCCGAGCATCCGGCGCGCCGCGTCGCGCACCGCCGCCGGGTAGGCGACCTGATTGCGCATCAGCTTCAGCTCACTCACCGGCATGGTGCTGAGGACCTTGTGGATCCACTCGCCGGTCAAGCGCGGATTCGAGAGCAGGGCTCGGCGCACGATCGGTTGCGCGAGCCAGCCCGCGTTGCTGGCGATCAGCTCGACCAGCGGCCGGGGGAGCGTGCCCATGCGGGCGATACGCGCCACCTCCGGCGGCGTGATGCGCGGGTTGTGCAGCAACGCCTCCCAGACGGTCTTGCCGTACAAGCGCTCGAGGGTCACCCGTTCGCTCAGCCCGCCCTCGCGTGCCACCTTCAACTGGTCGCTGAGCGACAGACCGCGCAGCGCCTCGGCCGCGCCGCGGGCCGGGGCCGCCGCCGGCGTCGGCTCGCGCGTTGCCACGACGAAGGCGCGCAATTGCTCGACCAACACCTGGCCGAAGTTGTCGAGCTGGAACCCGACGTGGAAGCCGTCGGCGACCGCCTGCACCATCACCACCGTCGCGGTGACAACCAGCTCGGCGTCGCGGCTCGGGTGGTGCAGGGCGACAGCGTAGGACTGACGGAGCTCGGGTGGGGTCGGCAACACGGCCGAGAGGCCGCCCTTGGACAAAGTGGTCTCGAGCTCGCGCTCCAGCTCCTCCTGGCTGGCAAACGAGACGGCCAGCGGTGAGCTCGTCGTGCCGCTCACGGTCTCCCTCGCCGTTCGCCCTCGCCGGGCAAAGAGCCCCGGTCCCTCGCTGCCCCACGCATCGCGATCATCAACGCATGGCTGTTGCCGCGGAGCAAGGGGCGGCGCCAGGCGACGGTCGTCGCCGCGCTGCTTGCCTCGACGCCGGGGGCGTGCGATTCCGAGGTCATTGACGGAGGAACCATGAACCGGAACACATGGGGTTGGCGTGGCTTGGTCATCGGTTGTCTCGGTGCCGTGTGCGGCGGTTGTGCGACGACGAGCGGCACAGCCGGCAAGACTGGTTATCGGGAGTCAACCACGGCCGAGCTGGCGAGCGGCGCGCCGGTGATCGAGGAGCCGGCGACCGTCGACGTCCTCACGGTGACGCGGGATCCCAGGGGAGTGCCGCTCATCGAGGTGACCGGCACGCAGCCGTCGACCACCAAGATCCTCCCGCCGGCGCTCCTGCTCCAGAAGTTCTCCACCTGGCCGGGCAACGGCGAGGTCCGCTGCGTCAACCACGAGGGCGTGGCCATCGTCGCCCTCGCGGCCGAGACCGACATCGTCAAGCCGGACGAGCCGCCGCCCACCGAGGCGAACGTCGCCGACCCGCCGGAGTGGGCCCTGAAGCGGCTCGACGCCGGGATCACCGCGGTCAACGCGTCGCTCGCCAGGCTCCTGGGCGTCGAGGCCGCGGCCGGGTCGTGCGCGCTTTCGCCCGACACCATCACGCGCTGGGACTCTGGCCGGCGCAAGCTCCGGCGTATCGAGCTGTGCGATGAGGCGTGCTTGACCGCATTCCTCTCCTGCGCCGGGAGCACGACCAACGCGGCAGCGGCAATGCAGGCCTTGTTCGTCGCCTGGCGGCAGGAGAACCCCGCGGTGGTGCTGCCCAAGGCGGATAGCCGGATGACCGCCTGGCTGGACCTCGAGCCGACCGGGTGGCAGAAGGACGCGCCCTGGTGGCTGGCTTTTGGCGGCGGCGTGGTGCCGTCGGCCTATGGCAAGCGTATCCTGATCGGTGTCGGCGTCGCCGACGGCAGCGGCAGCAACCCGCGGCGCGACGCGCAGGCCCGCGGCCTGGCCGAGATCGGGAAGGTCCTCGCCGTGGCGGTGTCCAAGCAGGCGACCGCGGCCGGCCGAACGATCGTGACCGAGTCAGAGCTGGGGCTGCGCACGGTCATGCCGCTGGCCTTCTTCGAGCACCAGGGCAAGACCTGGGTGATGTCGATGTGCGACGAGCGCTGCTACTTGAACGTCGCCAAGACCCACGGCATCAAGTTGAGCATCGACGCGATCGCCGCGGCCGCGCCCGGGGGCAGCGGGGCGCCGTGAGACCGGCAGGACCCCGACGTCGCGGGGTCAAGGCGATCGTTGCCGCGCTCGCCATCACCGCCGGGTTCATGCTCGCCCGGTTCTTCGTCTATCAATCGGCCGGGCCGATCACCCGCCAGCTCCAGTGGATCGTTCGCGACTTCGTGATGAACGTGCCGCGCGCTGTCTGCGCGGTGGTCGCCTTCCTCATCCTGCGGCGTCTGTGGCGATCGGAGCGCGTCTTCGGCTTCGCCGAGACGAAGGCCGCGCTCGGCTTCCTCCTCCTGTTCTGCGGTGTCGGCATGCTCGAGTATGTCGGCGGGACGAAGGACCTGTGGCCCGGCCTACGGCCGTTCGTGATCGTCACCATCGGCAGCGTCTTCGTCGCGTTCTGGGAGGAGCTCACCTATCGCGGTCTCTTGCTCAGGGGCCTGCTGGAGACCACCTCGCCGCGCGTCGCGGTGATCGCCTCGTCGTTCGTCTTCATGGCCATGCACCTGCAAGCGACCTCCGTCGAGCGGCTGCCGACGCTCTTTCTCGACGGGATCCTCCTCGCCTGTGCGCGTCTGCGCGGCGTCGGCCTCGGGTGGTTGATCGTCAGCCATGCTCTGTTCGACTCCCTGATCTTCTTCGGTTCGGACAAGCCCTATCGCATGCCCTACCACGGGCTCGCGTTTCTCCTCCTCCTCTTCGTCGCGACGATGATCTACTGGTTGCGCACGCCCGCACCGGCGTGGGCTGAAGCCGCCGCGGAGCAGGTGCCGCGGTGATCGCGGTCGGTCATGGACCGCTGGCTGGCAACTCGCCCCGGTCGGCGGCCGGCAGTCGGGCGACAAAGCCGCGATAGGTGCCGCCTGTCGGTCAGCCGCCGGTGACGGCGACGTAGAGGCGGAGCTTCTCCAGCGCCGCCGCGCCGACGTAGGGGATCGCCGCCAGCGCCTCGAGCGACGCGATCGGCCGTGCGGCGACGATATGCTCGGCGGCGCGTGCGTCGAGGCCGGCGTCGACGTCGAGCTCGGTGACGCTCGCCCGGTTGACCAGCGCGAGCACCGCGGTCGCCTCGGCGGCGGTGAAGCTCACCCCCTCGACGAGCGTGGTCACCGGCGTGACGTCGCCGGGCACCGCCGCGCGGGCGCGCTCGAGCAACGCGGCGGCGGCGGTGGCGCCGAAGTAGGCGTAGCCGGCGATCTCCGCGCAGCTGACCCCGTCGTCGCGGCCGTCACCGTCACCGCAGCCGGTGCACGAATCGCCGAGCTGACATTGCCCGGCGTCGTCGATGGCGTCCTCGCAGGTACGCGGGTCGAACAGCTCATCGCAGGTGGCGCAGGTCATCGTCGTGAAGAAGGCGAAGGCAGCGTCGCGCTCGGCGGCGGTGAAGCTCACCCCCTCGATCGTACAGCCGTCCGTCGGCGTCGTCGCCGGGGGCGGCGGCGGGGGGGGCGCCGCGTCGGTCACGAAGGCGTCGATGAACGCGCAGTGCGCGTCGGTGCGCGCAAAGTGGTCCCGCCGTGCGCACTCCTCGTCCCCCCAGGAGAGGTCACCGATGACCCGCACGCCGACGTTCGGCACGTGCCACAGCGCTGGTCCACCCGAGTCGCCGTAGCAGACGCCGGCGACGCCCTGCCCGTCGACGGTGAAATCGTAGCTGCTCAGCGCGGTGACCTTTTCGCTCGCCCACCACCGGCGGCTGTTGTCCTCGCCGTCGGCGCCGCCCGTCTCGCCATAGCCGACGTTTTGCACCCACTGACCGACGAGCGTGGCGCTCGACAGCGCGCCGCAGTAGTGCGGGATGGGCGTGACGCTCAAACCGGTGGTCGCAGCGCCGCCGAGCACCATCACCGCAACATCGTAGCGCGCGTCACCGGTCGGGTCGTAGTCGGGGTGCGAGCGGACGACGGTCGGCGCCAGGCGCGCCGTGGGTGCCGCGGCGTCGGCGCCGACGGCGAAGCGCAGCGCGCTCGGTGCGACGTCCTGCTCGGCGCGTTCGTCGTAGACGCAGTGGGCTGCGGTCAAGACGACCGTGGGCGAGATGAGCGTCCCAGTGCAGACATTGGACCAGCGCGTCCCGTCCTGCGCGACGAGCGCGCCGATCGCGGCGATTTGACCCGCGGTGAGCTCGAGCAGCCCGGGGGTCGCGGTGCCATTGACGATGGCCTCATCGTCGGTGAGCCCGAGCTCCGCCTCGACGCCGGCGCCACAACCGCCGGCGAGGAGCAACGCCGCGGTGAGCCCGAGGCTGCGGCCGGCCAATCGACTGATCGCCCTGCGCCCGTTCATTGGCGCAGACCATATTAAAGGAGGAAGGCGGAAGGGAATGTAGGTCTTCAGGCGCTCATGTAAGACATCCGCTCACCTGCCGCGCCGGTCAAGGCGGGTCGAAGTCGTAGCGCAGCCGGCCGCCGACGCCGAGCGCGCGCTGCGTCGGGCCGACCCGGACGCGCAACGGCTGGCGCGTGCGGTTGAACAACGCGTAGCCCTCCTGCAGGTTTTCCCAGAAACGCTCGAGCGCCTGGTCGCCGAGCGCAGTGCGGTGGATGTATCCCTCCGCTGCAGAGAGGCTCCAACCCGGCTCCAGGCGGAAGGGGAAGAGGTGCACCTGCAGCGGCCCGGCGCGGACGACGTCGTGGCGGGCGGCGAAGGCGTAGACGAAGAGGAAGTCGCGGTTTCGTAGCGACACACAACCGTCGCTGACGCAGTTGCCGTGCAGGCAGATCTGGCTCTTCGGGCGGCGGAAGCCGGCGGCGTCGGTGTGGGCCCGATCGACCCGATTGGGGTAGTCGATGTGCAGATAGAATGACCTGCCGACGCCGACGACGCCGGCGTCGGCGAGGCGATCAGGGGTGAGGTCGATCCACATCCACCACCGCCGGCTGTCGTAGAGGTAGTCGGCGACGTAGAAGCCTTCGGGCGTCTTGTGATCGTAGGGCCGAAGCTTGGGCCCGGGCTGCTCGTCGACGGCACAGATCGGCAGCGTACGGACCAGGCGGAGCTCGCCGTCGGCTGGCCCGGCCCACAGCTCGAGCTCTCGTTCGCGTTTGAAGCCGCGCAACAGCGCCCGGGCCGGAGGGTAGGCCACCCCGGCCGCTCGACACGCGGAGCGCACCTCGGCCCCGTTGAGGTCGTCGATCTCGCTGAGCAACGCCGCCCGCTCCGGCGGCGGGCGGGTGGCGGCGAACGCCACCGTGCCGAGCAGCAGAGAGGAGCCGAGCCAGATCTGACCAGGTCGATATCGGCCGACGACACGCATCGCTCCTCCGTACCGTGTTCGGGGAAGCAACCTGCGTGCCGAAGAGAAAGCCTGTTACGCGGCCGAGTTAGGTTGGTGCCAGCGGGCACGAGGGTTGTCGTTTTGGTACGGTTCTTTGTCTAAACGGGGGTGCGCGATTCGCGCACACCCCGTTTTCGATCTTCCCTCGGGCGAGGCCGCGCTTTGGCGATCGGGAATCGTGACCGTCCGTTTAGCGGACCTCTCACCTCCGAGCGCTTCAGGCCGGCGCCCGCAGCCGGTCGAGGAGCGCGAAGAGCTTCTTGGGCGGGATGTCGGTCATGGTGTGACTGCAGTGCACAAAACGCGCGACTCCTTGCCGATCCATCAGCACCTGAGCAGGCAGGCGACCATGCCCCCGCGCGGTTCGACGCTGTAGGTGTGGGCGGACGACGGCCTGAACCGACCGGCCGTTGGTGGCGGGCCGTTGGTTGATTCCGGTATGGTGAGGAGATGAGCGCATCCCTTCGCTGCTGTCGACCGACCCTCCTCTTCGGCGCCGCGCTTTTCGCCGGGTGCGTCGGCCGCCAGAACATCCCGCCCGAGACCGCGGTCGCCGCCCCGGTACGGGTCACCAACCTGGCGCTGATCCCCGACGATCTGTTCGGCGCCGACACGTTGGCCACCTGCCGAGCGGTGGTCAGCCACACCGGTACGCCGGCCCTAACGATGCAGCTCGGTGCGCTGGGGCTCGCGGTCGAGCGTTCGAGCGGCGGCGGCGCGGCGGTCACCGCGTCACCCGACAACCCGAGCGGCCTGACGCCCGGCGAGGCGCGCGCGGTGGCCGCCACGCTCGAGTGGATCCCACCGCTGCAGATCGACGAGCTGGTTACCCTGACCGCCTCGCTCAGTGTCAGCGCGATCGACGGCAGCGAGACCTGGACGGCGCTCGGCGCGCCGGCGACCTGGCTGGTCCGCGACGGCGACCTCGTCGAAACCCAGGCCGGGCTCGCGCTCGGCCCGCCGGCCATCGTCCCCGATCCGGTGCTCGGCGGCACGGCGATCCTCACGGTGCGGGCCACCATCGGCAACAGCTCCGCCAGCGAGGTCGAGCTGGTTGGCACGGCGCTGCGTTTGTCTCGGGTCGGCGGGGGCGTGACGAGCCGAGCGGCGAGCGACAACCCGACGCGTCTGGCCGCCAGCGAGCAGGGAGTCCTCGAGCTCGCCGCCTATTTCACGCCGCCGCTGCAGAACAGCGAAGCGCTGACGGTGATGGTCGAGGCCTATGGGCGCACGGCTGACGGTCGCCTCGTCGGCGGACAGAGCAGCGTGCGGTCGGTGAACGTCGTCGCTGCCCCGCCGCCGAGCGACAGCGATGGCGACGGGCTCAGCGACGCCGTCGAGGCGGCGATCGGCACGAACCCCTCGTCCGGCGACAGCGACGGCGACCTGGTCGACGACGCGGAGGAGGTCGGCCCGACGCCGTTGGCGCCGAGCGACTGTGACGGCGACTTCGTCATCGACGCGCTCGACGAGGACAGCGACAACGGCGGCGAGCCGGACCGGCAGGAGGCGCTCGCCGGTCGTGACCGCTGCCTGGCGGCCGACGACCTGGTCGGCGCCCCGCTGGTCGTCACCACCGCCGACGACGAGCTCGACGGCGGCACGACGGTCGACACCGTCGCCGCGGCCGGCGGGGCCGCCGATCTCAGCCTGCGCGAGGCTATCCTGATCGCCAACAATCGCGGCGGCGCGGATCAGATCACCTTCGATCCGGCGGTCTTCCCGGCGACGACGCCGCAGACCATCGCGGTGAACGCCGTCGGCACGTTGGGTGTGTTGCCCGACCTGCTCGGGCCGGCGATCCTCGATGGCAGTGGCGCCGGGGTGATCATCGACGGTGGATATCCGGGCCGCAATCAGGCCACCGGCCTGGAGCTCCTCGGCGACAACCTCGTCGTTCGTCGGCTGACGTTGCGCAACTTCGCCCGCGCGAGCAACTGGAGCATCGTGCTCGCCGCCACCGACTCGCCGCGCCTGGTGCTCGATACGGTGACCACCGAGTGCCCCGACTTCCGTGACCAATGTCGCCCGATCGAGCTCAACCGATGTAACGAGGCGGTCCTGGTCGACGCGCAGGTGCGCGGCGGCGGCGACGGCCTGGCGATTTACGACTCCGGGCTGGTGGCCGTGCGCGGCGCCGTGGTCACCGACCAGGTCTACACCGGCATTTACGTCGATACCTCTACCGGCGTGGGGATCGACGACGCGTTCGTCGGGGGCGTTGGCTACCAGGGCATTCATTTCTACGGCGGCTCGGCGCACCGGGTGCGCGGTTCGCGTATCGAGAACAGCGGGCGGGAGGGTGTGCTGATCTGCTGCTACGCGAGCGACGTCCTGCTCGACGCCAACACGATCCGTTTCAACGTCAGCGCCGGGATCCTGGTCGATGCCTACGGCGAGAACGGCCGCTTCTTGGCCAACGTCATCAGCGGCAACGGCGGGGCGGGCATCGTCTGGCAGGACCACCACCACCGCGGCCCGCGCGGGGAAGCGCCGCTGTTGCAGAGCTACCTCGGAAACCAGGTCACTGGCACCACGACCTTCGCCGACGGCGCGTTGGTCGAGGTCTTCGTCGACGACGATGGCGAGGGCGCGGTCAAAGTCGGCGAGGGCATCGCCAGCGGCGGCGCCTTCACCGTGACCGTCGCGCTGCCGGGCACGCTCCCGGGGCGTCAGTTGACCGCGACGGTGACCGACGACCAGGTGACCTCGGCCTTCTCGGCGCCGTTGAGCTTCTGACCGGCGTCGGTCGCCGGCCGAGGGGTGGGAGAGCGAACGGTTTGCCGACGGTGCGGGCATTTGGCACAATGGCTGAACCATGTGTCGCCTGCTCGCGCACCGCGCTTCGCGCGCCGCGTTCGCCGCGGGGGCTATCCTCTTGTTGGCGGGGGCCTGTGCCGATCAGCCGGCCGGTGACCGGTGCGGTCCGTGCCCGGCCGGCTCGCTGTGCGGGGCGGACGACACGTGTCATCTGTTGTGCAACCGCTCGCGCGATTGCGCGACCTGCTACGCCTGCATCGATGGGTTGTGTCACTTCGACCCGGAGTGCAACGCCTCCGATCCCTGCCGCGTGTGTACGCCTGGCCTCGAGGTCTGTCTCGCCAACCAATGCGTGCAGTCCTGCGTCACCACCGCGGATTGCCCTGCCGGCGAAGAGTGCGTCGCGCTCGGCGAGGTGCACTACTGCGCCGAGCCCTCCTCGGTCCGCGCGGTGGACGGGACGTGGGGTGTCCAGGAGAGCGCCGGCACGACCCTGAGAGTCCGCGGCGCGTTGCTGCCCCATGGTGGGGCGGCGACCAGCGCCACCTATCGGTTGTACCCCGCGGTGGATTGAGCGCCGCGCCTCGCCCAGGAGCTGTCGATGATCGCGCCCCTCCTCCTGCCCGTGGTCGCCGAGCTCGCGCTGGCCGCGATTCCCCCGATCATGACCTACAGCGGCCGGTTGTACACCAACACCGGCACGCCGCTGGCCGGCGTCCACGAGATCGAGGTCCGCATCTACGACCAGGCCGTTGGCGGGACGACGCTGTTTCTGCAGACCTTCAGCGCCGTGCCGACGACCGACGGCTACTTCTCGGTCGAGCTGACCGACGACAGCCTGACCAGCGTCGTGACCGATCCGCTCAACGCCGAGGCGCTCTTCGCCGGCGGCGAGGACCGCTATCTGCAGCTCACCGTCGACGACGAGGTGCTCCTGCCGCGGCAACGTCTCGGGGCGGTGCCCTGGGCCTTCGCCGCCGGGCCGCCGGCCTGGGACGAGGTGCGCGACGTCCCGGCCGACTTCGCCGACGGGGTCGACGACGGCCTGACCTCGGTGAGCTGGAGCGAGGTGCTGGACCGGCCGAGTGGCTTTGTCGATGGCGTCGACAACGATCTGTTGGCCGGGCTCACCTGCGCTGTCGGCCAATTCCTCGTCCGCGGGGCGAGCGGTTGGACCTGCTCCGCCGCGCCGGCGTTGCACAACTGCAGCTGGGTGGTGGGCACCACCGCGACCAGCGGCTCGACCGCGGTCTGTCCGGCCGGCCGTCACATCGTCAGCGGCGGATGCTTCACCAGCACCGGCGGATCGATCTCGCAGAGCTATCCGGCCGATGAGGACGGCGAAGGGATCCTCAACGGTGAGGCGATGACGCACGCGGTTCGCTGGCACTGCGGTGCGCAACCGACGAGCAGCTACTCGACGGCCTACGCGCTGTGCTGCCAACTGTGACCGGCCGGCGCCCGCCTCGCCGGCCCGGGCGGCGCTGACCGTCGCGCGCCCCTCGTCGTCGATCTCCGCGCTGGTCGGTCGCGCCTTTCGCACCTGCGGCCGCGAACAACGGAGCGGTCTCCTGCGCCAATGGGGCGGCGACAAAATGTCGTCGCCACCCGACTCGGCGCCGCGCCAGTGGGACGAATTGTCCACCGCCTGGCCGGTCAAACGAACGGTCACGATTCATGGTGCGCCACGCGGCTTCGCCCGCGGAAAGGCCGCAGCCGCGTAGCAGGCCGAAAAACGCGAATGTCGCTCCGCCACAGCGAGCGAGCGTGCGGGAGGGTGGTCCGCCTCTTGCACTGACAGTGGCCCGGAGGTGGCGATGGCTGGCTGGCAGTGGGTCGCGCTCTTGCGGCCCCATCCGGTGGCGGTGCGGCTGGCGCTGGTGCTGCTCGGGGCGGCCGCCGCGGCAACAGAGACCCGCGCGGTCATCGTCGCGGCCTTGCGCCCCGAGCCTGCGGTCCCCGAGTCGTACCGACTAGCGACCGAGCCTCGACCAGCCGTCGGGCTGTTGTCGGCGATCGCCGCCCGCAACCTCTTCGCCGCGCGCCGTGACGAGGTCCGCGGTGGCCCAGGCGAGCTGGTCGCCGCGCTCGGGCCCTGTCGCGCGCCGATTGCGGTGCGGGCGACGTTGGTCGCCGAGGGCGTGCCGGAGTGGTCGATGGCGTTGGTCGCGCTACAACGCGCCGCAGCGGCCGAGGTCTACAGCGTCAACCTGGGCAGCAACGTGATCGGCGACGAGCTGACCCTGATCGAGGTGCGCGAGTGCGCCGTTGTCGTGGACCGTGGCGGCGCGCGCGAGCTCTGCCGCTGCCACGAGGCCGGCGCCGCCACCGCCGTCGTCACGTCCGACGGGGCGCCGGCGGTCGTCGCGCTCGATCGGGCGGCGCTCGCGGCGGCCTTGGCCGACCTGCCGCGCCTGGCCGGCCAATTGCGCCTGGTGCCTGGATTCGTCGACGGCCGGCT
>JBFYZW010000139.1:0-3366 GCA_041309305.1 Deltaproteobacteria bacterium | reverse complement strand
CGCGCCGATCGCTTCGCCGACCCGCGCGCCGCCGCGCTGCTCGAGCGCGCCGCGGCGCTGGCGGCCAAGCGCGGCCTGCTCGCCTGAGCCGGCCCGATCGCCACGAGCGGCTTTGAGCGCGGGAAGACCACCAACCGGGTGTGCGCGGATCGCGCCCCCCGCTCAGCTCGGCCGATCGGCGAAGAAGCGCTCCAGGCGGTTCAGGTCTTCGTCAGCCACGCCGCTGCTCTCGGGCAGCGGCTCAATCGACTTGAGCCCCTTGCTCCGCTCGACCCGGTAGACCTTCAGCTTGTGCACCTGCAGGTTGAGGTGCTGCATGTCCCCGACCAGGGGCACACACAGCGCCGCCTTCACGTCGTCCGCGTCCGGCCAGTAGAGATACTCGTTGATCGCGACGCAGGCGAAGCGCTCCTCGGCGTCGCTGAGCAATCCGCGCAGCTGATCCTCCAACCGCGCGCGATCCTCGGCCAGGGCCTGCAACCGCGTCTCGCCGACGACCGGCGCCGCCGCCGGCCCGTCACGCACCAGTTGCTCGATCTGCTGCCGCGCGCGTCGACCGAGGTAGGCGTACTCGATGCGCGCCATGTTGGCGCGGAAGGCCGTCAGCCAGGCCTCCTCGACCACGCGCCACAGCTCGTCGCGCCGCTTGGTCTCGGCCGCGAACAGCTTGGTCCGCTCGTCGACCTGGTGGGCCCACTCCTCGACCAGCCGCTCGGCCAGGCGCAGCTCCGCCGCCAGGCGCGCCTCGCGCGCCTGGCTGTCTGCGTCCTGTTCGCCCTTGCGCACCGCCTGGACCCCGGCGCGCAGATCCGAGGCGCGCTGCCGGTTGCGCTCCAGCTCGAGCTCGGTGCGATCGAGCTCCTCCCAGGCGATCGAGGTCGCCACCCGCTGCTCCTCGTAGGCGGCGAGCGACTCGAACGAGCCATCCAGCCGGGCGTAGGTCTCCTCGGCGGCGTGGGCCAGATCCTCGTACTCGCCGGCGCGCAGCACCAACTGCTCGAGCAGGTCCGGATCCTGACGCTGCAGCTCCTCCCTGTCCTTGTGCGCGGTCTCGAAGCGCAGGTACCAGTCGGAGAAGTCCGCCGAGCGGAGGACCTCGTGCACCTCTTGCAGCCGCTTGGCCTTGATCACCCTAACCCTCCCGCGCGTGGCTCGAGCGCCGGTGAGGCCGTCACCATAACACAGCCCGGGCGATTGACACACGTACCACCGTCCCCTACTCCTCGAGCAGGAGGCGATCGTGCAGGTCCTGCTGGTCGAGGATCAACCGGACATCGCCGGCCTGGTGGTCACCTTCCTCGGCCGGCTCGGCCACGCGGTGGACGTCGCGCGCACCGGCGCCGAGGCGCTGGCCCGGGCCCTGCAGAGAGAGTACGGCCTGCTGATCTGCGATCTGATGCTCCCCGACCTGCAGGGCACCGAGATCATCCGGGCGCTCAAGGCCCAATCGCCACACCTGCCGGTGATCGTGATGTCGGCGCTCAGCCGCGGCGACTGGGCGCAGCCGTGTGAGGACGCCGGCGCGTCGGCCTACCTCGAGAAGCCGGTGCGCATCCGCGAGCTGCAACGCGAGGTGGAGCTGGTCGCCAAGGCCCGCCTGCATCTGCGCATCGCCGTCGTCGACGCCGACCCGATTCACGCGACGCGGGTGCGCAAGACGCTCGAGGCGCTCGGCTGCGCCGTCGCGATCTTCGCCGACGCGAGCACCGCGCAGGCGGCGCTGCCGCAGCTAGGCGTCAGCCTGGCGGTGATCGACGCGGCGCTCGACGGCGCCGAGGCCCTGGTCGCCGCGGCCAAGGGGCGCGGCGTCGCCGTCTTCGCCGTCGGCGCCGCCGCCGACCAGGACCGGCTGCTGCGCGCCGGCGCGGCGCTGCTTTTGCCCAAGCCGCTCGACATCGAGGATCTGCTCACCCAGGCGAGCTTCATGCAATGACCAGCCTGGCCGTTCACCCGCCGGCGCGGCGCCGGCCCCTGCGTCTGGTCCTGCGCGAGCTGCTCGAGCCCTATCAGCCTGGCACACCGCTGGCGCGCTGGAGCCTGCTCGTCGACCTCCTGCTCTTCGTCGCTATCGCCGTCGCCTGCGCCGTCGCGCTGGCCCCGTACGTCGACCCGGCTCACACCCGGCTCTACTGGCGCGTCGAGCTCGGCGTGACGCTGCTGTTCGTCGTCGAGTACCTGCTCCGCTGGTACGCCGCGCCGCGCCGCGCGACCTACCCGCTGACGCCGTGGGCGCTCATCGACCTGTTGGCGATCGCGCCGACGCTGATCTGGATGACCCCCGACAGCCTGCTGCTCCGCGGCGCGCGGCTGTTGCGCTACCTCCGCTTCCTTCGCCTGCTGCAGCTCGTCCGCCTGCTCCACCTCTGGCGCCTCGGCCCGCTGGCGCGGCTGGCCTACCTCCGCCTGCGCCTCGGCCTCGAGGCCGCGAACCACCAGTACCGCCTCAAGCCGCTCGCCTGGCTCGGGTTGTGGATCGTCATCGGCTGGGCGCTGTTCGCCAACCTGCTCCACTTCACCGAGTACGCGCTGGTCGGTGACGCCGGTCCGTACGGCGGCTACTGGCGCTCCTACTGGAGCATCCTGGTCGTGCTGCTCTCCGGCCTCGAGGACAAAGAGCCCCTGACCGCCGTTGGCCGGGCCGAGGTCATGCTGCTGATGCTCGGCGGCATCTGCGCCGTCGGCACCTTCACCGGCCAGATCGTCACCACCCTGGTGCGGCGCGCCGAGCGCGCCGGCCGGGTGCCGCTGAAGCCCCCGGGCGCGCAGCTCTCCCACCACCTGCTCGTCCTGGGCGTCAACGCCCACCTGCCGGAGGTGCTGCGCCAGCTGCACCTGGCGCTCGGCAACCGCCACCCGGTGCTGATCGTCGACCCGCGCGCCGAAGAGCTGCGACTCGGGTCGGCGCCGGTCTACGCCAACGTCTACGCGCTCGCCGGTGATCCGATCGACGGCGCCACCCTCACCGCCGCCGGCGCCGCCCGCGCGGACCGCGCGCTGGTGCTCGCCGGCCCGGAGGACGCGGCGGACGAGCTGCGCGACGGGCGGACCTTGATGACCGTGCTGGCGCTGCGTCGGCTCAACGACGCGCTGCCGATCGTCGCCGAGCTGTGCACCCCGGAGGCGTTGCAGCGCGGCGCGGTGCTCACGTCGGTCGAGTATGTCCAGAGCGGCCGCTACGGCGCGCAGGCGATCGCCACCGCGCTGGCGCAGCGGCGCGGAGCCGCGCTGCTCGACCAGCTGATCGAGGTCGGCGCCGGCGGCGCCGACCTGCACATGCTGCCCGTCCCGGCCGAGCTCGTCGGTCTGAGCTTCCGCGCCGCCCAGGCTCGCCTGTTCGACCGCCCGGCGCCGCTCATCCTCCTCGGC
>JBFYZW010000138.1:0-5238 GCA_041309305.1 Deltaproteobacteria bacterium | reverse complement strand
GTCCGACTCGTAGCCGGGCACCGCCATCGCCAGGTAGGCGAGCGTCTTGCCGTCGGGGGAGAAGACCGGGTGGGTGTCCCAGGCCGGGTTGCCGGCCGTCAGCCGCCGGGGCGCGCCCTTGCCGGCGAGGCTGACCGCCCACAGGTCGACGTTGGTCGACCAGGCCTCCTCACGGCCGGCGTCCTTGGCGGCGAAGACCACCTCGCCGCCGCCCGGCGCGAAGACGAACTCCTCCTCGCCGCCCCAGGGCTTGGTCGGGCAGTCGACGTCGAGGCCGCGCATCAGGTCGACAGGCTCGCCGCCGCCGTCGACCGGCAGGCTGAACAGGTGCGAGCGTCGGCCGTCCTTCCAGGTGTCCCAATGGCGGACCAGCAGCCGGTCGTAGAGCCGGCCGCTGCTGCGCCGCGCCTTCTCGGCGGCGAGGCGCTCGCTGGTGCAGGCGAGGGTCGCGCAGTCGGGGAAGACCTCGAGCGCGACGAGCAGCCGTCGGCCGTCGGGTGAGACCCGGAAGGCGCCGACGTCGAGCGGCAGCGTGGTGACTGGGCTCGCCTCGCCGCCGTCGAGCGCGATGCGCCAGACCTGCGACGAGCCGCCGCGGCCGGAGAGGAAGTAGAGGGCGCGGCCGTCCGGCCCCCACTGGGGCGAGCTGTCGGCGCCGTCGGCGTGCGAGGTCCACGGGCGCACCTCGCTCCCGTCGCTGCGCGCCAGCCACAGGTGCGTCCGCCGGCGGTTGGCCTCGAGGTCGAGCCGCGAGACGGTGAACGCCAGGTGTCGGCCGTCGGGCGAGAGGGCCGGCGCGCCGACCCGGTCGAGCCCGACCAGGTCGTGGACGGTGAATGGCCGCGGAGCTGCAGCGGCGACGAGGAGCAACGGCCAGAGCGAGCTGAGCATGATCACCTCAGGAGTATTGCAACCGCCCGGCGCGGCCGAGCGCTTCGAGCGCGGCGTGGCGGTAGAGATCAGAGAGGGTCGGGTAGTTGTACAACGTCTCGGCGATCTCGTCGGCCGTCGCCCCGGCGTAGAAGAAGGCCTGGCCGATGTGGATCAGCTCCGACGCCTGCGAGCCGACCAGGTGGGCGCCGAGCAACCGGAGCTCGGGGCGGGAGAAGATCAGCTTGAGCACGCCGCCGGGGTCGCCGATGATCTGGCCGCGCGGGTTGCGCCGGTAGAGGCCGTGGCCGACCACGTAGTCGGTCCCTTCGGCGATCAGCTCCTGCTCGGTGGCGCCGATCGTGCCGACCTCGGGGATGGCGTAGATCGCGAAGGGCAGCACCGCCATCCGGCCCCGCGGCCCGGAGACGCCGAAGGCGTGGCGGATGGCCTGGCGGCCCTGCTCCATCGCCGTGCTCGCCAGCGCCGGGTAGCCGATCACGTCGCCGACCGCGTAGACGTTCGGCAGCGCGGTCTGGAAGCTCTCGTTGACCTGGATCAACCCGCGGTCGCTCACCTGCACCCCGAGCTCGGCGAGGCCCATCCCGTCGCTGTTGCCGTCGCGACCGACGCAGTAGAGCAGCGCGTCGGCCTCGAGGTGGTTGCCCTGCCGGGTCTCGATCACCACCGCCGGCGGCGGGCCGGGGCGCTTCGTGACCTGCGCGTAGTGGTCGTCGTGCAGGATGACGACGCGCAGCTTCTTCAGCTCGCGCTCGAGGATGCCGCTGATCTCCTGATCGAGGTAGGGGAGCAGCTGCGGCCGGGTGTCGACCAGGGTCACCTGGATGCCCAGCGCCGCGAAGATCGACGCGTACTCGACGCCGATCACGCCGGCGCCGAGCACGACCAGCGAGCGGGGCATGCGCGGCAGCCTGAGGATGCTCGCCGAGTCGAAGACCACCTCGCCGTCGAAGTCGATCTCGGCCGGGCGGTTCGGCCGGGTGCCGGTGGCGATGACGATCAGCTCGGCAGTCAGGCGCAGCCGCTCCTGACCGTCGCTGGTCACCGCGACGGTGTGCGCGTCGACGAGCCGCGCGTGGCCGGTGTAGAGCTCGACCGCGTGGCGGTCGAGCGACTTGTTGATGTACTCGAGCTCGCGCGCGACCACCGCCCGCTCACGGTACATGAAGTCGGCGATGGTCAGCTCGCCCTGGATGCCGCAGGGCACGCCCTCGAGCTTGCGATCGGTCAGGCTGCGCACGAACAGCGCGCTCTCGCGCAGCGTCTTGGACGGGATCGCGCCCCAGTTCACGCCGGTGCCGCCGACCACCCGGTCGCGCTCGACGAGCGCCGCCCGTTTGCCCAAACGGGCGGCGTGGATCGCCGCCCGCTCGCCGGCCGGCCCGCCGCCGATGACGATGACATCGAATCGGGTCATCCCCGGATCACATAGTCGGAGCCCGGCCGGAGGGCAAACCCTGCCGGCGGTCGGAGACCACGCCCGGTCAGCGCCGATCGCTTTGCCTGGGGCGCGGGACGACGGTATGGTCCGCCGATGCATTCGCTGTCCCTGGCGTTGCTCGTCGTCCACGCCGCCGGCCCGCTCCCCGGCGACGCCGAGGCGCTGGCCGCGCTCGACGAGATGTTCGCCGCCTGGGCCGAGGTGCAGACGCTGACCTTCCGCCAGACCAAGACCGAGCGGTTCCGCGACGGCAGCACGACGGTCGACGAGCAGCTGGTCAAGCTGCGCCGCGGAGGCGAGTTCTACCTCAAGAACCTCCGCCCGCGGCCGGGGCAGGAGGCGATCTACTCGGCGCGGCGCGATCTGCACAAGCTCATCGGTCACCGCGGCTCGTTCCCGGACGTGACGGTGACCTTGAGCATCTGGAGCAGCTTGGCCACCGCCAAGCAGCACCACCCGATCACCCACCTCGGCTTCGGCTACCTGTTCGAGCAGATCGAGGCCGGGATGCAGCGGGCGCGGCGCAAGCCGAACGGCGAGCGGGTGGAGTGGGGTGGGGCGTTGACCCTGCGCGGCACGCCGGCGGTGCGGCTGGTGCTGCACGCCGGCGACGCGGCGCCGAAGCCGGTGGTCGCGCCGGAGAAGGAGTCGGTGGTCGCCTTCGGCCGGCGGGTCGGCTGCGACCCGTTCTGGATCGTCTATTTGAACGACGGGCTCGAGGGGTTGAGCGACAAGGTCAGCGCTGGGACGAGCTATCTGGTGCCCGGCGCTTACGGCCAGAAGACCGAGCTGGTCCTGGCGCAGGCCAACCACCTGCCGCTGCGCGTGACCATCTGGGACTTCGCCGGGAACATCTACGAGCGCTTCGAGTACTTCGACCTGGTTGTCAACCCGCCGCTCACCGACCTCGACTTCGATCCGGAGAACCCGGCCTACGGGTTCTGACGCGCCGCGGGGGGGGATCGTGGAGCTGCTCGTCGACCCGGAGTACTGGAAGCTGCTCAGCATCCCGCTCACCGCCGGGCTCATCGGCTGGGTGACGAACTGGGTGGCGATCGAGCTGACCTTCAAGCCGCTGGTCTACCGCGGCCTGCGCCCGTTCGGCTGGCAGGGGATCATCCCGTCGAAGGCCGAGAAGATGGGGCGCATCTTCGTCGACTCGACGATGTCGCGCCTCGGCCAGCTGTCCGAGCTGTTCGAGAAGATGGGGCCGGAGCGCGTCGCGACGCACATCATCTTCACCATCCGGCCGCGCCTCGACGCCTACACCGACGAGGTCATGCAGCGGGTCGACCCGTCGCTGTGGAACCGGCTGCCGGCGGTGGTCAAGCAGCAGATCTACGCGCGCGTGCGCGCCGGGCTGAGCGAGCGGGTCGAGGCGCTGATGCAGGAGATCGGCGCGCGCTTCACCGACCTCATCGACTTCAAGCACATGGTCCTCGAGCGGCTGACCGGCGATCGGGCGCTGGTCAATCGGTTGTTCCTCGAGCCGGGGCGGGCCGAGTTCGCCTTCATCATCACCTCAGGCCTCTACTTCGGGATGGTGTTCGGTGCGGTGCAGCTCGCGGTGTGGGTGGTCTATCCCGCCTGGTGGACCTTGCCGCTCTTCGGCTTCCTCGTCGGCTGGGTGACCAACTACGTGGCGCTCAACGTGATCTTCCGGCCGCTGCGGCCCGTCCGGGTCGGCCCGTGGCGCGTGCAGGGGCTGTTCCTCAAGCGCCAGGACGAGGTCGCGGCGATCTGGTGCCACCTGGTCACCCGCGAGATCGTGACCATCCGCAACGTCGTCCACGAGATGCTCACCGGCCCGCGGTCGGCCACGCTGCACGAGCTGATCCGCGCCCACCTGCGGCCGCTGGTCGACAACGCGGTCGGTGTGGTCGGGCCGCTGGCCCGCGCGGTGGTCGGCGCCGACGGCTTCGCGCGCATCAAGGAGTCGGTCGGCGAGAAGGCGCTGGCGCTGTCGGTGGAGCCCTTCGAGGACGCGGCCTTCGTCGAGGAGCGCGCCACGGTGATCGAGTACTGGTTGACCAGGCGCATGCGCCAGCTGCCGCCCGAGGAGTTCCAGGATCTGCTGCGCCCCTGCTTCAAGGAGGACGAGTGGAAGCTCCTGCTCCTCGGCGGGGTGCTCGGTCTTCTGGCCGGCCTGGCGCAGCTGCTCCTCCTCTGGCGGTGAACGGGGTTGCCAGGCCGGCGGGGCTTCGACTATACCGGCGGGGTGAGCCGCGAGGGGAAAGACCGGGACCGCCGCCAGCAGGAGAGCGAGGTCGCCGACGACCGGCGCCAGCGTGAACGGCGCGGCGCCGAGCGTGTGCCGCTCGAGATCTGGGTCGAAGAGGTCCACGGCCCCGAGACGCTCTACCGCCAGACCGGCAACCTCTCGCTCGGCGGTGTGCAGCTCGAGCGCGGCTTCCCCAAGCCGATCGGCACCCGCGTCCGTCTGCGCTTCGACCTGCCCGGCAGCCCGACGCCGGTCGAGGTGGACGGCGAGGTGGTCGCGGCGGAGGTCGCCGAGCTGACCACGCGGATCAAGTTCGTCGAGATCGCGCCGGAGATGCGCGCGCGGATCGACGCCTTCCTGGCCCGGGCGCGCAAGCCCTGAGCGCGGCGGCTGTCGTCCGCTGCGCGGGCGAGTATAATGATCCGATGCGTGTGCGGCTCGCCGCCCTCGTGCTGCTCACCGTGGCCGGCTGCCCGGCGGTCGAGCTGACCCGCGCCGGCCGGCCGTGCGGTCCCGAGCAGGCCTGCGCCGAGGGGCTCGAGTGTCACCCGGAGACCGGGCGCTGCGTCGGCGCGCTGGCGCGGGGTTGCGCCGCGGCGGGCGAGGTCTGCGCCTGGCGCGTGGTGACCGGCGACGCCTGCGCGCCGGCTGGCGCCTTCCTCCCCTGCGTCCCGGAGCGGAGCGA
>JBFYZW010000137.1:0-3123 GCA_041309305.1 Deltaproteobacteria bacterium | reverse complement strand
TCCGATCTCACCGCCGGCGAGCGCCGCCGCCCGGTCGCGCAGCGCCAGCACGTCGGGACGCCCCGGGCGAACCGCGTCGACCCCCTCGAGCAACGCCAGCGCCGCGGCCGGGTTGCCGCCGTCGAGCTCCATCCGTGCGCGGGCTACGCGGGCGTCGAGCTCGGCGTCGATGCCGCGCATGATCTCCAGCGCCTGGGGCGTGTACAACGAATCGACGATCGCCGCCGCCTGCACGTAGGACTGGGCCAGATCGCCGGCCTCGCGCGCCTGTCGCGCCTGGGCCAGCTGCTGCTCGAAGCGCCGCTCCTTGCCCACCTCCTCGAGGTAGCGTTGACCCCGCGCGTGCGCGGGATCCAGACCGAGCAGCAGCATGAAGTGCGACTCGGCCTCGGTCCATTGCCGGCGCTTGAACGCCTCGACGCCCTGCAGGTAGTACTGGAACACCGTCTCCCGACGCGGGCGGGCGTCGGAGCCGCCGTAGCGGACCACCAGGATGACGCCGGCGGTGACCATGGTCAGCGACAGGATGCCGACCGCGATGACCAGGCTCTTGAAGTTCGGGTTCTGACGCAGCCCGCGCCACCCGCCCGGGCGCGCCCCGGGCAGGACCGGCGCCCCGCCGGCGTCGACCGGCTTGAACACATCGCCGATCTCGAAGAAACGAAACCGGGTGTGGCCGAACCCCACCTCGTCACCACTGCGCACCTTGGCCCGATCGATCCGGTTGCCGTTGACGAACGTGCCGTTCGCCGAGCGCAGATCGACGAGCGTGTAGCTCTGCCCGTCGAACAGGAGGCGAGCGTGCTCGCGGGACACCGACTGGTCGTTGAGCACGATCGTGTTGGCCGGGATACGGCCGACGCTCACTTCGCGCTGGTTGACCGGGAACTCCTGGCCCTGGTCGGCGCCGGCGATGCAGACCAGGCGGGCGCCCTCCTCGGTCGCCGGCGCCGGCTTGCCGAGCTTGTAGACGTTGGTGTCGCGACGCGTGTACTGCTTCTCGGACTTGGCCGGCGGTTTGATCACCCCGCTCTCGCCGGTCGCCGGCCGTGGCCAGCCGCCGCTGTCGTCAAAACCGGCCCACGCATCCTCGCCGGTGGACACCGCCGGCTGGCCGTCCTGATCGGCGCCCGAGGGGGCGGCCTCCGGGTCGTAGGACGGCTCGGCCGGCCGCGCGCTGGTCGGCACCTCGGCCGGGTTCTGCGGCTCACGGGCGGTCGGAGGACCTGCCGTCGCCGGTGCCTCGTCTTCGGGGAAGGCCGGTCCGAGGTCATCCGGGCCGCGCTGGATGTGCGCGTCGGCGCCGGGGATGAGCGGCTGAGGCAGCGGCGGATCGGTGTCCTCGACCGGCAGCGCCGCAGCGTCGGCGGGCGCCTCCAACGAGGGCGGCTCCGGGGCCGGCACCGGCGGCAGGTCGCCGTGCTCCTCCATGAAGCGGCGGCCGATCTCGTGATCCACGGTCGTGTGATCGGCGCGCTCCTCGAGGTCGTCCGCCCCGTCCTCCTGCCAGACGTCGGCGACGTGCGAGGGGTCGTCGACCAGATCGCCGTCGGCCGGGCGCTGATCCGCCGGCGGCGCGACGCCGCTCAGATCGATCGGCTCCTCCTGCGTGTCGCCGGGGCGCGGGCCGGAGACCGACGGGTCGAGATCGGCGAGCGACTGGTCGACGGTCTCGACCCCGTAGACGTCGATCTCCTCGCCGTCGTCGGTGACCGGTGCAGGATCCTTGTCGTCGCGCGCCGCCATCGTCTAGTCGCTCAAGCGCACCAGCTCCGCCATCCGGTCATAGTCGGAGTCGAACGCCGGCACGAAGCCGTCGATCTCGGCGAAGGTGAAGAAACCGCGCGCGTCGGGCACCGACGGCATCTCCATCAGCGCCGAGCGCAGCCGTTTGATCAGCTCGCTGCCCAACCCGGCGCGCACGACCACCGGATCGCCGGGCACCGGTTCGGTCTGGGCCAGGGTCACCACCTGGCTCGGGTCGGCGAGGGTGCGCTCGGCGCCGGCGAAGCAGGCCCCGGCGTCGGCCTTCCCTTCGGCGACCATCCGCACCACCTGGTGGTGGCCACCTGCGAACACGGTTTTCAGATCGCGATCCGGATCGAGCCCGGCGCCGCGCAACAGCAGGCGAGGGAAGAGGTAGCCGCCCCCCGAGCTGCGGTCGACGAAGGCGACCGTCCTGCCCTTCAGGCCGGCGAGCGTGCGCACCGGTGAGCCCTTCGGCACCAGGATCACCCCGCGGTAGGTGGGCTGATCACCCCGGATCGTGCGCAGGATGGCGCGCACGTCGCCCCGGCGCCGGGCCTTGATGTAGGACACCGCGCCGAGGAACGCGATGTCGGTCTTGCCCAGCGCCAAGGCCTCGATCGTCGTGTCGTAGCTACTCCCGGCAGTGAAGACCACCGGCCGGCCAAGCGCGTTGCTCAGGTAGCGGTTGAGGATGGCGAAGACGGCCTGCTGCTCGGCGGCGTTGGCGAACGGCAGCGTCGTGACCACCAGCGGCTTCTCCGCCGCCCGCCCCGTCGTCCCGACCAGCGACAGCCCCCAGATCACGGCACAACACAGATGGGTTCTCATGAGCGCAATAGCATCGCGAAATGCAGGCCGCGTCAATCTCGCGGCGCCAGCTTGACACCTCGGGCCCGGGCGAGGCACAAGGGCGCTCTTTCCCCGCGCACCGACGCGGGCCGGGCCGTGACGGCCCCCACGAGGATGACCGATGAGCTCTCTCACGATGTTGCTGCCGTTGACCGTCTTCGTGACGCAGGCCGGCGAGGCCAGCGGCGGGTCCGGGTGGACCTGGCTGTGCGTGGTGGTCGCCGCGCTCGCCGTCGCCGCCGCCGCCTGGTTCGGGCAGCGCCTCACCGCCGCGCAGCGCCGGCTCAAGACGTTGAGCGTCGAGCACAGCAGCACCGCCGAGGCGCACCGCGCGCTGCTCGACAAGGAGCGCAAGGAGGCGAAGGACCTCGACGCCCGGCGTGAGGAGCTGCGCGAGCTGAAGCGTGAGCTGCAAGCGCAGAAGAAGAAAAACCACGAGCAGCAAGAGGAGCTGAAGAAGCTGCGCGACGATCTCCGCCTGACCAAGGAGGAGAGCGCCCGCAGCCGCAGCAGCCGGCCGGCCTT
>JBFYZW010000136.1:0-8762 GCA_041309305.1 Deltaproteobacteria bacterium | reverse complement strand
ACCCTTCGGTGGTGACGTCGGGGTGAAGCGCGCGGATTCATTCCGCGCGCGAGGGGTGGGCAAGGGCCCCACCCTTCGGTGGTGACGTCGGGGTGAAGCGCGCGGATTCATTCCGCGCGCGAGGGGTGGGCAAGGGCCCCACCCCTCCATAAAGGAGCGATGACCGAGTGGTCGAAGGTGCACGACTGGAAATCGTGTGTGCCCCAAAAGGGTACCGAGGGTTCGAATCCCTCTCGCTCCGCCATTCACTTCCCGTTGTTGTGATCTACGCTGACGTGGATCCCCGCGACCAGCTGGATGCAGAACGGCACCTCCCATTTCGCCATCCAACCTGGCAACGCGGCCTGGTATCTCTACGTCGACAGCGACACCTTCACTCCCACTCCGTTCGAAGTGGTGCCCTCGATCATCGCTTGCCGCACCGACCTGAGCTACAAGATGTACGCGGGCACGGACCTCGCCCACGGCACGGGCAACCTCGACAGCGAAAGCGGCGTCTTCTGGCGAGTCGATGGGGTGGCCCCGAGTCGTGTGCTCACCTTCGAGTGGGATGGCAACTACGGCTATTTTGGCGCCCCCCCCTACCTCGAGTCGGGTGCCATCCATTTTCGAGTCAAGCTCTTCGAGGCGGCAGGCGGACCCGACTTCGTGATCGCCTGGGGCGCAATGGCTCGCGACAACTCCCCCTATCCTGGCTACTACGACGATTGGTCGCTCGTTACCGTGGGCAGCGCAACGCGCTTCAACGACGTCTATCCGATGAACGAGCACGACAGGCATCTGCAACAGAAGGCGAACCACAGCTGGAGCTTCGTCTGGTAGACCGGCCTGCCGCCGCGCGCGCCAATCGTATAGCAGCCTCGTCGGCGAGCGACCTCGCCTCGGGGTTGGCGAGCCCGCCTGGGCGATGATACAGACCAGGATCGATCCGGGTGGGGGCGAGCGGCCGTCGGTCGCCTGCGCGACACACAGCACAAGGGAATCGCGACGATGCGAAAAGAGACCTCGACATGGGCGATGATGATCAGCATTGCGGGCCTGATGCTCGGCATCGCCTCCTCGGCCAACGCCGAGGAGGCCGCGCTCACGGCGGCTCGCGCTGAGCTCGACGAAGTCGGGGCGGCAATACCCAGCCTGGCGCCGGGCGACGTGCCGGCGGCCAACCGGCTGCTGGTCAAAATCAAGTCAGCCCAGGACAGGCTGCTCAAGGAGTGCAAGGACCGCAAGGACCCCGAATGGCGCGTGCAGGCGCAACGCTCCGACGATCTGGACAAGGCGGTGCGCGCGCTGGCGGCCAAGCCCGCGGCCGTCCCTGCCGAGGCGGACGCGTTGACGACGCAGGCCAAGACCGTCCTCGACGAGGTGGAGAAGGCACTCAAGACGCTGGCGCCGGGGGACCCGGTCGCCAGCCAGGACCTGATCAGCCGAATCAATCAAGCAAGCGACCTGTTGCGCCAGAGCTCCCCAGGCGCGCGTCAGCACGCCGAATGGCGCACCGCGGCCGAGCGGGTCAAGACTCTCGGGCAGGCGGTCGAGGCGCGCCACCGCGAGGCCCCAGCACAGCCGGCAGCCGCGGCGGGCCCGGCTGGCCAGCCAGCTGGCGGCGGCCTTCAGCCGCCTCCACCGACGAGCTCGTACAAGTCTCGCCCGTTGCACAGCGACCTGGTGCGGATGCACCTGGCCTTGACCCAGAGCTGCATCCTCGCCGAGTCGGACACCGGCGCCATGGCCCGCCTGGGCGAGAAGGTCAGCAGCTTCAAGGCGGAGCCGGCCGACCAGCCGCGCTTCGCCGCCTATTACAATGACGTGTTGCTGCCGGCCTACAACGCGGCCAAGACAGGCGTGTTGGGCTTCGGCACCTACGAGGAGATCGATGCCCGCCGCGCCGCCTCGATGAAGGCGCTCGCGGAGCTGCTACCGAAAGGGCCGGTGAGCGACGAGACGCAGGCTCAGGCGTTCATCACCGCCTATCGCGCCTACGAAGAACGCGCCGCAGCCGACTTCGACTACCTCAGCAGGTTGCAGCAGACGTCCGGTTGCCATGCCGGGACAGCGCCACTCGAGAAGTTGCCTCATCTCGGGGGCTTCAGCGCCTGGAGACGGGCCGTCGAGCCGAGAAACGTGGTCGCGACGCTCCACGAGCTGCGCGATGAGGCGGCACCCGGCGGCGGGCCAAGCGACCGCGTCGAGAAGTTGGTGGCGAAGCTCAGCGGTGCTGTGCCCACCACCCCACAGGAGGGCGCCGCGGGGCGCAAGCAGCGCGACCAGGCGGCGCTACCCACCGACATCAAGAAGTTGGGTCAGCTCGCCCGTGACGCGGTCATGCTCTACCACCAGGTGAAGCAAGCCAACACCAACCCCAGGTTGCTCGAGCTGTGGGCCGGCTTGTACGACGGGGCAGAACGCGAGGCCTTGCTCTCGGCGCCGGCACGCGCCGAGCAGAGCCTCGACGCGCTGGTGACTGGCGCGATCAAGGTGCTGGGCCAGATCGAGCCGCCAGCCGCGACCGTCAAGGACAAGAAGTTGCTCACCATCGCCAACCCGTTGGTCAAGAAGCGGCGCGGCCCGGCCCTCTCGGTGCGCGTCCTCTCGCCGATGGAGAAGGTCGACCGCGAGGAGACCGACACCGAGGATCTCGGCGACCGCGTGGTCGTGCACAAGTACCGCGTCGTCTACGACACTTTCGCGATCGGTTTCGTCGGTGACGACCGGCCCTACGCGTGGTGGCCCGACCTTCCCGGTTTGCCGGCGAAACAGGTGTGCACGGCGATGACCGGGATGGCCAGGCGGTACAAGAAGGGCCGCAACGTGCCGCTCAACAAATGGTTGTTCGTGACTGACGATATCGCCATCCCGATCCTCTGCCGCAACAAGGACAAGGCTGGCGCACCACGCTGAAGTTGGGTGCTGGTCGGTGAAGGAAGCTCGGGCGCCGACGCCGGCCGCCCAGCTTGATCGCCTGAGCGGACGGTCACGCTTCCCGATCGCCACGAGCAGCTTTGCCCGCGGGAAGGCCGGCATCGGGGTGGGCGCGAATCGCGCGCCCCCGGCAGGACCACAGGCTGGCTGTTCGCTGTTCGCGAACCCTGGTGTATTGGTTGTGCGCGCCGCGCCGATCCTCTATGGCGCACCGAGACGAAGGAGGACGCCGTGGCCAAGACGAAGACCGTCCGTTCGATCGGCATCCTGACCGCCGGCGGCGACTGCCCCGGGCTGAACGCCGCGATCCGCGCCGTGACCAAGGCGGCGATCAGCCGGCACGGCTTCGAGGTGATCGGCATCCGCGACGGCTTCCGGGGCCTGATCGAGAACCGGGTGATGCCGCTCGACACCAAGGCGGTCAGCGGCATCCTGACCAACGGCGGAACGATCCTGGGCACCAGCCGCGACAAGCCGCACCGGATGCACGTCGGTGACCGCGTGGTCGACATGACCGAGACCGCGGTCGAGAACGCCCGCCGCCACGGGATCGACTGTCTGGTCTGCCTCGGCGGCGCTGGGACGCAGAAGAACGCCTACAACCTGGTGCGCGCCGGCCTGCCCTGCGTCACGCTGCCCAAAACGATCGACAACGACGTCGCCGAGACCGACGTCTCGTTCGGCTTCGACACCGCGATGGCGATCGCCACCGAGGCGATCGACCGGCTGCACACCACCGCCACCAGCCACAACCGGTTGATCGTCGTCGAGCTGATGGGTCACAACGCCGGCTGGCTGGCGCTCGGCGCCGGGATGGCCGGCGGCGCCGACGTCATCCTGATCCCCGAGATCGCTTACGACCTCCGGGTGATCAGCGAGCACCTGTTCGACCGCCGCCGCCACGGCAAGCGTTTCTCGATCGTCGTCGTCGCCGAGGGCGCCCGGTCGGTCGACGAGGTCGCGCCCGAGACGCCGAAGGGCGCCGAGGCGAAGCAGAAGAAGGCGAAGAAGCGCAAGGCCCAGCTCGACCCCCGGCCGGCGCCGGCCGCCGCCGCCGCCGCTGACGACGTGCACCGCGTGACGCTGGTCCAGGAGCCGAAGGCAAGCCGTATCGCCCGGCAGCTGCAGCAGGTGCTCGACATGGAGGCGCGCGTCACCTCGCTCGGCCACGTCCAGCGTGGCGGCACCCCGACGGCCAGCGACCGGATCCTCTGCACCCGCCTCGGCACCGCCGCCGCGGCGCTGATCGCCGAGGGAATCACCAACGTGATGGTCGGCGTGCGCGGCGACCGCTGCGTCCCGGTGCCGCTCGAGAAGGTCGCTGGCTTCCGCAAGACCGTGCCGCGCGATCACCCCTGGCTGCGCACCGCCGAGCTGGTCGAGACCTGCTTCGGCGAGGCCGCGCGCTGAAGCGTCGCCAGGCTCAGAGCAGCCAGGCGCCGAGGCCGTCGTCGTCGTCGGTCGCCTCCGGCTGCGGCCGCTGCTCGACGACGGGGGGCCCGTGGTCATCGGGCGCGAGCCCAAGCTGGCGCACCAGCGCGTCGGTGATCGGCTCGGCGCGGTAGGCCGCGGCCCGGCGGATGGCGCCCGCCCGCAGCTGCGCGGCGAGCGCCGGGTCCTGCACGATACAGCTCGCCGCCGCCGCCAGCTCGAGCGGCGTCTCGACGGTGAAGCCGGAGCTGCCGTCTTCGATGATCTCGCGCGGCCCCTTGCTCCGGTAGGCGACCACCGGCAGACCGCAGGCCAACGCCTCGAGCACGACGCAGCCGAAGGTGTCGAAACGGGAGGGCAAGAGCAACAGATCGGCGACGGCGTAGACCTCGGCCAGCCGCGCCGGCTCGAGCCAGGAGAGGAACACCGCGTCCGGCACCGCGGCGCGCAGCGCCGCCTCGGCCGGGCCGCTGCCGGCGACCACCAGCCGCGTGCGCTCGACTCGCCGGCGCACCGCGGCGAGGACCTCGGGCAGCTCGAGGACGCCCTTCTCCTCGCTCAGCCGGCCGGCGTAGAGCAGCACACGCTCGTCCGGTTCGACCTGCGGCAGCACCTCGGCCCGCGCCAGGCGCCGGGGCGCAAAACAGCTCGCCGGCCAGTGCGCGGTCTGGTGCAACCGCTCGGCGGCGATGCCCATCGCCGACGAGGCGAGGAAGTCCCGGTGCTCGCCGCTGAGCACGAACAGGCCGTCGAAGCTGCGGTAGAAGGCGCGCAGCAGGCGTCGGACCCGGTCGAGCCCGCGCGCGTCGAGGCTGAGCCGCCGTCGGGCGAAGTCGAGCCAATCGGTGTGAACGTAGAAGTGGGCCGGCACCGAGAAGGCGCTCTTGAGATAGAGCGCCGCCAGGCCCATCAACCCCTCGGTCGAACAGACGACCCGATCGTAGCCGCCGTTGATGAACAGCCGTTGCAGCTCGCCGAGGTCGAAGGCGCGCAATGGCTGGTCCTCATAGTAAGGCAGCGGCAGCTCGACCAGCGGTCGCAAGACGTGCAGGTGCTCGTCCGCCGACAAGGTCGGATGACAGACGGCGAAGTCGATCGACAGATCGCGGCGGGTGACCTCGCCGTGCAAGGCCTGCAGCACACCGGCGACGCCGTTGCGGTCGCCGAAGGTGTCGGTGAGCCACAACGCCCGGCGCGGGTGGGTGTAACGGCCGATGCGGCGGGAGAACTCGTCGAGCAGCGGCCGGTTGGCGAACTGCACCGCGGTGCTGACGAAGGTGCTGCCGCCGACCACCGCCGCCGCGAGGGCCGGGAACGGCAACCCCTCGGCCACCTGCTTCAGGTCGACCGCGCTGACGCCGCGCCCCGGGGCGCTCTCGTCACCGAACAGCGCGCGCAGGTCGGCGGGCAACTCGAGGCGCTCGACCAGGCCGGGCAGGCCGATCGGCGCGCTGTCGTGCGACGTTGCGGCGTGCCGCTCGACCTTCGCCTTGATGCGCGCCGCGAGGATACGCGACAGCCCGGTGAAGACCTCTGGCAACGAGGTGGCCAGCTGCGCGGCGAACGCGCCACGATCCTCTCGCCGGGCGCGGGCGATCCGGTCGAGCGGCTCGAGCAACGGCCGGTAGTCACGACCAAAGCCCCGGCGCTGCAGCAGCCCGACCCGCTTGCCGTGCAGCGCCGCATGAGCAGCGCTGACGAAGCGCGAGGTGGTGCGGTGACGGCGCAGCTCGAACATGCCGTTGGCGATCAAGAAGGCCCACAGCTTCTGGCGCGCGCTCCCCTGGTGGAGCAGCAGGCGCAACAACCCCGGGTCCCCGGCGTGCTGCGCGACCTGGCAGAAGTAGTCGAGGAACGAGGCGGCGAGCTTCTCTTCGCCGGTGTAGCCGCCGAACGGCGCGACCGCGCCGCGGCGCAGACCCTCGAGCACCAACTGCGCGCGCGAGGCGCCGTCGGCGAGGCGCTCGCCGAGGTTCGGCACCTGCACCCGACTGCCGGCGGTGCCGACGAACAACGCCATGTGATCATCCGACCCGCCGGTCAGGGCCTTGCGCACCGGCCGCCGGCACCAGCGGTCGGGCGCGATGTTGGCGCGCTCGGCCATCTCCTCGACCCGCTCCTCGGTCAGGCTCTCGAACCAGGCGATGACCAGCAGGTTCTGCCAGGAGTCGCGCTGGCCGTTGAGCGCCTCGACGTTGTCGAACATCAGCGTCAGCTTCTCGAGCAGCGGCAGGGTCGGCACCGCGCGCGGGCTGTAGACGTAGAGCGGGTGGGCGAGAACGGTGACCAGGTCGCGGCTGCAGGTGTAGTCGAGGAAGCGGTAGACGTCGTGGCGCAGGGCCAGAAGCCGCTCCTCCTCCGCCGGCGTGAAGCCGTAGGTCAAGACGTGCACGTGGACGTCGAAGTCCGGCAGCACGCAGGTGAACTCTGCGCCGGGCAGCACGTCGACGCCCCGTTCGAGCAGCTGCCAACAGGAGCGCGCGTTGTTGTGGTTGGTGATCGTCAGCGCCGTGCAGCCGTTGCCAGCCAGAACCTCGCGCACCAGGTCGGTCTCGACCCAGGTCTCCGGCCAGCGCAGGATGCGGCCGAGCAGCTCGTCGGGGACGTCGCTGTTCTTGTCGTGACAGTGCAGGTCGATGGTCAGCACCTCGTCGTCGGCGAAGCGGCGGTGCTGCGCGGCGACGAAGCGCTCGAGGTCGCGTTTGAGCGTCGCGCGAAACTCTCTCGCGTCGGTCATGGCTGGGCCTCCTGGACAGGTGGAGTTGCTGAGCGGTCGTCGGCCGGTGGCGTCGCGCGCGCGGCGTCGACGAGGAGACGCCACAGGCTCGCCGCCCAGAGCATCGTGCACTCGGCGGTGATGATCGGACCGCGGTAGAGCTCACCGGTCGCCGCGTCGAGCAGCTCGGGGAAGCACCCGAGGCGCTCGACCATCCGGCGGTAGCCGGCGAGCTCGTGTTCCAGGCGCGGGTGGGCGAAGGCGTGCAAGACCTCGAGCCACTGCAGGCCGAGGCAGGTCCACACCGTCTCCCGCTGCCACGGATCGAAGCGATGCAGCGGCGCCATCCGGCGCTCGGCCGCACCGCCGACGCCATAGCGGCACGGCAGCGGATCGTTCAGACCCTGCTCGTCCATCCAAACGCGCACGCGCTCGAGCCGTTGCCGCGCCTCCGCGCCACGCCCGCACGCCCCGACCCAGAAGGGTGCGACCTGCGCGTCGCCCGACGGGTAGCTCGGCCGGCGCAGGTCGTCGACGAAGTGATCGCCGGCCCACAGCCGTGCCTCGAGCAGCGCCGGGTAGTCGATCTCCGCCAGGGGGTTGGGCAGGCCGAGGCGCGTCAGCGCCACCTGCAGCAGGTAGCAGTGGGCGTTCGAGTAGCAGGACGAGTCGCGCAGCGCGTAGTCCTGCGCCTCCGAGAAGCACAGGCCGCGGCGGACCAGCCCGGTGCGCGGATCGATCACCAGCGCGACGAAGCGCTCGGTCTCGGCGACCAGCCACCCGCGGTGACGCTCGACCAGGCGGCGATCACCGAGCTCGGCGAGGCCGAAGAGGAACAAGGCGAAGCCGTCGGGCGCGTAGGCCGGGAAGTCGAACAGCCGCCCACCGCGGGTGATCACCAACGCGAAGTGGCCGGCCCGCGCGTAGCGTGCCAGCGCGTAGCGGTAGGTCTCGGCGACCTCACGCTCACGGCCGAGGGCGAGCAGCGCCGGCACGACCCGGCCAAAGTCTCGCGCCCAGAACTCCGGGTAGCTCAGCGTGCTGGTGCGAAAGTAGCAGCGCGTTCGATCGAAGCAGTGATCGACGATCTGGGCGCAGATCTCCTCCGCCGACCCGTCGTAGCGGCGCACACCGAGCAGGCGGCGGCGCGTGCTCGCGGCGAGCAGCGCGACCCCCTTGCCGGCGGTGAGCAACGGATCGACGAACGCGCCACGAGGCCGCCGGCACCGGGTTGGCGCCGCCGGCCGCGGACTCATGGCGTTGGCCACCTCGGCAGGCGCCGCTTGGCGATTGCGTTCCGCATGCGCCCCGCATTCTCCAGAGTGCCGGTGAACCCCAGGTGACGATTCGGTGACGATTCGGTCACCGACGCCGCGCAGCGCGAGAACCAGGCCGGATCAGAAGAGGATCGACAACCCGACCCGCGCGTTGAGCGGCGGACCGGCGGCGACGTGCAAGACGGGCAGCTCGCTCGGCTCCTCTCCCGGCCGCCAGTGGCTGGCGTAGTGGTACTCGCCTTCGCGCAGCCGGCGATTGAGGACGTTCTCGACCTCGAGGTCGAGCCGCCACCTCCCGGCGTCGTAGCCGGCGGTGAGGTCGAAAGTCGCCAGCGGCGCACCGCGGGCGCCGTGCGGCAACGGGCGCGGGGCGAGCGCGACGCCCCACAGGCCGAGGCGCAGGCCGCTCGAGATCGGAA
>JBFYZW010000135.1:0-2524 GCA_041309305.1 Deltaproteobacteria bacterium | reverse complement strand
TCCGATCTCGGCGCCTGCCGGCTCGGCCGCGACCTTGATCGTCGCGCTCGCCTTGGCTCTCGGGCTGTTCGTCGCCCTACCGCACGGGTTGACCGTGCTGGTCGGTCGGCTGGGCGGCGGTCTGGCGTTGACCTCGGTCTGGTTTCATCTGACCGCCGGCGCCTTCAAGCTGGCGATCTTCATCGGCTACCTTGGCCTCTTGTCGCTGCTTCCGGACGTGCGTCGTTTGTTCATGTACCACGGCGCCGAGCACAAGGTGATCGCCGCCTTCGAGGCCGGCGAGCCGCTCGATGTCGCCCACGCCCGTCGTCACACCACCTTCCACGCTCGCTGCGGCACCAGCTTCCTGCTCGTCGTCGTCGTCGCGGCGATCCTGGTCTTCGCGCTGGTCTTCCCGCTGCTCCCCGGGCTCGGCGACGGGGCGCTCGGCCACCTGGCGGCGGTGGGCCTCAAGGTGCCGCTGCTCCTGCCCGTGGCCGGCCTCGCCTACGAGGTCAACCGCTGGGCTGCGACGCGGCTCGAGCGCCGGCTGGTCCGCTGGCTGGTTACGCCGGGGTTCTGGCTGCAGCGGTTGACCACGCGCGAGCCGGATGACGCGATGCTCGAGGTGGCGCTGCTCTCGCTGCGCGCCGCGCTCGCCCGCCGCGCCCAGGAGCCCGCGTCGTCGGAGGTGGTCATCCGGGTCTTCCCCGACTACGCGGCGACGGCGCAGGCTTTGGGGTGAGCATGCTGGCCAAGCTCGCCGAGGTCGAGGAGCGCTACGAGCGGCTCAACGCCGAGCTGGCCGACCCCCAGATCGCGACCAACCCGCACAAGCTCAAGGAGCTCGGCCGCGAGCACCGTGAGCTCGGCCGGGTGGTCGAGGCCTACCGCGAGCTCCGGCAGCTCGAGGCGAGCATCGCCGGCAACCGCGAGCTGGCCGCGGCGCCCGGCGACGCCGAGCTGGCCGCGCTCGCCCGCGAGGAGCTGGCGGTGCAGGAGACGGCACGCGCGGCGCTGGCCGAGAAGCTCAAGCTGCTGCTCCTGCCCAAGGATCCGCACGACGAGCGCAACGTCATCCTCGAGATCCGTTCGGGCACCGGGGGCGACGAGGCCTGTCTATTCGCCGGCGACCTGCTGCGCATGTACCTGCGCTTCGCCGACCAGCGCGGCTGGAAGGTCGAGATGCTTTCCTCCTCCGCCGGCGCGCAGGGCGGCTTCAAGGAGGCGATCGCCGCGCTCGAGGGGGAGTGCGTCTACTCGAGCATGAAGTACGAGTCCGGGGTGCATCGGGTGCAGCGGGTGCCGGCGACCGAGGCGCAGGGCCGGATTCACACCTCGGCGGTCACGGTCGCGGTGCTGCCCGAGGCCGAGGAGATCGAGGTCGAGATCCAGGACAAGGAGCTACGCATCGACGTCTTCCGCGCCGGTGGCAAGGGTGGCCAGGGGGTCAACACCACCGACTCGGCGGTGCGCATCACCCATTTGCCGACCAACCTCGTGGTCATCTGTCAGGACGAGCGTAGCCAGCACAAGAACAAGGCGCGGGCGATGAAGATCCTCCGCTCGCGGTTGCTCGAGAAGATGCGCGCCGATCAGGACGCAGCGATCACCGCCCAGCGCCGGAGCATGGTCAAGAGCGGCGACCGCTCGGACAAGATCCGCACCTACAACTACCCCCAGGACCGCCTGACCGACCACCGCATCGGCTTGACCCTGCACAACCTGCCGCGCCTGCTCGACGGCGACCTCGACGAGCTGGTCACGGCGCTGCGCACCTACTACCAGGCCGAGGCGCTCAAGAGCAGCGGCGGCGCCGGCGCGTGAGCGACGCGTCGCCAGAGGTGTGGACGATCCAGCGGGTGCTGGCCTGGACGCAGGGACACTTCGGCGAGCGTGGGATCGAGCAACCGCGGCTCGACGCCGAGGTGCTGCTCGCCGACACCCTCGGCGTCGATCGCCTCTACCTCTATACCCACTTCGACCAGCCGCTCACCCCGGACGAGCGGCAGCGCTTCCGTGAGGTGGTCAAGCGCCGCGCGGCGCGGGAGCCGGTGGCGCACATCCGCGGGCGCAAGGAGTTCTACGGTCGCGAGTTCGTCGTCTCGCCGGCGGTGCTCACCCCGCGACCGGAGACCGAGCACCTGGTCGACGCGGTGCGCGAGTGGGTCAGCGCCGGCGCGCTGGCAGCGCCGCGGCTATGTGACGTCGGCACCGGCAGCGGCGCGATCGCCGTGACCTTGGCCTGTGAGCTCGGTGACGCACAGCTGGTCGCCACCGACCTCTCGGCGGCGGCGCTGGCCGTCGCGCGGCAGAACGCGGCCGCGCTGGCGGTCGCCGACCGCATCACCTTCGTCGAGGGAGATCTGCTCGGCGCGCTGCCGGTTGAGCTCCCGCCGTTCGACGCGCTGGTCGCCAACCTGCCATACATCGACCCGGGCGAGCGCGACGGCTTGCCGCCCGAGGTGCGCGACGCCGAGCCGGCGCTGGCGCTGTTCGCCGGCGACGGCGGCCTGGCGCTGATCGCGCGGCTCGTCGCCGTGGC
>JBFYZW010000134.1:0-5427 GCA_041309305.1 Deltaproteobacteria bacterium | reverse complement strand
GTCCACAGCGGCAGCGCGCGCGCCACCGCGCCGTTGGCGCGCACGTCGGCGACCCCGATTGCCGATTGATCGGCGACGCCGAAGAAGCAGAGATCCCCCTCCGGGCGGGCGAGGTAGGCCGGGTCGCGCAGCCCGCCCGCCTGCCAGGCGTACTCGGCGACCAACAGCGGCGCGGCCTCGAGGTCGAGGCGCCAGCCGGGGGACAGCACGCCGGCGTAGAGGCGCCCGTCGAGCTCGGCGACGACGCGCCAGCCGTCGTCGGCGTGACTGAGGTGGGCGCCTCGGACGCGCTCGGCGAGCTCCTCGCCGCAGGCGCCGGCCTGGCAGACGGTGAGCGGCTCGGGGGCCCAGGGCGCGATCCCCCGGTCGACGAGCGGCGGGCGATCGAAGGTCGGTGGGTCGAGCAGGGTGCAGCCGGCGGTGAGCGTCGCCCAGAGCGCCAGCGGCGGGAACCTCACGGCGTGACTCGGCAAGGTCGTGCAACCTTCGGGGGTTCGATCTATAGAGAGCAGGATATGGCGATCCTCGGCTCACTGCAAACCATGCCGCTCGCCGACCTGCTCGGCTGGGTCAAGGCCACCTCCCGCTCCGGCTCGCTGACCGTGACCCGCGACGGCAACGAATGGGAGCTGCAGCTCGAGGGTGGGCGGGTCACCGGCTACGGCGGACCGGAGCTGCGGGACAACCTCGGGCACATCGTCGTGACCAGCGGCCTGCTGACCGAGGAGGATCTGCGCACGGCGCTCCAACACCAGCGGCGCGAGCAGGTCTCGTTGCACCGCGCGCTGCTCGACTGCGGCCTGCTCTCGGCCGAGCAGCTGCAGGAGTGCCTGACCGAGCTGGCCTGCGAGTCGATCTACGACCTGTTCCTCGACCTGCCGGGCGAGTTCGTATTCAGCGATCAGGCCGGGCGGGCGCTCGATCTCGGGCTCGACGAGGTCAACGAACGACTGTCGCTCGACCTGGACGTCAACCACCTGTTGATGGAGGGGGCGCGGCGGCAGGACGAGTGGGCCGAGGTGCGCGAGCGCTTCCCGCACGACGACGTGTCGATCCAGATCCACGACGAGCGGCTGCCGCCGTTCGAGAAGCTCGGCGTGCGCGAGCGGCGGATCCTCGCCAGCCTGAGCGCCGGGCAGTCTCTGTCCGATATCTGCCTCGAGCTGCGCGCGCCGATCCCGGCGGTGCTGCGTGCGCTGGCGGTGCTCGAGCGCGACGGCGCGGTCAGCATCGTCACGGCCGCGGCCTCGGCGGCGGGGCTGAGCAGCGAGGGGCGGGTCGAGCAGCTGGTGGCCCAGGCTGAGCTTCTGCGGCAGGCGCGGCAGTTCGACGAGGCGGCGGCGTTGCTCGAGGTGGCCGTGCGTCTACGGCCCGACGCCGAGCGGCCGCGGCTGGTGCTCAAGGAGGTCCTCGGCGAGCAACTGCTCGACCTGTACGACGTCTTGCCGCCGGTGCGCGTGCCGGTGGTCGTGGCCAGCGACGAGCGGCTCGGCCGGCTGCGCCTGCGGCCAGAGGAGCGCTTCCTGGTCGATCGGCTGAGCGCGCAGATGGACATCGGCAGCCTGGTGATGGTCAGCTCGATGAGCGAGCGCGAGACGCTCAAGACCCTGCGCCGGCTGCTGCACGGCGGGATCATCGTCCTGCGCTGAGTCGGAGCGGGATCAGAGGTAGCCGCGCCGGCGGCGGTAGGCCCAGTCGGCCGCGAGCAGGAGCAGGACGGCGACCATCGCCCAGGCGTTGTCCCACAGCTCGAGGTTGCGCCGTTGATCGATCTCGACCACCTCGGGGTCGATGCGCCGCACCGCGGTGGGGCGGAAGTCGTCGGTCGAGAAGGCCCGACCGTCGGCCTTCGCCGCCAGCGCCGCGAGCAGCGCCGGTCGCGGCGCCGCCCGGTCGAGCTCGGCCGAGCGGGGCTCGACGACGAAGACAGCAGCGCCAGTGCCGACCGCCACGCCGCCGCTGGTGGCCTGCGCGGTGACGCGGTAGGCGCCGCTCGGCAGGTCGCGGTAGCGCAGGCGGGCCGTGCCGGTCTCGCCGGTGACCAGGTCGTCGGTCCGCTTGGCGCCAGCCCCGGTCGGGGCGAGGGTCAGGCGCAGCGCCGCGGCCGGCAACGGTTGGTAGTCACGGCTGAGCACGGTGACGTTGACGTCAATCTCCTCCTCCTCGACGAACCGGCGTTTGTCGGGAACGACGCGCACCCGCGAGTGCTCCGGGTCGCGCACCAGCCAGTGCAACGCGTTGGACCAGAAGCGGTGGTAGGCGCGCTCGGCGGCGCCGCCGTCGCGCTGCGCGGCGAAGCGCCAGCGCCAGATCGCGTCCGAGGCGATGGCCAGCGCTCGGCCCTGGCCGACGTCGAGGGTGGCGACCAGCGGCGCCGGCTGGCTGTCCAGCCCGCGCTGCTCGCGGTCGACGACCAGCGCGGTGGCGTTGGTCGCCAGGCCCGTGGTGCGGTTGAGCGCCGTCCAGCCGGGCAGGCGCTGCCAGAGGCGTTCGTTGGTGCCCGCGCCGCGAGCGAGGTCGGTGATCGGGTGGCGGCGGCCGGCGTCGGTGAGCATCGGCGCGACCGGCCCCGGGGTCCAGTCGCCGCCGTCGAGGCGCAGCGGCACGATCTCCTCGATCGGGGTGTTGAGGTAACCGGCGTTGGCGAAGCTCTGGTCACCGCCGACCATCACGAAGCCGAGGCCACCGTGCACCGCGTCGCGGATATTCGGCAGGTACTGGGCCATGAAGTACGGCCGGTGATCGAAGTTCTGGAAGATGACCACGTCGAACGACTTGAGCTCGGTGGTGAACAGCTCGTCCACCGGGAAGGGGATGAGCGCCAGCTCGCTCTCCGGCGCGATCGGCGAATCGGTCGGCGAGCGGAGGATGAAGAACGAGATCAGGTCGACGTTCGGGTTCTCCTTCAGGTGTTGGCGGAGGAAGCGGACGTCCCAGCTGGGCCGGCCGGCGACCTGCAACACGCGGATCTTGTCCCGAACGACCTGGATGGCGAAGGCGCGCGCGTTGTTCAGGCTGATCGCCTCGCCGGCGAGGGTGGGCAGCTCGGCGGCGTAGACGAAGCTGCCGATCTCGGCCGGCTTGAAGGTGAAGTGCGCAATCACCGGCCGCTCGTCGGCGAGGAAGACCTCCTGGGTGGCGAGGACCTCCCCCTCGCGGCGCAAGGTCAGCGGCACGGTCAGGCCGGCGAAGCCGGTCGCCTGGACGCTGACGTCGATGGTCACGCTGTTGTGGACGAAGGCGAACTCGTCGGCCAGGACGGTGACGATCGCCAGATCGCGGAACGGGTCGCCGCCGGCGACCGCGACGGTGTTGACCGGCGCGCCGAGCTGGCGGAGCCGGGTCGCGGCGTTGGCCGACAGGGCGCCGCCGGCGGTCTCGAGCTCGGCGTTGTCGGCGCCGTCGGAGAGGAGCAGGTAGGCGGCCAGCGGTCGGCCGGCGCCGGCGTCCCGGGCGCGCTCGAGGGCGGCGAGCAGATCGCTGGTCGGGCCGCGGGGCGGGTCCGCGAGCCCGCCGCCGAGCGGCCCGTCGAGATCGAACCAGTCGAGCTCGTGATCGACGGCGAGCTCGGCGAGCAGCGCGTGACGCTCGAGCAGCGCCTGCAGGTGGGCGAAGCGCGTCCGGCCGTCGCTGGTGGCGAGCGCCATGCTCGCCGAGCGGTCGACGACCACCGCCAGGCGGTTCTTGACCCGGCGCACCAGGCGCAGCTGGATCGCCGGCTCGAGCAGCATGCCGAGGACCACCAGCGCGGCGGCGGCCCGGAGGACGACCAGCAGCCACGGGCGGCGGGCGCGGCGGTAGCTCCACAGCACCAGCGTCGCGGCGGCGAACAGCGCCAGGCTGCCGGCGATCAGCCAGGCGGTCGGCCAGGGGGAGAGGGAGACCAGCGCCCAGTCGTTGTAGACCGGCTGATTCACCGTCGCCGCCGCAGGATGAAGGGGATGTGCACCTGGTCGTCCTTGTAGTCGAGGCAGAGCGCGTACATCACCAGGTTGATGCCCAGGCGGAAGCTCATCTCCCGCACCGCCTCCCCTCCGGGGCCGACATCGTAGAGCCACTGGCCGAACGGATCGCGCGCCATCGCGCCGCCGAGGTCGTTGGCCGAGAGGATGACCGCCAGCCGTTGCTCGACGAACATCCCCTCGAGGAAGGGTTGGGCGAGCACGCGTCCGCCGTGGCGATCGACCAGGAAGAAGGACTTGTAGATCACGTGCTCGGCGGGCACGCGGCCGAGCGGGGCGTCGGGCAGCACGCGGGCGAGCTCGCGGCGCGCCGAGCGGAGGAACGGGCCGTCGGGCAGGCCGTCGGCGGCGTCGATGAGCAGCGTGCCGCCGGCGGTCAGGTGCTGACGCAGGCGGAGCACGGCCTCCTCGGCCAAGCTCGGGATCGCGGTGTCCCCCTGCCAGACGAGCAGCGGGTGCTCGAACAGCGCCGGCGAGCCGAGCTCCACCGGCGCGACCTCGAGGTCGACGGCGATGGTCGTGCGCCGGCGCAGCTCCCAGGCCAACCGCGACCACCCGGAGGCGCGCGAGTCGAAGTCGCCGGCCCAGCGCACCAGCGCGAAGCGGAAGTCGGTCGGCGCCTGCTCCGGGAGCGGCTGGGCCGCCGCGACGGCGGCGGTGAGCTCGACGAGGCAGGTGACGAGGGCGAGGTGTCTCATGCGCGTGCTGCGCCGAGCCAGACCCGCCACGCGGCTCTTCGCCTGCGGGACGTGCGCTGGTGGCGTCCTTGGCTCTAACACAGACCGTGGGACAGGGCCACGCGGTCGGGATCGCCGGCGTTCACGGTGGGCGTGGTGCAGGGCGGTCGAGTTCTCGGCCGGTCCGGTCCCGACCACGTTTCGTCGGTGCGACGCCTCGCCGCCGCGGAACGGAGCGAGCGTCCACAGCTCTCGTCGTGCGTCACGACGGCGAGGCGGCGCACCATCTGGACCCCGCTAGATGTCCGGCTGGTTCTGTCGGACCCATGTGCTTTACTGCTCAAATCAAACCATGCGCCGCTCGTTGCCACAGCTCGAGATCGCTTTCGCCGCTCGGCGCGGAACCTGGGGCGGCCAAAGAGCAGGGGCAGGCCGAAAGAGATTGGCCGGGTCTGGCGTACGCCATGGGCCGCGACCGTTGCTTGGTCCGAAGCATCCGGTGCACGTCTCACTCAAGGTCAGGCGGGAGATCGGCTCACTGCGCACGCGGCGCTGCCACGCCGCGATTCGCGCGGCGCTGGTGGCCGGGTGCGAACGGCAGGGTTTCCGGGTGTGTCACTACTCGGTGCTCGCGACCCATCTTCATTTGATCGTCGAGGCCAAGGACCGGGCGTCACTGTCGCGTGGCATGCAGGGATTGGCTATTCGGATGGCCCGGCAGCTCAACAAGGCACTTGGCCGTACCGGCCGAGTGTTCGCCGATCGCTACTTCGCCCGGGCGTTGAAGA
>JBFYZW010000133.1:0-5603 GCA_041309305.1 Deltaproteobacteria bacterium | reverse complement strand
GCTTCACCTCGTGGGCCTTCGATGCTTCGGTCGCCGCGCTCCCCTGAGCGCGCCGTTGGCGCGCGGAGCTTCTGGGCCGCGCCGCGCGACCTGTGGCGCGGCCTGACCTGGCGCGCGGCCGGCGCCGATCTGCTCGCCGGGCTCACGGTCGCGACGGTGGCGATCCCACAGGCGATCGCCTACGCCTCGATCGCCGACCTGCCGGCTCACGTCGCGCTCTGGGCGGCGGTCGTCGGCGGGCTGGTCGCGGCCCTGTGGAGCTCGTCGCGCCACGTCTCGGTCGGGCCGACCAACAGCATCTCGCTGTTGACGCTGACCATCCTGCTGCCGGTGGTGCAGCCGGGCAGCGCCGGCTACGTCGCCGCCGCCGGGCTGCTGGCGCTGCTCGCCGGGCTGTTCCTGCTCGCCTTCGCCTTCTTGCGCCTCGGGGGCTTGGTGACCATCGCCTCGCGGCCGGTGCTGCTCGGTTTCACCGCCGGCGCGGCGGTGCTGATCGCCGCCGGGCAGCTGCGCCACCTGTGCGGCCTCGAGCTGCCGAGCGCCCCGGACCTGGCCGGCATCCTCCGCGCGCTGTGGCCGGCGCTCGGCGGGACGAGCCCGGTGAGCCTCGCCTTCGGCGGTGGGGCGGTGGTGATCATCGTCGCGCTGCGGTTGGTCGACGCGCGCATGCCCGGAGCGCTGCTGGCGGTCATCTGCGCCGCGGCGCTCGCGGCGCTGCTCGGCCCGGAGTCGCTCGGCCTGCGCGTCGTCGGCGAGGTGCCGCGCGCCCTGCCGGCGCCGCTCTGGTCGGCGGCCGAGGTGATCGATGGCGCGCTGATCCGCCAGCTGGTCACCGGCGCGATGGCGGTGGCGGCGCTGTCGGTGGTCGAGACCTTCGCCAGCGCGCAGCTGTTGGCCAAGAAGAGCGGTCAGCGGCTCGACAACGATCAGCAGCTGTTCGCGCAAGGCCTGGCCAACCTCGGCGCCGGGCTCTTCTCCGGCTACGCGGTCTCCGGCTCGCTGACCCGCTCGGCGTTGAACCACCAGGCCGGCGCGCGTTCGCAGCTGGCCGGCGTGTTCACCGCGCTGGCGGTGCTGGCCGGGGTGCTGCTCTTCGCCCCCTTGGCCGGCACCATCCCCCGGGCGGCGCTGGCCGGCGTGCTCCTGGTCATCGCCTGGGGGATGCTCGACCGGCGCGGCATCCGCCGGGTGCTGACCACCTCGCGCAACGAGGCGCTGGTGATGCTCGCCACCTTCGTCGCGACGCTCCTGTTGCCGCTCGAGTTCGCGGTGCTCTCCGGCGTGCTCTTTTCGCTCGCGGTCTTCGTCGTCCAGTCGAGCCTGCCGCGCGTCCAGGCGGTGGTCCCCGACCCGACCTACCGCCACTTCGTCCACGACGCGAAGAGGCCGGTCTGCCCGCAGCTCGGGGTGATGAACATCCACGGGCCGCTCTTCTTCGGCGCGGTGCACCACGTCGCCGAGGCGCTGCGCCAGAACCTCGAGGAGCACCCGGGCCAGTCGATCCTGCTCCTGCGCCTGCACGGCGTCGAGCTGTGCGACCTGAACGGCATCGAGATGCTCGAGGAGACCCTGGCCACCTACCGCGGCATGGGCGGCGATCTGTACATCGTCCGGCCGCGCGCGCCGGTGCTCGAGGAGATGACCCGCTCGGGCTTCCTCGACCGGCTCGGCCTCGACCACGTCCTGCAGCAGGAGGAGGCGATCGAGCACCTGTTCACCCGCGTGCTCGACCCCGGGGTGTGCATCTTCGAGTGCGAGCAGCGGGTCTTCGCCGAGTGTCACGCGCTGCCGAAGCACCGCTACGACGCGGCGCTGCCGACCTACACCCGGGAGTTCCACGACCCGACGCGCGAGCTGGCGGTCATCGACTGCCAGCGGCGCCTGGCCGCCGGTCAGTGCGCCGTCATCGACGTGCGCGAGCCGCGCGAGTTCGAGGCCGGCCACATCGGCGGCGCGTTGTCGGTGCCGCTGCGCCAGCTGGTCCTGCGCCGGGAGGAGCTGCCGCTCGGCCGCCCGCTGCTGCTCGTCTGTCGCTCCGGGCGGCGCAGCCTGCGCGCCACCGCGATGCTGCACGGCGCCGGCCGCGACGACGTCTACTCGCTCAAGGGCGGCATGCTCGCCTGGCGGGGGGCGGGGTTGCCGGAGGTGAGCGGGAGCTTGCCGGCGGCGGACGCGGGGGCGCTCAACACGAGTGAAACACGGGAGGCGCGACGATGACCTTGGTGAATGTCGAGGCTGGGCTTGCCCGGCGGGTGATTCGTGCCCACTGCTATCGGGCGGAGGTGCACATGCGGGGGATCATCTCGGCGATCCTGCTTGTCCTCGGGGTCGGTGGCTTGCTCTGCTCGAGCGGTTGTGCGAGCACCGGGGCCTGCGTCGGCGCCGGTGGCGCGCTCAGCTCGCCCGAGTGCAAGGCCGACTGGAGCGAGAGCGAATGCAACGAGTGGAACAGCGAGGCGATCAACGGCGCGAGCTGGAGCTATCACGCCGGCGACTCGTGCTCCGACCTCGGCTACACCGAGGAGTGCTCCGATGGTAGCTTCCGTGAGCCCGGCGCCTGTTGAGGCGGTCTTCCGCTGTCCGCTGCGCACCCGCGGCTATGAACTCGACGCCGAGGGTCTGATCCCGGCGTCCACCCTGCTGCGCTACGCCGAGCAGGTGCGCTGGCAGGCCTACGCCGCCCAGGCCGCCGAGTTCACCGGTCTGTCGGCCGGCGCCCGCTCGTTCGTCATCGCCGCCGAGCGGCTCGAGGTCCTCGCCCAGCTCAGCTACGACGTCGCGCTCGAGGGGCTGTTCTGGTTGGCCAAGGTCGGCCGCACCAGCCTCGAGTTCGTCAACCTGCTCTGCCGCGCCGAGGATGGCGCCACCGTCGCGCGGGTGCGCGTCACCGCGGTGCACATCGGCCTCGACCGGCGCCCGGCGCCGGTGCCGGAGGGCGTGCGACGGCTGGCGCGCGGCGACCTCGACCAGACGTTCGCCTTCTTGCCGCCGCTCGACGGGGAGCCGCCGCCGACCGCGTTTGCCCACCCGGTGACCGCGCGCTTCTCCGACATGGACCTGATGGCCCACGTCAACCACGCGGTCTACCTCGCCTGGTTCGACGACGCCCGGCGCGCGGCGCCGCAGGCCGGTGGGCGCCTGGTCACGGCGAGCCTCGACTACCGCGAGCAGGCGGTGGCCAGAGACCGGCTGACGGCGCTGGTCTGGCCGCTCGGCGAGCGGCGCCTCGGGGCGACGTTGCGGCGGGAGTCGGACGGCGCGACCTTGTGCCGGGCCCAGCTGGCGCTGAGCCCGGCACCGTGATCGCTCAGTTCTTCGCCACCGAGACGTAGTCGAGGCGGAGCAGGATGTCGGTCACCTTGAACAGGTCGAGGCCGTTGCGCGTCGGCAGGCCGTCGGCGTCGTAGGCGGTCAAGGTGCTGGCCGGGAAGAAGAGCCAGTACTGGCCGTACAGCCCGCGCGCCGCCAGCTCGCTGGTCTCACCGTTCGCGTAGTCGTCGCGCTCGAACTCACCGCGCGCAACATTGAAGTAGGCCTCGATCCGCGCGCTGGTGTACGGCCGACCCTCCGGCGTGAGCACCTCGCTGACGCTCTCGCCCAGGCCCGGCTCGTGGAACAGGTTGCGCGACGGGCGCACCGAGGCGACCTGGAACGGCTCGTCCCCCGCCGCGCCGGCCATGCACCACTGGCTGAAGAAGGTGTTGGCCTTCTGCAGCTCGATGCGGGTGAAGGTGGTGTCGCTGCCGACGTAGAGCCCGGGCTCGCCGAGGATCGAGGCGTTGACCGACCAGACGCGCTCGGCGCAGTCGTTCTCGGCCAGCAGCGCCACGCCGATCGCCTCGCCCAGCTCCAGCGCCGCGAGCGGCGCGATGGTGAACGGGATGCGCTGGCCGAGGTACGTGCCGTCGGCGCCGTGCACCTGGAAGCGCGGGTCGGTGAGCAGGAGCTGGAGCTTCTCCTGGTCGGAGAGGTTCTTGTAGCCGGCGGCGAGGCCCGCCTCGTCGTCGGCCTGGTCGCTCAGATCGGCGAGCTGGAGCAGCTCCTGCCGCAAGCTGACCACCACCTTGAGGTCGGTGGGCCGCCGGCCGTTGATCGTCCGGGTCGCCGCCTGCGACCAGAGGAGATCGAGCACCGCACCGAGGTCGTCCGGGACCTCGGCCGTGAACACGGCGTCGCGCCAGTCCAGGCTCATCTGAAACTCGTACTCGACGGCGCGCACCGCCAGGTAGGTGACCCGGCGGGCGAGGCGCATCTTGCGCGCGTAGGTCGCCACCGCCTCGCCGAGCCAGAAGTCGCCGGAGAGCGGCAGCATCGTCTGCGCCTCGGCGATGGCCACGGCGGCGCTGCCCTCGTCGAACGCTGCCTGCGCCTCGCGGAGCAGGTTGGCGAAGTGGACCCGTGCCTTGTCCAGCTCGAGGTTGGCGCGGCTGATCTCCAGCGCTGCCGAGGTCGCGCCCACCAGCTCGAGCTCGGCCTCCTTGTAGCAGGACTGGAGGTCCGCGGCGGTCGCCAACGCCGCGACCAACTGCTGGTGCTGTTCCGTCACCCGGTCGATGTTGGCCTGCATCGACAGGCTGAGCGACTCGGCGCCGGTCTCGACCGCCCCCGCCGCGCAATTCGCGCCGTTGGCCACGAAGTTGAACGGGTTGACCGACCAGCCGCTGGCGCAGTCCTTCACGCCGCCGGCGATCGAAGCAACCGTGTCCATCGTCAGCTTCACGTTCCGCATTTGCGTCGCGATGGTGGCGTGCATCGTCTCGAGCGCCTGGCGCTGCTCGGCCGCCAGCTTCTGGATGTCGCAGCTCTCGCGGGCGATGCGGTAGGCCTCAAAGTACTCCGCGGCCCGCGCGCGGGCGATCTCGACGTCGGTGGCCAAGGCGCGCAGGGTCAAGGCCTGCTCGCCGAGCGCGCCGCGGAAACAGGTGGCCGGCAGAGGGCCGCCGTTGAGCTCCTCCAGCGTCGGCAGGGCGGTACGCGCACCTGGGTACTTGACCGCGGCGGCCGACTGCGCGACCCACTTCTGCATCTCGGCCTGTTGCGCCAGCGCCGCAACCACGGCCGGCGGCATCGACGGCGAGCTGAGCACGTCCGGTCGCACCGCGGCGATCTGGCCGAGCACCTCGAGGTCGATCGCCAGCTCTAACGCCGGGCCATTGGTGGTCTGGCACTGGATGCAGTGCTCGCCGACCGTCTCCACGCAGGTGACCGGGTAGACCACCGTGCTCGGGCTGCAGAACTGGAAGTAGGTCAACACCTCGGCGAGAGTGCTCGCTGTGCCGCCAGTGACGACCTGTTTGTCAGCGTACTGCATCGAGGCCGCGTGCAGCTGGTTGGCGACGTCCTCGACCGAGAGGGTCTGCAGGTAGGCCGCCTCCTCGATCACGCAGGCGTCGAGCTGCAGCTCGCCGTAGCAGGTCTCGGCCGAGAACGGCCGGCCGGTGAGCGCCTGCCAGTCGAGCAGCTGGCTCGGCGTCGCCCCGGGCGGCAGGCCGCACAGGTCGGCGAGCACCGCGCCGTAGCGCTCACCGAGGGCGGCGACGCGCTCGGTGTGCGCCTGCTCAGCCTCCGTCTGCGCCACCGCGCGCGCCTGCTGCGCGGTCCAG
>JBFYZW010000132.1:0-3939 GCA_041309305.1 Deltaproteobacteria bacterium | reverse complement strand
GGCTGCGCGGGCGGCGCGGCGCACCAGGCGAGCAGCGCGTGGCTGCTCGCCCTGCTCCTGCCGATCGGCCGCGCCCTCCGCCGGAGACGATAGGCAGTCGCCGGCGGATGAGATAGTCTGAGGGGCACTAGGATCAGAGATCGAGGTTCGCGATGCCGCCCATCCATACGCTCTGGACCCGTCTGACGCAGCCGCGGCCAGATCCTCAGCCGGTCCCGTCGCCGACCACCGGCGCGACGCCGCCAGCGCCCCAGGACGGCTGGGACGGCTCAACGCTGCGCCTGCCCTTCTCGGGCGAGACCGCGGCGCAGTTCCGCGCCCGCCTCGGCGACGATCCGCTGCGCCAGGCGGCGATCGATCGGGTCCGCCAGAGCTGGGGCACACCGGCGGTCGGCGCGCTGACCGGCGCGGGCTTGGATGCCATGAGCGCGGTGCTCGATCCCGGGCTGCCGCTCGTGCGCGGCAAGCCGATCCTGCTCCACGCCGACGGCTTCTTCCTCCGTGGACCGTACAACCGCGAGCCGCGCTTCGACGCCCAGGGCGCGCAGGTGCTCTACCGCGCCGCCCGGGGGCTCGCCGACGCGCCGCCGGACATCCTCGGCCACATCCCGGTCGGCGTCCGCCAGCGCCTGCTCGCCCACCTCGAGCAGGCGCTCGCCGCCGGCAACACCGACGGCGGCCTCCCCGACATCAGCCGCCGCAAGCTGCGCGCCGGCGCCGTCACCGCGCTGCTCACCCTCGCGCAGAGCAGCCCGGACGCCCCGGCGCTGGCCGCGCGCGCGGTCGACCTCCTGCTCACCCAGGGGCTCACCGACCCGGAGCCGCGCCTGCAGGCCTTCATCCACCTCAACCTCGAGGCGCTATGCAAGGCGGTGCCGTTCGGCGCCGATCAGGAGCTGCGCTTCGCCGCCTTGAGCGAGCAGGTTCGCCCGACCCGCCCACCGTACGAGGCGCTGTTCGCCTCGCCCGACAAGGTCTTCCAGGTCGCCCACTATGCCCACGAGGAGGCCTGGCGCTGGGACAACCCGGTGCGCGCCTACGAACGGGCCGGCTACCGGGTCGTCGACCACCAGCCGGCCACCGACGGGCGCGAGGAGATCTGGGTGCTCGAGGCGCGGCTCACCGACCCCGCGCGCCAACAACCCGACACGCCGGTGCGCGTCCGGCTGGTCAAGTCGAACCGAGAGATCCTGCGCGACCTCGACCGGCCGGAGATCGACGCGATCGTCTACACCGGTCACGCGCACCTGGGCGGCAACGTCAGCGAGGCGGTGCGCCTCGGCCCGGAGCAGCTGGGCAAGAAGCTACTCGTCTTCACCGTCTGTCGCGGCGCGCAGACGCTGCACCAGGTCGCCAACCGGTGCCCGCACAGCGCGGTGATCACCACCCGCGACCCGTCCTACTTCACCAACATGATGGGGGTCGTCCTCGGGACCCTGCAGGGGGTCGCGGCCCGCCAGACCTACGCCGAGATGCGCGAGGCGTGGCAGTTCGACTACCGCGGTGAGCCGAAGGACAACTTCATCCTCCCCGGCGAGGAGCGCTACGCGCGCTACACCGACTTCAACCGCGACGGCGTCGCGGATCTCACCCCGTTCGGCGTGCAGCGCTTCTTCAACGTCATCGACGATCACGCCGACGGCGGGAAGACCGATCTCCGCCCACGCGCGGTCGAGGCCCACGCCGACGAGATCGACGCGGCGAAGGTCATCGACGCGGTCCACTTCGCCCGCACGATCATCGACGCGCACCACGAGTACAACCGCACCTACGGCGAGAGCCCGCTGGCCCGGGTCTCCCCGGCGAGCCTGATCGCTGGCGGATGGTACGACGGCGCGCTCGCCGATCCGCCGGTGGCGGTGGTCGAGCAGCGCGACGCCGGAGGCGCGGCCCACCTGGTCGTGCGGGTCAACAAGCACTACAAGGACCAGTCGCCGTTCGCGCTCGGCGCGTTGGTCCAGCTCGAGCTGGTGCGCCACTTCGCCGGCGACTCGGCCGGGACGCCGGCCAACCGTGGCCTGTCGCTGCTGCTCGCCGGCGAGTTCTTGCAGCAGATGTACGCGCCGCGCGAAGAGGCCCAGGCGGTCATCGCGGCGCTCGGCGAGCGGCTGGAGGTTCGTGGCGCGACCTGGGACGCGCTGGCCGCGGTCTTCGCCACCGACCACCACGGCTTCGGCTCCCTGGACCACGTTCGCCAGCTGAGCCGGGCCCTCAACCTCGCCTGAGGCCGATGACGACGATGCATGCCCGACAGCTCTGCCCTGACGTCTCCTGGGTCGGCGCGATCGACTGGGATCGACGGCTCTTCGACGCCCTCGTGCCGCTCGAGCGCGGCACCAGCTACAACGCGTTCGTCGTGCGCGGCCAAGCCAAGACGGCGCTGGTCGACACCGTCGAGCCCGGCTTCTGGCCGACCCTCAGCGCCCGCCTCGACAGCCTGGCGCTCGACCGGCTCGACTACGTGGTCGCCAACCACGCCGAGCAGGACCACTCCGGCTCGCTGCCGCGGGTGCTCGAGCGCTACCCCGGTGCGCGCCTGCTCTGCTCCCCGCGCGGCAAGAAGATGCTGCTCGACCTCTTGCCTCTGCCCGCCGACCGCATCGACGAGGTCGAGGACGGCGCCGAGGTCGACCTCGGCGGGCTGCACCTGCGCTTCGTCCACTTCCCCTGGGTCCACTGGCCCGAGACGATGCTGACGCTGGTGCCCGAGCGGCGGCTGTTGCTCCCCTGCGACCTGTTCGGCAGCCACTGGGCGACCTCGGAGCTGGTGACCGCCGACCTCCCCCGGCTGCTCGCCGCCGCGCGCTCCTACTACGCCGAGATCATGATGCCGCTGCGGCCGCAGATCCAGAAGAGCATGGCCAAGCTCGACCCGCTCGAGCTCGAGCTCGTCGCGCCGAGCCACGGCCCCGCCTGCCGCGCGCCGGCGATGTTGATCGACGCCTACCGGGACTGGCTCAGCGACCGGGTCGACAACCACGTGGCCATCGCCTACGTGACGATGCACGCCAGCACCGAGCGCATGGTCGAGGCGCTCGGCGATGCGCTCGAGCGGCGCGGGGTCGGCGTCGAGCGGCTGAACCTCGCGCAGCCCGACGTCAGCCGCCTGGCCAGCGCGCTGGTCGACGCGGCGACGGTGGTCTTCGCGACCCCGACGGTGCTCGGCGGGGTACACCCGAACGTGATGTACGCGGTCTACCTGGCCAACCTCCTGCGCCCCAAGGTCCGCCAGCTCGGCGTCATCGGCTCGTTCGGCTGGGGCAGCAAGGCCGGCGAGCAGATCGTCGCGGCGCTGCCCAACCTCAAGGAGGTGACCCTCCTCGAGCCGGTGCTCGCCCGCGGTTCGCCTGACGCGACCGCGCTGGCGGCCCTCGACCGGATGGCCGAGACCATCGCCGGCAACCACGCGCGCTGGTGCGCCCCGGCGCCGGGGTCGACGCCCGCGGCCGATCGGGAGGCATAGCGTTCGACGATGGTGGTCGCCCTGCTGTTGCTCCTCGCCGTCTCGGTCGGCGCGCTCCGGCTCCTGCGTCGGGCGCCGCCGGGTTGGCTCAACTCGGCGGTTGTCTATCGCCGCGCCGTGCTCGTCGGTTGGAGCCTGGCGGTCGTCCTCCTGCTCTCGTGGATGATCCCGGCCCTCGGCCCGCTGCCCTTCTTCTGGCACGCGGCCGGCAAGATGCTCGGCTTCGCGCTGCTGCTGGTGGCCCCCCTGTGGGTCGTGCCGAGCCGTTGGCTCCCTCTGGCCGCGGCCGGCTGGGTGGCGGTGATCTCCTTCGTCGGCTTCTCCGACCTGGTCTACTCGCGGCACTTCGGCAACCTGGTGCCCGTCACGGCGCTGTTCGGCGCCGGCCAGACCTGGGCGATCCGCGAGAGCATCGGCGCGCTGGTTCGCCTGCGCGACCTCACCCTGCTCTTGCCGGTCGCCGCGGCGGTGGCGGT
>JBFYZW010000131.1:0-7293 GCA_041309305.1 Deltaproteobacteria bacterium | reverse complement strand
TGACCGGGTTGACCAACCACCGGCAGTTCCAGCACCAGTTCGACGCGGTGCTCGCCCGCGCCGAGCGCTACGGGCGCCGGGTCTCGCTCATCCTCACCGATATCGATCACTTCAAGGCGGTCAACGACACCTACGGGCACCCGGTCGGCGATCAGGTGCTTCGTCGCGTGGCGCGCATCCTCGAATCGAACGCCCGGCGCACCGACGTCGTCGCGCGCTACGGGGGTGAGGAGTTCGCGGTGCTGATGGAGGAGACCGGCGCCAAGGGGGCGGCGCAGATCGCCGAGCGCATCCGCTGCGCGATCGAGGGCGAGCTCTTCCGCTGCGAGCAGGGCACGTTCAAGGTGACGCTGTCGCTCGGCATCGCCACCTTCCCGCTCGACGGCGGCGGCAAGGTGCGGTTGACCGAATGCGCCGATCAGGCGCTCTATCAAGCGAAGCGCACCGGACGGAACCGGAGCGTCAGCTACGGAACTGCCGCCAACGCGGCGGCGGTGGGAGATTGAAAGCGAATGGCCGGCGCAGCAGCGATCGACACTCGGCGCAAGATCTTCGTGCTCGACACCAACGTGATCCTCCATGACCCCCAGGCGATCCACGCCTTCGAGGACAACGAGGTGGTCATCCCGATCTACGTGATCGAGGAGATCGATCACTTCAAGAAGGACCTCTCCGAGCTGGGGCGCAACGCCCGCCACGCGGCGCGCCTGCTCGACGCGCTGCGCCTCGAGGGCAAGCTGACCCAGGGGGTGTCGATCAGCGGCGGCGGGACGCTCCGGGTCGCGATCACCAACCGCGAGCTGCCGTCGGAGTTTCAGACCGATCGGTCGGCCGACAACCGGATCCTGGCCACGGCGTTGCAGGCCGCCGAGCTCGCCCCCGACCGCCAGGTGGTGTTCGTCAGCAAGGACGTGAACCTGCGCCTGCGCGCCGACGCGCTGGGGCTCAAGGTCGAGGACTTCGACTCGGAGCGCACCGACATCAGCGAGCTCTACTCCGGCGTGGCCGAGTTCACCCTGCCGGGCGATCAGATCGACAAGTTCTACCAGAGCGGGCGCCTGCCACTCGAGGACCCGTACTACTTCGCCAACCAGTTTGTCTTCATGCGCGACGAGGCCAACCCGGCGCACAGCGCGTTGGGCAAGGTCAACCTCGACCTGGAGATCATCGAGCCGCTGATCACTGTGCGCGACAGCGCCTGGGGGATAAGGCCGCGCAACCGCGAGCAGACCTTCGCGATGGACCTCTTGCTCAACGACAACATCAAGCTGGTGACCCTGGTCGGCAAGGCGGGCACCGGCAAGACGTTGCTCGCCATCGCCGCCGGCCTGTTCAAGGTCACCGACGAGAACACCTACCAGCGACTGCTCATCTCGCGGCCGATCTTTCCGCTCGGGCGCGATATCGGCTATCTGCCCGGCGACGTCGAGGAGAAGCTGATGCCGTGGATGCAGCCGATCTTCGACAACGTCGAGCTCTTGATGGGCATCTCGCGCACCGAGCGCCGGCGTGGGCGCAGCCACCGCGAGCTGATGGATCTCGGCGTGCTGGAGATCGAGCCGCTGACCTACATCCGCGGGCGGAGCATCCCCAACCAGTTCATCATCGTCGACGAGGCGCAGAACCTGACGCCGCACGAGGTGAAGACGATCATCTCGCGCGCCGGGGACAACACCAAGATCGTGTTGACCGGCGACCCGTACCAGATCGACAACCCGTACGTCGACTCGACCAACAACGGTCTGGTGCACACGGTCAACCAGTTCAAGGCCGAGCGGATCGCCGGGCACATCACGCTGCACAAGGGCGAGCGCTCGGCGTTGGCCGAGCTGGCGGCCAACTTGCTGTGAGCCGGGCCGATCTCGTCTGAGTCTTGACGAGGCGCGGCCCGGTCATTATAGACAGCCTCCGCCACACCGGCGGCGAGGATCCCACCATGCCACAGCAGATTCCCGAAGAGGTGCTCTACGACGTTCGCCTGGTCGAGCGCCATGTCGCCAAGGGCTTGCTCAACCCCAAGGACCTGGAGAAGCGGCTCAACGCGCTCGAGGACCAGACGGCGCAGGCCGAGAGCACCAGCCTCGACGAGCTGATGCAGGTCGCGCAGCGCGGCCAGGGCGGGCGCCCGCCGGCCAACCGCAACGTCAACTGAACGGGGGAGCGGAGCCGGACGCGCCTCCGCGCCCCGGCGTGAGGAGCGGCAATGAGTGACGGGCCAGGCAAGGAGGAGAAGAGGTTCGTGGTCAAGGACCGGCGTCGCTTCACCTCCGAGGGCGAGCTGAAGACCGACGCGCCGGCTGACGCGCCGCGGCACGATCCGCCGCCCTCGGCTCCGGCGCCGCGGCAGGAGCCGGCCAAGGGCAAGGGCAAAAGCCACGCCGATCCGCGTGGCGCCGCCGGTGGGCCGCCGGCGATGGACTTCATGAACTTCGTCGCCTCGTTGGCGACCAACGCGATGGCGGCGCTCGGGCTCCTGCCGCCCGAGCAGGCGCGCGGGCTGCCGCAGAACCCCGAGCTCGGCCGTGAGTACATCGAGATCCTCTCGATGCTGCAGGAGAAGACGCGCGGCAACCTGACGCCCCAGGAGGAGAGCACGCTGCAGCGCATCCTTACGGAGCTTCGGCTCGCGTACGTCGAAGTCACCCGCCGCTGACGGTTTTCTCCAGCCCTCTCACGTTGTTGCACACGCGCACCCGGGCCCTATATTCGGCTTGGAGCGCGGGGATCTCCGCGCGCGGAGGAGCTGATGCGACTCGACAAGCTGACCCACAAGGCGCGCGAGGCGATGCTCGACGCGCAGCGGCGCGCCGCCGAGCTCGGCCAGCAGGCGGTCGAGCTCGAGCACCTGCTGCTTGCGCTCGTCGACCAGGAGGGCGGGGTCGTCAGGCCTCTGCTCGACAAGATCGGCGCCGATCAGCGGATCCTCACCCAGGAGCTGCAGGCGGCGGCGGCGAGCCACCCGCGCGTCGCCGGCGGCGAGCCCTACCTCGGTCAGGGGCTGGCGGCGGTGTTGCAGGCCGCGCAGCAGCAGGCCGACGCGCTGAAGGACGACTATGTCTCGACCGAGCACCTGTTGCTCGCTGCCACCGAGGCGAAGGGGGCGGCCGGCGACCGCCTGCGCCGCGCCGGCGTGACGCGCGACGCGGTGCTCAGCGCGCTCACCGAGGTGCGTGGCTCGCACCGGGTCACCGACCAGAGCCCGGAGAATCGCTACCAGGCGCTCGCCCGCTACGGGCGCGACCTGACCGACCTGGCGCGCAAGGGCAAGCTCGATCCGGTGATCGGCCGGGACGAGGAGATCCGCCGCGTGCTGCAGGTGCTGTCGCGCCGGACCAAGAACAACCCGGTGCTGATCGGCGAGCCGGGGGTGGGCAAGACCGCGATCGTCGAGGGGTTGGCGCGGCGCATCGTCGACGGTGACGTGCCCAAGGGGATGAAGGACAAGCGGCTGGTGGCCCTCGACCTCGGCGCGCTGGTCGCCGGGGCCAAGTACCGCGGTGAGTTCGAGGACCGGCTCAAGGCGGTGCTCAAGGAGGTGATTGAGGCCGAAGGCGAGGTGGTGCTGTTCATCGACGAGCTGCACACGCTGGTCGGCGCCGGCGCCGCCGAGGGGGCGATGGACGCGTCGAACATGCTCAAGCCGGCGTTGGCGCGCGGCGAGCTGCACTGCGTCGGCGCGACGACGCTCGACGAGTACCGCAAGCACGTCGAGAAGGACGCGGCGCTCGAGCGGCGCTTCGCGCCGGTGATGGTCCAGGCGCCCAGCGTCGCCGACACGATCTCGATCCTGCGCGGCCTCAAGGAGCGCTACGAGGTCCACCACGGCGTGCGCATTCAGGACGGGGCGATCATCGCCGCCGCGACGCTGTCGCACCGCTACATCACCGACCGCTTCCTGCCCGACAAGGCGATCGACCTGATCGACGAGGCGGCGAGCAACCTGCGCCTGCAGATCGACTCGTTGCCGCTGCCGCTCGAGCAACTGGCGCGCAAGATCGTCCAGCTGGAGATCGAGAGGCAGGCGCTGCTCAAGGAGAAGGACGAGGCGTCGCGCAAGCGGCTGGCCAAGCTCGAGGAGGAGCTCGCCGGCGCGCGCGAGGAGGACGCGGCGCTGCGCGCCCAGTGGCAGCTGGAGGTCGCCGCGATCGAGAAGGCGCGGCAGCAGAAGGAGGAGCTCGAGCGGCTGCGCCACGAGCAGGCCGACGCCGAGCGGCGCGGCGATCTGAACCGCGCCGCCGAGATCAAGTTCGGCCTGATCCCGACGCTGGACAAGGCGCTCGCCGAGGCCGAGCGCGGGGCGGCGGGGGAGCACCGGCTGCTCTCCGAGGAGGTCAACGAGGAGGCGGTGGCGCAGGTGGTTTCGCGCTGGATCGGTGTCCCGGTGGCGAAGATGCTCGAGACCGAGCGCGACAAGCTGATGCGCATGGAGGAGGGGCTTCGACGCCGGGTCGTCGGCCAGGAGGCTGCGCTCGGCGCGGTCGCGGCGGCGGTGCGGCGCAGCCGGGCCGGCCTCGCCGATCCGAACCGTCCGGTGGGCAGCTTCCTGTTCCTCGGCCCGACCGGCGTCGGCAAGACCGAGACGGCGCGCGCGCTGGCCGAGTTCCTGTTCGACGACGAGCAGGCGATGGTGCGCATCGACATGAGCGAGTACATGGAGAAGCACGCGGTCGCGCGCCTGGTCGGCGCGCCGCCCGGCTACGTCGGCTACGACGAGGGCGGCCAGCTGACCGAGGCGGTCCGGCGCCGGCCGTACGCGGTGGTGCTGTTCGACGAGGTCGAGAAGGCGCACCCCGAGGTGTTCAACATCCTGCTCCAGGTGCTCGAGGACGGGCGGTTGACCGACGGCCAGGGGCGCACGGTGGACTTCCGCAACGCGGTGTTGATCATGACCTCGAACGTCGGCTCGGAGGCGATCGGTCAGCTCTCCGGCCGCGACGAGGAGCGGCGTCGGGAGCTGGCCCACGAGGCGTTGCGTCGGACCTTCCGGCCGGAGTTCCTCAACCGCATCGACGAGGTGGTGCTGTTCAACGCGCTCGACCGGGCCGAGATCGCCGCGATCCTCGAGCTGCAGCTCGCCCACCTCCGGACCCTCTTGGCCGAGCGGCAGCTCACCCTCGAGCTGAGCGACGCGGCGCGGGGCTTTTTGTGCGACCGGGGCTACGATCCGGTCTACGGCGCGCGGCCGCTCAAGCGGACGATCCAGCGCGAGTTGCACAACACGCTGGCCTCTGCCATCCTGGCCGGGCAGTACGGGCCGGGTGACACGATCCAGGTCGATCGGACCGACGACGGGTTGGTCTTCTCCCGGCGCAGTGAGGCAGGGGCCGGCGACACGCTCCACTGAGCGGTGTCGCTGGGAAGAGGACGAGGCCGAGACGACGTGAGCACAGCCGGGAGAAGCGGGATCCTCGCTCGCCTGTTCGGCGGCAAGCCGGCCGCCGGCCCGCCGCCCGAGGCGCCGCGCTGCACCGAGATCGAGCGGGTGGTCAAGGGCGGCGAGATCCGCATGGTCTACCAGCCGATCGTCGATCTGCAGACCGCGCAGGTCTTCGCCTACGAGGCGCTGCTGCGCTCGACCTCGCCGGCCTTCACCGGGCCCTTGCCGATGCTCGAGGCGGCGCTGCAGAGCGGCTGCATCAGCGAGCTCGGGCGCGCGGCGCGTCAGCTCTCGGTCGACAACTGCCCCAACTGGCCGCTGTTCCTCAACATCCACCCGAACGAGTTCAACGACGGCCTGTTGGTCCAGCCCAACGACCCGATCTTCTGGCACACGCATCCGGTGCACGTCGAGATCACCGAGTCGGTGCCGCTGTCGCACTTCGAGCTCTGTCACAGCGTGCTGGCCGAGATGCGCGGCAAGGGCGTCAAGCTGGCCATCGACGATCTCGGCGCCGGGTACTCCAACCTCAAGTACATCGCCGACCTGTCACCGGATATCGTCAAGATCGATCGCGGTCTGGTCTCGACGATCGACAAGGGCAGCCGGCACCTGCAGCTGGTGCGGCACATCGTCGACCTGTGCGCCGGCATGGGCGCCAAGGTCGTCGCCGAAGGGATCGAGACCGTCGACGAGCTGGCCGCGGTGCGCGAGGCCGGCGTCCACTTCGGGCAGGGCTACCTGCTCGCCCGTCCGGGGTTCCCGCCGCCGTCGGTCAGCTGGCCGGCGCCGGCCGCGTCGTGATCCGGGCCGACCTCGGCGCAGGTTGAGGGGCTCGTCGTCGCGGCGGAGATGACGGGCGGCAGGCGGTGGTGTCTCCGCCTGCCGCCCCTACCTCATCCCAGCGCCGCGCGGCAGACCGCGCGGGCAGGCGGCTCGTGGTAGGCCGGCTGGGACTCTCGTAGCTCGGGGACGGTCACGCATGGTACCTCGTGCCGTATCGCTATTCCATCGAACAGCAGTCATCATAACCCAGTCGTCGTTCGGCGCCAAGGGGGAACCGCTTGACACGTTCGGCGAAGCGGGTCAGAGGCGATCGTCATGCGACCGTCACCCTCGAGGAGCTGGTCCCTCGGCCTCGTCGGCCTCGTTGCCTGCGCGACGACAGAGCCGCCGCCGGCCGACGCGGTCGAATGGCTGCCGGCCGACAGCTACTGCGAACGGACCGCTGGCCTGTTCTGCGACTTCTACCTGCGCTGCGGCTGGGTCGCGGCCGCTGACGCCGAGGGCTGCAGCGCGATCTTCATCGACGGCTGTGAAGGGCGCTGGGAGCCGCTGTACGTCGCGCTGGCCGACGCCGGCTTGATCGCGCTGCGCGCCGCCGGCGTTGAGGCCTGCGCCGCTCATCTGGCCAGCGTCCCGTGCGGCGAGCAGGCCACCGATCTCTCTGGTCCGTGTCGGGGGATGTGGGAGGGGCGGCAACCGGCCGGCGGCGCCTGCGGCATGGGGGCCGGCGGGTTGGAGTCGCTGGTCTGCGCACCGGCCGGCCGGTGCACGCTCGATCTCAGTTTCTGCGGCAGCTGCACGTCGACCGTGGGCCTCGGCGAGAGCTGTGAGCTGGATCGCGACTGCGATGCGGCGGCGGCCTGCGTTGCTCAGCGATGTCAGGCCCGGGTGTTGCCCGGCGGTCCGTGCGGCGCCGAGGCGCCGTGCGTCAGCGAGGCGAGCTGCGAGAATGAGGTCTGCGCGCTGCGCCACGTCAAGCAGCCGGAGGACGGCGCCTGCCAGAGCCTGCTCGATTGTCAATACGGCCTCACCTGTGTCGGCGGCAGCGGCCGGCCGACCGCGCGACTCGGCGAGCCCTGCGACGCGGCGACGCCGTGCGCCGCGGGCCGCTGCGACGGCGGCCGGTGCGT
>JBFYZW010000130.1:0-7548 GCA_041309305.1 Deltaproteobacteria bacterium | reverse complement strand
GCCGCCAGCCGGTGGTGCCCGCGCACCAGTTCGCCGTCGAGCACGATGCCGCCGCCGAGGCCGGTGCCGACGAACAGCCCGACCAGGCTCGCCCGCCCCCGGCCGGCACCGGCGCGCTGCTCGGCGAGCGCCCCGAGGTTACAGTCGTTCTCGACCTGCACCTCCCGGCCGAGCATCCGTCCGAGATCGGCGGCGACCGGCGCCTCGCGCCAGCCCATGTTCGGGGCGTTGACCGCGACGCCGGAGGCGCGCACGGGGCTGGGCACCGCGACGCCTACGCCATTGAGCCCACCCGGCTCCACCGCGGCCGCGGCGCACGCCTCGGCGAGGCAGTCGGCCGCCCGCTCGAGCACCGCCTCGTAGCCGCGCTCGGCCTTGGCCTTCTTGCGCGCCCGGCCGCGCACTGCCCAGGTTTCGTCGACGACCACCGCGTGGATCTTCGTCCCGCCGACGTCAATCCCAGCCCAGAGCTTCGTCATCCTCGACCTCAGGCGCGCGGCCGCTGGACAAGCGTTGACCGATCGCCCGCTTTGGCATACCTCAAGCTGGAGATGGCCGACAACGCCCTGCCCGCGCCCCCCGCCGCACCAGCCGTGGCCGCCCCGCCGCCCGGCCGGCCGGGCGGCGCTCAGCTGCGCACCGTCGCGGCGATCGACGTCGGCTCCAACGCGCTGCGCATGGTCATCGCCGAGCTCGACGACCAGGGCCGCGTCGAGGTGCTCGAACGGCTGCAGCGCACCGCCCGCCTCGGCCAGGACACCTTCCGCCGCGGCCGGCTCGGCGGCGCGGCGATGCGCACCGCGATCGCCATCCTGCGCGACTTCAAGCGCATGCTCGACTTCTACCGCGTCGGCACCGTCCGCGCGGTCGCGACCAGCGCGGTGCGCGAGGCGGCCAACGTCGACCTGTTCCTCGACCGCGCCTATGTCGCCACCGGCATCGACCTCGAGGTGATCGACACCTCCGAGGAGATCCGCCTCGACCTCGGGGCGCTGCGCCCGGCGCTCGCCGACGTCGCCGACCTGCAACGCAGCCGCGGCATGGTCCTCGACGTCGGCGGTGGTAGCGCGTTGCTCACCCTGCTCGAGCGCGGCGAGCTGGTCTCGACCCAGAGCCTGCAGCTCGGCTCGGTGCGCTTGCTCGAGACCGCGTCGGCGGTCAACGAGCCGGCCGAGCGCACCGCCGAGCTCTGGCAGCGGCAGATCGCCAACGTCGTCGCGTCGGTGAGCAAGGCCCTGCCGCTGGGCAAGGTCCGCGTGCTGGTCGTCTCCGGCGGCGACGCGCGCTTCGCCGGCCGCCTGATCGGCGAAGCGACCGGCTCCCCGCACCTGCAGGCGATCGGCCGGGCCGACTTCGCCCGGCTGCTCGCGGAGCTGCAGCCCTTGACCCCCGACGAGCTCGCCCGTGCCCACGGGCTGCCGCTCGCTGACGCCGAGACGGTCGTCCCGGCCCTGCTCGTCTACCACGCCTTCTGGCAGGCCACCCGCGCGCCGCGGCTGCTCGTCTCGCAGATCACCATGCGCGACGGGCTGCTGCTCGACCTGGCTCGGCCGGGCGAGGACGAGGCGGTCGTGCAGGGCATCGTCCACGCCGCCCGCGCCGTCGCCGCCAAGTACGACGCCGAGCCCAACCACGCCGAGTTCGTCGCTGACACCGCGGTGCGACTGTTCGACGAGCTCCGCTCCGAGCACGCCCTCGGCAACCGCGAGCGCCTGCTCCTGCACGTCGCCGGCATCCTGCACGAGGTCGGCGGCTTTGTCAGTAACCGGGCGCACCACAAGCACAGCTACTATCTGATCGCCAACGCCGAGCTGTTCGGCGTCACCCGCGAGGAGACGCAGATCATCGCCCACGTGGCGCGCTACCACCGCCGGGGTGTGCCGCGCTCGAGCCACCCGGAGTACATGAGCTTGCCGCGCGACACCCGTATGGTGGTCAGCAAGCTCGCTGCCCTGCTCCGCGTTGCCGACGCCTTCGATCGCTCGCACAACCAACAGCTGCGGCAGCTCACCTTCGAGCGCTCTAACGAGGAGCTGATCATCTACGCGCACACCCTTGCCGATCTGACGCTCGAGCGGCGGGCACTGAAGAGCAAAGGGGATCTGTTCGAGGACATCTACGGGCTCAAGGTCCGGCTCGAGGAGGCGCCGCTCGGCGCCTCCGCGTCACCGGTCGCGAGTTGATCGACCATGGCCAAGTCCAAACCGCCGGCTCCCGAGCTGTTCTTCAACCGCGAGCTCAGCTGGCTCGAGTTCAACGAGCGTGTCCTGCAGGAGGGCTGCGCACCCGAGGTACCGCTCCTCGAGCGCCTGAAGTTCTTGGCGATCGTGAGCAGCAACCTGGACGAGTTCTACATGGTGCGCGTCGCCGGGCTGCGCCAGCAGAAGCGCGCTGGGCTGCGCCGCCGGGATCCGGCCGGCCTCACCGCGGCCGAGCAGCTGGCCGCCATCGCCCGGCGCGTGCACAAGATGGTCGCCGATCAGGAGAAGGCGATCGCCGCGGTGCTCGCCGCCCTCGCCAGGCACAACCTGAGCATCGTCGAGGCCAAGGACTGGTCCCCGGAGCAGCGCCGCCTGCTGCGCGCCCACTTCGCCAACGAGCTGTTGCCGGTGCTCACGCCGCTGGCGATCGAGGAGCTCGCGCCGCCACCGATCCTCGCCGGGGGCCGCCTCCACCTGGCCGTCCAGGTCCGCCAGCCCGCGCCGTCGGCCACGCCGCCGCGGGTGGTCGCCATCCCGATCCCGCCCCAGTTCCCGCGCTTCCTCACCCTGCCGGCCGAGCAGGGCGTGCACGTCGCCCGGCTCGAGGAGGTGATCGCCGCGCACCTCGGCCAGCTCTTCCCCGGCACCGAGGTGGTCGGCCAGGTCGTCTTCCGCGTCACCCGCGACGCTGACGCCGCGGTCACCGACGACGACGCCGGCGACCTGCTCCACGCGATGGAGGAGGCGGTCCTCTCCCGCCGGCGCCGTGACGCGGTCCGGCTCGAGGTCTGGCGCCCCACCGCCCCGGCGCTGACCCGCTGGCTGCAGCACTGGCTCGAGCTCGGCGCCGAGGAGGTATTCGAGGTCAAGGAGATCATCGACGCCACCGCGCTGTTCGAGCTCGCCGGCCGGCGCGGCTTCGACGCCCTCCGCTACCGCGACTGGTCGCCGCAGCCGCCGCCCGAGCTGGCCGGGGCCGAGGACCTGTGGACGACGATCCGTGATCATGACGTTTTGCTCATCCACCCCTACGAGAGCTTCGACCCGGTCGTCCAGCTGATCGAGCAGGCGGCCGACGACGCGGCGGTGCTGGCGATCAAGCTCATCCTCTACCGCACCAGCGGCGACTCGCCGATCATCCGCGCCCTCGAGCGGGCGGCGCGCGGCGGCAAGCAGGTGACGGCGTTGGTCGAGCTGAAGGCCCGCTTCGACGAGGCGCGCAACATCCAGTGGGCGCGCCGGCTCGAGGACGCGGGCTGCAACGTCATCTACGGCGTCGCGGGGCTCAAGACCCACGCCAAGGCGCTGCTCATCGTCCGGCGCGAGGCAGCGCGCGTGCGCCGCTACGTGCATCTGGCCACCGGCAACTACAACGACCGCACCGCCCGGCTCTACTCGGACGTCGGGCTGCTCACCGCCGATCGCGACTTCGGCGCCGATGTCGCCGCCTTCTTCAACCTGCTGACCGGCTACTCCGAGGCGATCAACTGGACGACCATCGCCATCGCCCCGACCGAGCTGCGCCATCGGCTCCTCGAGCTCATCGAACGCGAGATCCAGAGCTCGACGCGCGACGAACCGGGCGCGATCACCGCCAAGCTCAATTCGCTGCAGGACCCGGAGCTGATCCGCGCGCTCTACCGCGCCAGCCGCGCCGGTGTGCGCGTACGCCTCAATGTGCGCGGCATCTGCTGCCTGCGCCCCGGGGTAGCCAAACTGTCCAAGACCATCGAGGTCCGCTCGATCGTCGACCGATACCTCGAACATGCCCGCGTCTTCTCATTCCGCAACGGCGGCCGCGAGGAGGTCTACCTCAGCTCGGCCGACTGGATGACCCGCAACCTCGACAAGCGCATCGAGCTGCTCGTGCCGGTCCGCGACCCCAACCTCCGCCGGCGCCTGCTCGAGGTGCTCGAGCTCTTCTTTCGCGACAATTGCAAGGCCCGCGTTCTCCGCCCCGACGGCAGCTGGATCAAGGTCGCGGCCGGCCAACCGGCGGTGCGCGCCCAGGAGGTCCTCCACCGCGAGGCGGTCGCCGCCGGCCGCGCCGCAGCGCAGGCCGGCGCCCGCTTCAAGCCGTTGGCCGCGCCGAAGGACTGACCACCGGCTTGTGCTTTGCCGCCCGGTCGCCGAGAATGGTCGGGCCATGAGGTCAGGTTCCCTCGGCCGTCGCGCGCTCGCCGCGCAGGTGCTGTTCGCCGGGCTGGCGCCGACGCCGGCGCGAGCGGCGCGCGTCGTCGAGGTCGAGGTGCTCGCCACCTACCCGCACGCCACCGACGCCTACACCCAGGGGTTGGTCTACCACCAGGGCTCTCTGTACGAGAGCACCGGCGAGTACGGCACCTCGTCGCTGCGCGAGGTCAATCCCCAGAGCGGCGAGGTGCTGCGCCAGACGCCCTTGCCCGCCAACCTGTTCGGCGAGGGCCTGGCGCTGGTCGGCGGCCAGCTGATCCAGCTCACCTGGCGCGAGCAGGTGGCGCTGGTCTGGAGCCTGAGCAGCTTCACCGAGACCGACCGGCAGAGCTACACCGGCGAGGGCTGGGGGTTGTGCTTCGACGGCGCGCGTCTGGTGATGTCGAACGGGACCAGCCGGCTGCAGTTCCGCGATCCGGCCGACTTCACGCTGCAAGGCAGCGTCGAGGTGACCCTCGACGGCTCGCCGCTGACGCGCCTCAACGAGCTCGAGTGCGTCGCCGGCCGGGTGTTGGCCAACGTCTGGTACACCAGCTCGATCGTCGAGATCGATCCGGTGAGCGGCCACGTCCTGACCGTGCTCAACGCCCCCAACCTGGTGCCCCGGCAGCGCAACCCCGACGCGGTGCTCAACGGCATCGCCTTCGACCCGCAGAGCGGCCACTTCTTCATCACCGGCAAGCTGTGGCCGAGCCTGTTCGAGGTCCGCTTCCCCGGCGTGCCGAGCGCCGACCCGACTCCGACCGACGACGGCGCGCCAGCGCCGGCGGCGCCGCGGCGCGCCAGCGGGTTGACCTCGAGCTGCAGCGCCGGCCCGGCGTCGCTCTGGGCGGCGCTCGTCCTCCTCTCCCGTCGCCGCCGGCGCTCACGCGGCTGAGCCGGCTCCCCAGGGCAATCGGTCGAGATCGACGTTGCCGCCCGAGAGGATCACCCCGACGTGGCTCAGCTTCAGCGCCGCGCAGGCGGGCGAAAGCAGCGCCGCGACCGCCACCGCCGCCGACGGCTCGATGACCACCTTCATCCGCTCCCAGCACAGCCGCATCGCCGCGACGATGTCGGCCTCGCTCACGGTGAAGATACCGCTGACCCGCTCGCGGATGATCGGCCAGGTGTACTCCCCGAGGCTGGTGCGCAGACCGTCGGCGATGGTCGCCGTGCCAGTCTGCGGGATGAGCCGCCCGGCGGCGAGCGACCGCGCCGCGTCGTCGGCGAGCTCAGGCTCGGCGCCGAACACGCGCACGCCCGCCGCCCGCTCGCTGATCGCCAGCGCCACGCCGCTGATCATCCCGCCGCCGCCGACCGGGGCGATGACCGCCTCGAGCCCAGGGCAGTCGGCGAGCAGCTCGAGCGCCATCGTCCCCTGGCCGGCGATGACGTGCGGGTGGTCGTAGGGCGGCACCAGGTGCGCCCCGGTGCGCGCCGCGACCTCGGCCGCGGTGCGCTCCCGCGCCGCCAGCGTCGGAGCGCACAGCACCACCGTCGCACCGTAGCCGCGCACCGCCGCGATCTTCGGCCGCGCGCTGTCCTCGGGCATCACCACGTGCGCCTGCGTCCCGCCGAGCCGCGCGGCCAGCGCCAGCGCCTGCGCGTGATTGCCGCTCGAGTGGGTGACCACCCCGCGCGCGCGGGTCGCGTCGTCGAGCTGCAGCACCGCGTTCATCGCGCCGCGGAACTTGAACGCGCCGACCCGCTGCCACTGCTCGGCCTTGAACGCCACCCGGGCGCCCACCATCCGATCGATCGTCTGGCAGGTGATGACCGGCGTGCGGTGCGCGATCCCGGCCAGCCGCTCAGCCGCCGCCTCGATCTCGGCCAGGGTCACCGGCAACGTCGCCATGCGCGGCCCATAGTCCAGGCCCCCCCACCCGGGCAAGGGCAGCCACGAACTGGCCAGCAGCGAGGTCCGGGCGTTATGCTGAGACCCAGACGTGTCGCCTTCACTTCGATACCCCGCCCCCGCGCAGTTGGCCTGCCGCGTGGCTCGCCTGGTGCTCGTCGCCGCGCTCGCCGCCGCCTGCTCGAGCGCGTTGCGCAAATCGCGGACCGACCTGCCAGCCGAGGAGCGCGGCGCGGCCGAGCTGACCCGGATGATCCTCGACTACAAGGCCGCGCTCGGCCAGCGCGACTTCGATCTCGCCGAGCGGCTGCTCGGCGCCATCGGGCGCGAGGTGAAACGGGCCGATCCGGTGACCCAATCCCACCCCGACTTCGAGGAGATCCAGCGCGCCGCCGCGAAGGCGCGGCCGGCGCTCGAGGCGGCGCGCCGGCGCGCGGCGATCGATCGTCTGATCGCCGACACCCAGGGCGATTTGGAGAAGGGTCGGGTCTGGGCCAAGAACCTGGCCGAGAAGGGGCCCGTGCCGCGCCTGCTCGACGGCCTCGGCCAGGTCAACGCCCACCTCGCCTTCCTCCAGCAGGAGGGGCAGGCCTTCCGCGACGACCCGCGCTACGCCGAGTTCGCCAAGACGCTCGACGCCGAGCTCGCCGCGCAGGAGAAGCTGCAGCGCGAGTACGGCTGGCTCGCCCGGCTGCACGCCGCCATCGCGCCGGCGCTCGAGCAGGCGGTCGCCGAGGACCAGGCGAGCCAGAACCCCGGTGAGTTGGCCTCGCGCCAGGCGGCCGCCGAGCGCGCCGCCGCGGGGTTCGCCACCTGCACCGAGCAGGCGGCGGTCTTCGCCGCCGACCCGGCCGCCAGCCCCACGCTCGCCTGGCTCACCGCCCTCGGGGCCGCGACCTTGCCCGAGCTCCAGCTCAACTGCGAGTTCCGCCGCGCCGCCGCGGCGGAGCGGGCCAAGCAGCTCGCCTGGCAGACGCGCCTCGCCGCCGTCGCCGCCGACGTCGACGTCGCGGTGCGCGCGCTGCGCGACGCTGGCAGTCCGCCGGCGCGCCTCACAGCGACCGCCAAGGCGATCGACGTCCTGCTGCTCTGCCAACGGCAGCTGGCCAACACCGAGCGCGAAGCCGGCTACGACGCGAGCGCGGCGGTCGCCACCCTGCTCGGCCGGTTCAGCGCGACCGAGCTACGCCGCGCCTGCGGCGATGAGAGCGACCGCCTGGCCGCCGAGAACCCGACCCGCCACTGGCAGAGCGCCTTCGACGCGCTCAAGCGCCGCGCCCGGGAGGCGCGCGCCGCGCTGCGCGCCGTGCCGACGAG
>JBFYZW010000129.1:0-5535 GCA_041309305.1 Deltaproteobacteria bacterium | reverse complement strand
CGACGCTGCTCGAGCTCGGCGCCGAGCTCGGCGCCGGGTGCGGCGCCCGCCGCGTGACCAGCGCGGTGGCGCAGATCCTCGCGCTGCAGCGCCCACCGCAGCCGTCGGCGCCGACCAACGTGCTGCTCGTGGTCGTCGATGCGCTCCGGCGCGACCGGATGGACTGTGGGCCGACCAGCGCGCGCCTGACGCCCGAGCTCGCGCGCCGGCTCTGCCCGCGCGGCCTGTTCTTCGCCGACGCGGTGTCGACCAGCTCGTGGACCTTCCCGGCCATCGCCTCGCTGCACACCGGCCTTCTGCCCTACGACCACGGCGCCCGCCGCCGCGCCGCGGCGGTCGAGGATCTCGACCCGCACGTCGTCACCCTCGCCGAGCTCTTGCAGTGGCACGGCTATCACACCGCCGGCTTCGTCCCGAACCCGTACGCCGCCCGCGGGTTGTGGCGCGGCTTCGACAGCTTCGTCGAGCAGTTCCCCGGCCCGGGGCGATTGACCGCCGAGATGCGCCGCGCCGACCAGATGGTCGACACGGTGAGCGACTGGCTGCGCCGCGAGCGCACCGGCCCGTTCTTCGCCTTCCTCCTCCTGCTCGACGTCCACGAGCCGGTCGACGCGGCGCAGAAGCTCGGGCAGCTGCCGCCCAGCTGCGCCGGCGTCGCGCCGATCCCGTTCGGTTGGGAGGGTTTGACGCGCATCGCCGCGCCGCTCACCGCGGCCGAGCGCGCGCGCCTGCGCTGCCGCAACGACCTGTACGACGTCGCCCTCGGCTTCGCCGACACCCACCTCGCGCGCCTGCTCGACACGCTCGACGAGCTCGGCCTCGGCGACGACACCGCGGTGATCGTGACCAGCGACCACGGCGAGGAGCTGCTCGACCACGCCCTCGCCCAGCGCCCCGGCCCCGGCCAGGCGCTCGAGCGCTGGGGGGTCGACCACGGCCACACGATGTACCAGGAGCTGCTCGCCGTGCCGATGCTGATCGTCCCGCCGCGCGCCGCCGGCCTCCCGGCCGGGCAGCAGCGGGGCCTGGTCAGCCTCGCGGACCTGTTCGCCACCACGCTCGGCCTCGCCGGCGTGCCGCCGCCGCCCGACCACCCGGCCCGCGACCTCCTCGATCTGGTGCGCCGCGGCCAGCCGTTCGCGCTGCCGGCCGCGGTCAGCCAGAACACGCTGTACGGCCCGGAGCAGACCGCGCTCACCCACGACGCGCTGAAGGTGATCCGCGCCGCGGACGCGCTGACGATCTTCGATCGCCGCGCCGACCCGACGGAGCAGTCGCCGCTGCCCGCCGACCACCCGCTCGCCGCCGAGGGCCGCGCGCTCGCCGACACGCTCCTGCCCGCTCAGCCGTGATCGTGTCCGTCGTGGTGCGCGTCGTGGCGATGCACCGCGACGTGCAGCAACGTGCCGGCGATCAGCGCCTCGAGCAACGCCAGCGGCTCGTGGTGCAGGTGCTCGATCCACACGCCGCCGGCGAAGTAGCCGACCACCGTCGCGACGGCGATTACGCCGACGATCAGCGCCGCGGCGCGCACCCCATAGCGGGGCAGCACCAGCCACCAGATGATCAGACCGACAGGGATGCGGTGCAGGATCACCGCCAGCGACAGCGGTGACACCCCGTGGTCGTGCTCACCGGCCGGGATCGACAACGCCAGCCCGTCGGTGAAGTCGTGCACCGCGATGCCGGCGACCACCGCCCAGCGCACCACCAGGTGGGTCAGGTTCGCCCGCCGCAGCCAGGTCTCGAGCAGCGTCGGGCCGAGCAGCCCGACGACCACCGCGGCCATCGACCACCAGCCGGCCACCTCGATGCTGTGCGGCAGGATGTGGAAGACCACCAACCCGGCGATGGCGAGCACGATGAGCACGTCGAGCGCCCGCCGGATGCCAGGGATCGACGAGCTCGCGGCGAGGCGATAGACGAGCGGGCCAACCGCGAGTGCCAACACGCTGGCGCCGAGCAACACCATAGCCGGCGCAATGTGGCACAATCCTCCCGCTCGCGCTACAGTGCGCCTCGATGAGCGCGGCCTCCCCTATCGGCGTCTTCGACTCGGGCATCGGCGGGTTGACCGTGATCGCGGCGCTGCGCGCCGCGTTGCCGCACGAGTCGCTGCTCTACCTGGGCGACACCGCCCGCGTCCCGTACGGCACCAAGTCCGGCGACGTCGTGCGGCGCTACGCGCTCAACTGCTCGCGCTTTCTGGTCGAGCAGGGGGCGAAGATGCTGGTCATCGCCTGCAACACCGCCTCGGCGTACGCGGTCGGCGCGCTGCGCGAGGCCTTTCGCCTGCCGGTGGTCGGCGTCATCGAGCCGGGCGCCGAGCTCGCGGCGCGTGCGACCCGCAACCGCCGCGTCGCGGTGATCGGCACCGAGGGGACGGTGCACAGCGGCAGCTACCAACGCGCGCTGGCGCGCCTGGCCCCCGGGGTCGAGGTGCTGGCCGCGCCCTGCCCTCTGTTCGTACCGCTCGCCGAGGAGGGGATGGCCGGCCACCCCGCGACCCGGCTCATCGCCGAGGAGTACCTGCGCCCGCTGCTCGGCGCCGGGATCGACACCCTGGTCCTCGGCTGCACCCACTACCCGCTGCTCAAGCCGCTGTTCGCCGAGCTGTGTGGGCCCGCGGTGACGCTCATCGACAGCGCCGTGGCGGTGGCCGAGAAGGTCGGCGCCGAGCTCGGCGCCGCCGGCCTGCTCGCCACCAGCCGCGCCGCACCCGACCGCTTCTTCGCCACCGACGTCAGCCAGCGGGTGCTGCGCGTCGGCCGGAGCTTCCTCGGCGCCGGCCTCGAGGAGGTCGAGCTCGTCGACCTGTGAGCGCCGCCCCGCCGCCGCTCAGCCGAGGCTGGCCGCCAGCCAGCGCTCGTTCTCGGCCACGCTCTCCTGCCGGCGCGCCGCGTAGTCCTCGAGCTGATCGCGACCGACCCGCCCGACCGCGAAGTAGCGCGCCGCCGGGTGGTTGAAGTACCAGCCGGAGACCGCCGCCGCCGGCCACATCGCGCAGCTCTCGGTCAAGCGCATCCCAATCTGCCGCTCGACCTCGAGCAGCCCGAACAGCGTGCGCTTCTCCCGATGGTCCGGACAGGCCGGGTAGCCCGGCGCCGGCCGGATGCCGCGGAACTTCTCGGCCAGAAGCTCGCTCGGGCCGAGGTTCTCCTCGCGCCCGAAGCCGCAGGCGCGCCGGGCCTGCAGGTGCAGCCACTCCGCCAAGGCCTCGGCGAGACGATCGGCCAGCGCCTTGACCAGGATCACCCGGTAGTCGTCGTGCTCGGCGGTGAAGCGCTCGACCAGCGCCTCGAGGCCGAAGCCGGCGCTGACCGCGAAGGCGCCGAGGTAATCCTCGCCCGGCGCCGGGGCGACATAATCGCCGAGCGACCGGCACGCCTCCCGGTCGGGGCGCTGCTGCCGCAGGCAATACAGCCGGGCGCGCGCCTCCCGGCGGCGCTCGTCGGTCCACAGCACCACGTCGTCGCCGTCGCGGTTGGCCGGGAAGAAGCCGTAGACCGCCCGCGCCTCGAGGGCGCTCGTCGCGACCAGCTCCTCGAGCATCGCCCGACCGTGGCCGTACACCTCGCGCGCCTGCGGCCCGACCCCCGGCTTGTCGAGGATGGCCGGGAAGACGCCTCGGAGCTCCCAGACGTGGAAGAAGGGCGTCCAGTCGACGTAGGGCACCAGCTCGGCGAGCGGCACCGGCCGCAGCACCCGAACCCCCAGCTCGTCCGGCCGGGCCAGCGCCTCGTCAGCGAAGCTCAGCGCCAGCCGCCGGTCGCGCGCCTGCGCGAGCCCGAGCAGCGGCTCGCGCACGAGCCCGGCGTAGTCGTCGCGCAGCTCCTGCTGGCGGGCCCGGTTGCGCTCGACGAGGGCGGCCTGCTCGGGGCCGAGCAGCTCACCGATCACGCCGGCCGCCTGCGAGGCGTCGCGCACGTGCAGCACCGGGCCCTGGTAGGCCGGCGCGATCTTCAAGGCGGTGTGCTTGGCGCTGGTCGTCGCCCCGCCGATGAGCAGCGGCACGGTCATGCCCCGCCGCTGCATCGCGGTGGCCACGTGGGTCATCTCCTCGAGCGACGGGGTGATGAGGCCGCTCAGGCCCACCACCGCCGCGCCCTCCGCCGCCGCCCGGTCGAGGATCGCCTCGGCCGGCACCATCACCCCGAGATCGATCACTTCGTAGCCGTTGCAGCCGAGCACGACGCCGACGATGTTCTTGCCGATGTCGTGCACGTCGCCGCGCACGGTGGCGAGCAGAACCTTGGCCCGCGCCCGCGCCGCCGCGCCGTGCTCGCGTAGCCGCGGCTCGAGCTCGGCGACCGCGCGTTTCATCACCCGCGCGCTCTTGACCACCTGGGGCAGGAACATCTTGCCGGCGGCGAAGCGCTCGCCGACGTCGCTCATCCCGGCCAGAAGCGGCCCCTCGATCACCGCCAGCGCCTCGCCGTGCACGGCCAGGGCCTCGGCCAGATCGACCGCCAGGTGGTCGGTCACCCCGTGGACCAGCGCGTGGCGCAGCCGCTCATCCACCGGCAGCGCGCGCCACTCGGCCGGGCCGCGCCCGGCGGCATCCGCCTGCTCGAGCCCGGAGGCGTGGGCCAAGAGGCGCTCGGTGGCATCGGCCCGGCGGTTGAGCAGCAGGTCCTCGACCCGTTCGCGCAGGCCCGGCTCGAGCGCGTCATAGACCGCCAGCTGACCGGCGTTGACGATGCCCATGTCCAGCCCGGCGCGGATCGCGTGGTAGAGGAAGCAGGCGTTGATCGCCTGGCGCACCGGCTCGTGGCCGCGGAAGGCGAACGAGACGTTGCTGATCCCGCCCGAGATCTTGGCCTCCGGGAAGCGTGCCTTCAGCTCGCGGACCGCGGCGAAGAAGGCCAACGCGTAGTCGGCGTGCTCCACCAGGCCCGTGCCGACCGCGAGCACCGCCGGATCGAGGACCAGCTCGCTGACCGCGAAGCCCACCCGGTCGACGAGCAGCTGCACGGCCCGGCTGAGGATCTCGACCTTGCGCGCCGCGCTGGTCGCCTGGCCTTTCTCATCGAAGGCCATCAGCACCACCGCCGCGCCGAGCCGGCGCACGCGCTCCGCCTGCTCGAGGAGCTTCGCCTCGCCTTCCTTCAGGCTCAGCGAGTTGACGATCCCCTTCCCGGATAGCGTCTTCAGCCCGGCCTCGATCACGCGGAAGTCGGAGCTGTCGACCATGATCGGCAACCGGGCGACCTCTGGCTCGCTGGCCACCAGGTTGAGGAACCGGGTCATCGCCGCCGGCCCGTCGAGCAGCGCCTCGTCCATGCAGACGTCGAGGACGTTGGCGCCACCCTCGACCTGCTGGCGCGCCACCGCCAGCGCCCCCTCGAAGTCGCCGCTCTTGACCAGCCGGGCGAAGGCGCGCGAGCCGGTGACGTTGGTCCGCTCGCCGATGAGGATGAAGTTGGAGTCGGGCCGGACGACCAGCGGCTCGAGGCCGCTGAAGGCGGCGAACGGCCGCGGCGGCGCCGGAGCGCGCACCGGCGCGCCCCGCACCGCGGCGGCGATCGCCTCGAT
>JBFYZW010000128.1:0-3194 GCA_041309305.1 Deltaproteobacteria bacterium | reverse complement strand
GACCTCGGCGGAACCGGGGGCGGCGAGCCGCGCGCTTCCCGCCCGGCGCGCGCCGCCCCGGCGCTACGCGCCGGCCGGCACGACGACAACAAGCAGTACAACCGCTTCCTCGAGTTCCTGCGCCAGCACCAGGGGCTCATCCCCCACAAGCTCGACGTCAGCGAGCGCATCGTGCTGCGCGCGCTCGACAAGGAGGGCAAGAGCCTGCACAACTGCAAGCTGACGGTCAGCGGCAGCGACGGCACGAAGCTGGCCCAGGTCACCACCTACGCCGACGGCAGCTCGCACTTCTTCCCCTCGGCGCAGGGCAAGAGCGCCCGCGACTACACGGTCGCGGCCAGCTGCGGCAAGCTGGCGAAGACCGGCCAGCTCAGCCGCGATGGGCTGCGCGCCGTCGACCTGGTCTTCGACGTCGCCCGCGAGCTGCCGGCCCGCGTGCCGCTCGACGTCGCGATCGTCATCGACACCACCGGCTCGATGGGCGGGCAGATCGAGCGGCTCAAGCAGACGCTGCAGGCCATCCACCTGCAGGTCAGCGAGCTGCCGACCCGGCCCGATCTGCGCTTTGGCCTGGTCGCCTACCGCGACCGCGACGACGAGTACGTCACGCAGGTGACCCAGTTCACCACCGACGTCAGGGCCTTCCAGCGCGTCGTCGACCAGCTGAGCGCCGACGGCGGCGGCGACACGCCAGAAGATCTCCAGTCGGCGTTGCACGACGCGCTGAAGAAGCTCGACTGGCGCGCCAACGCGGTGCGGCTCGGCTTCGTCATCGCCGACGCCATCCCGCACACCGACTACGCCGACCAGACCTACACCTACCGCGAGGCGATGCGCGACTCGCTCGGCCGGGGCATCAAGTGGAGCATGGTCGGCGCCGGCGGCCTGCCGCTCAACGGAGAGCTCATCTTCCGCCAGATCGCCCAGTACACGATGGGCGAGTACGTCTTCGTCACCCAGAGCGAGGTGCAGCGCGACTCCGACGGCCACGCCGCCGAGGCCAGCCACCACGTCGGCACCAACTACGCGGTCGAGAACCTCGACCAGGCGATCGTGCGCATCATCCGGCGCGAGCTCTCCTACCTCACCGATGCGCCGCGCGACTTCGACTACACCATCGTCGCCACCGGGCCGAAGACGACGCCGCGGGACAAGATCCTCGCCCCGGCGGTGCAGGAGGTCCTGCGCCAGCTGACCGACTACTGCGCCATCCGCCTCGAGGGCAAGACGCCGGTCGCGGTGGTCCCGGTCGACGCGCCCGACGCCGGCACCAAGGCGGTCGCCGAATACCTCTCCGACCAGATGGTGCTGCACGCCAGCCGCCGCGCCGAGTTCAAGGTCGTCGAGCGTGATCTGCGCGCGTTGGCGCAGGAGCAGAAGATCCAGCTCTCCGACCTGTTCGAGGTCTCGAAGACCACCCAGTTCGGGAAGCTGATCGGCGCCGAGCTGCTGATCGTCTCTCGCCTGAGCATCCGCGGCGAGACCGGCGAGCTCTACGCCAAGTTGGTACGCGTCGAGACCGGCGAGATCCTCTCGGCGGCGAAGGTCGAGTTCAAAGGCGGCGTGCTCGCCGGCTCCTGACCATTCGGGACTTGCGTCCCAAACCATCGCCCCGCCCCCCTTGCCGAGAACCCGCGGCGGTGCTCTCTTCACGCCGCGGCGCAATGTCTGCGCCTGCGTTCGCGGAGGGACCGATGGTCCAGCACAAGCGTGTCGTGGTCGGAGCGGTCGTGGTGGTCGGGCTGGTCGCTGGCGTGGCGGGGGTCGCCCTGGCCGACATCACCCGCTGGTCGAGCGGCGACTGCAAGGGGCTGGCCTCGGGCGACGCCAGCTACTGCAGCACCGGCGACTGCAAGGGGATCGTCAAGCGCGACGCCAGCTACTGCCAGAGCGCCGACTGCAAGGGCTGGGCGAAGATGGACGCCAGCTACTGCCAGACCGACGACTGCAAGGGCATCGCCAAGAAGGACAAGAGCTACTGCAAGAGCGACTTCTGCAAGGGGGTCGCCTCGGGCGACGCGAGCTACTGCGGCTCCGACCGGGTGTGCAAGGCGATCGCCAAGAAGGACAAGAGCTACTGCCCCTGAGGCGCGCCGCGCCCGCACGTCGATGAGCAGCCCCGGTCTCGAGCGTTGGGACGTCGACCGACCGATCGTCGTCGACGTCGCGCCGCGCTCCGGCTCCAACCTGCTGCGCGTGGTGCTCAACGCCCACCCGGAGTGCTACATCGCCTCCGGCTCGGCGCTGGTCGGGCTGATCGCCGGCGCCGAGCAGGCCTGGGCGCCGCTCCGAGACCTCCTCGCCCAGGAGCAGCCGGAAACGGCGCGCCGCGAGGAGGACCTGCTCGCCGCGGTGCGCGCCTTCCACTGCGCCTTCTGGACCACGACCCCCGAGCCCGCGGCGCTGGGCAAGAGCCGCGCGTCGCGCTGGGGCTTCCTCGACTACACCCCGCCGCCGCCGCCGAGCCGGGTCAGCCTGCGCCAGGTCTTTCCCCGCGCCCGCTTCGTCGCGCTGGTGCGCGACGGCCGGGACGTCGTCGCCTCGTGGCTGGCCAACTGGCAGCTCGCCGCCTTTCGCTCGGGGTTGAGCCAGCGCAGCCCGACCGAGGTGGCGCGCTTCTGGGTCCAGAAGACCGCCGCGCTGGACGAGTCGACCACGTTGGTCCTCAAGCTCGAGCAGCTGGCCGACAGCTCGACCCGCCGGGCGAGCCTCGAGCGGTTGGCGGCCTGGTGTGAGCTGCCGTTCCCGCCCACCTGGGAGCCGCTGGTCACCGCGCTGCCGTGGATCAACAGCGAGAAGCAGCTGCGCGCGCGCTGGCGCTCCGACCTCGATTCGCGCGCGCTGGCCGCCCTCGAGCGCGTGCACGGCTTCGTGGCGACGCTCGAGCGCTTCGGCTACCGCTGAGCGGCCGCGCGGCGTAGCGGTCAGGCCGGCGTGCGCTCGAGCACCGCGCCGAAGAACCCGTCGGTGCCGTGCCGGTGGGGCCAGAGGCGCAAGAAGGGGCCGTCGATCGGCAGCAGCTTGGCGAGGATCTTCGCCGCCGAGACGACCCGGAAGCCGCCGTCGGCGAGGAACCGCTCGACCACCGCCTCGTTCTCGTCGCGCAGCAGGCTGCAGGTGGCGTAGATGAGCCGGCCGCCGGGCTTGACCAACCGCGCCGCGCGGCCGAGCAGCGCCCGCTGCTCAGCGGCGTG
>JBFYZW010000127.1:0-3471 GCA_041309305.1 Deltaproteobacteria bacterium | reverse complement strand
CACGCGGCGGGACGAGAAGGCCGCGCGGCTTCTGGGCCGGCACGCGCGTCCACTGCGCCAGGTCGCGTTGCAGCTCGATCTCCTTGCCGTCCGCGGTCCGCCGGCAGATGTCGAGCTTGGTCGGGTTGATAAAGCCCGAGCACAGCGCCTCGGGGTCCGGGGAGATGAGCAGGTAGCCGTAGACGCCCGAATCGTAGGTGTGCGCGTAGTTGGCGATCACCTCGCTCGGCTGGCCGTCGTCGAGCCGGTAGACGTAGTACCAGCGGGTCGTCTCCGGTTCGGGCATGCCCAGCTCCACCTCGAGCACGATCAGCGGCCGGTCGGGGTTGGTGACCGGCGCGGGCGCCACCCAGGCGCGGGCGGCGCCACCCTTCAGGTTGCCGCCCATCGACTGGCAGTGGCTCGTCTCGCGACCGCCGGCGAAGGTGCGCAGGCAGACCTCGAAGTCCCAGCGCCAGGCGACGGTGGCGAGCCGCTCGCCGGGGAGGCGCAGCAGCACCGGCGTCACCACGCCGCCGAAGACGAAGCCCACCGCGCCCGACTCGTGGCGCGCCTCGTACCAGTGGTCGACCCGCGCCGAGACGTCGACCGGCGTCGGGGTGGCGCGGCGCAGGATGGTGAACGCGGTGCCGAAGCCGGCGGTGTGGACGACCCGCCCATCGGTCCGGGGCGCGTCGCGCAGCTTGGCGCCGTCGGTCGCGGCGTAGACCTTCTCGCCCGCCGCCCAGGTACTCAGGTGCACGATCGCCGGATCGACCGGGCCGCCGGTGTAGGCGCCCTCACCCCACGAGGGCGGGCCGACGTAGAACACCATCGGCAGACCGTCAGGCTGGGCGGCGCTGGCGGTGTAGGTGCCGGCGAGCGTGACCGGGACGACAAGCAGCGCGAGCCGTGCGGGGTTGACGAGTCGGCGGACGACGCGCATCGGCGACCTCTGGCTGTGGGGTGGGCCCTCCGTCGGGCGACCTCATCTTCGGCGGGCGGGGGGCTGTGGTCAACCGGAGTCGGGGGATACCAGACCCGCTGTCCCAACCTGCGACAGTGCGACGCTCGACCCTCCGCTCGGCGACGCGGAGCTCGGCGAGCGGCGCTCGGATCTGCTGTTCAGCGTGCCAGTGGGGCAACGGCGGGTGCTCGTGTATCTGCTCTTCGAGCATCAGAGCGAGGTGGACCGGCTGATGGCCTTCCGGTTGCTCAGCTACCTCGTTCGCATCTGGGAGCGGTGGCTCTCGGTGGAGGCGAATCACGGGGCGACGACGCTGCCGGTGATCGTGCCCCTGGTGCTCTACCACGGCGAACGGCCGTGGTCGGCGCCGGTCGAGCTGAGAGAGCTCGTCGACCTGGGCGACGTCGAGGCGCTCGGCGTCGAGCCGTTCTTGCCGCGCCTGCGGTTCCTCCTCGCTGACCTGGGCGCGCTCGAGGAGGAAGCGCTGCGCGGACGGCGGGAGCTGACGGCGATGGCAAGGCTGGCCCAGGCGCTGTTGAGGGCCCTGCGGCGGGAGCAGGCGGTGGAGTTGCTGTCGCGTTGGGTCGCCGACGTGCGCGCGCTGGAGCAGGAGGCCGGCGGGCTGTCGGATCTCGGGACGTTGGTCTATTATGTCTGGGCGGTGCGTTCGCGCGACGAGCGGAGTGCGGTGGAGGCGTTCATGCAGGATCATCTGGGCAAGGAGGCGGGGCAACAGGTGCGTACGATCCTGGACTCCTATCGCGCCGAGGGGTGGGAGAAAGGGCGCGAAGAGGGCCTCGACCTCGGGCGGCTCGAGGGAGCGCGTCGAGCGGTGATTGCTGTGCTCGAGAGTCGCGAGCTGCCGGTGTCGCGGCAGGTGCGCGCACGACTCGCGGCTTGCGCCGACGAGGCGCAGCTCGCCCGCTGGCTCCGGCGCGCGGTGAAGGTCGCCACCGCGGCCGAGATCTTCGCTCCCTGACGGTCCTCGGGCCGCGGCGCCGGCAGGCGGCAGGCAAGGCACGTTCGTCATCCACCGTTAGCTCTCTCCAGACCATCGTCAGCGCACCCGGTTCGGGACCGATGTCCCAGCCCGCGGCCCGTGGCACCGGACCGGCTCTTCTGGCCGCCGACAATCGAGGTGTTCGCCGACGAGATGTCACGAGACGACGCACACGATCACAACGTGGAGGATGTCATGCCAGGTCCGGTCTACAAGATGTCGGGGATCGTCACGCAGTACAACGAGCTGGAGAAGGTGCGCAACGGCACCTACCCGATGAGCTACGAGACGCGCAAGGCGACCGAGGCGCGGATCATGAGCAAGCTCAACGAGCGGATCAACGCCAACGTCCGGGCGATGGGCGAGGACCGGTTCATGCGCGAGCTCAAGTTCGGCATGGCCCACGGCTTCCGGCCGGGGCACTGATCAACCGCGTTCACCGTCCACACAACGAGGAGGAGCCGCCATGCCGAACATCGTCGACAGCGTGATGAACACGATGGCCGCCGCGTCGTACGGGAAGAGCAACACGCCGTACGCGGCGCGCAACCACGCCACCACCGTGCGCAACAACCTCGCCAAGTCGAAAGCCGCCTACGACGAATCGAAGCGCCTCGACCGCAAGTGGAACAACGGCTACGACAGCGCCGACACCATCGCCGCCGGCAACCGTCTGAAGAGCACCCAGCGGCAGAAGGACGTGCTCGATCTCTACCTCAAGGACCAGATGTCGAGCCTGAGCACCTCGCCGGCGAGCAAAGAGTACGCCGACCGCACCTGGCGGATGCTCAACCGGCGCTGAGCGGGAACCGGCCCTGAGCGGCGCGTGATGCCCGCGTCACGGCAATCGGTAGTGCAACCTCACCTCGACGAAGTCGGTGACCACGCGGCCGCTGGCGTCGCCGGTGGCGCTGGCGTCGCCGGCGCCGTTCACCGCCTTTGGCGCGAGGGCGAGGTGGAGGTGGCGGCCGGCGAGCAGGTAGGTCGATACGTTCAGATCGGTCGTGAACGTGAGGTCGGCGAGCGCGGTCGCAGCGGCGGTTGGCTCGACGGCGAGTGATTGCCATCGGCCGGCGCGCCAGACCAGCAGCTCGGCGCCCGCCTCGGCCACGCCGTCTGGATAACCGACGCCGCCGCCGCGCCAGCGGGCCGTCAACGTGTCGAGGGTCGCGCCGGATGGGATCGCGGCCGCGGCGGTGTCGACGGTGAAGCGCTGCGCCGGCCGGCGGGAGCCGTACTCGACGACGAAGGCGCGGGTCGGCCAGGTGGTGCCCGGCCCGGTGCGCGCGTCGTTGACGACCAGCAGCTGCCGGCGGGTGGGGTCGTACGTCAGGTTGAGCGCCGCGCCGGCGCCCGGGACGTCGACCGCGGGAACGACCCGCCAGGCGCTCCCGGTCCACTCCTGGATGGTCATCCGGTAGTCGAGCGCGGCCGGCTGGGCGAAGCCGCCGACCAGCAGCACCCGGCCGCGGTCGCCAGCGTAGCAGAGGCCGTGATCGGTGAAGACGTCGGGGTCGGCGCCCTG
>JBFYZW010000126.1:0-8365 GCA_041309305.1 Deltaproteobacteria bacterium | reverse complement strand
AGGCGCGCCAGGCGCGCTACGCGCTGGACAAGAAGCAGGCGCACGTGATCATCGGCGCGATGGGGACGACGGTGAACCGGCCGGATCGCCACGCGCTCGAGGTGCTGGCCACCGTGCTCGGCGGGCAGAGCGGCCGGCTGTTCCTCGATCTGCGCGACCGCCAGTCGCTCGCCTACGCGATCTCCTGCTCGAGCCTGGAGGGGTTGGACCCGGGGCACATCATCGTCCACATCGGCACGAGCCCCGACAAGGTCGACCTGGCCCGGGCGGGCGTGCTCGCCCACCTCGAGCGGGTGCGCGACGAACTGGTCGGGGACGACGAGCTCGAGCGGGCGAAGCGCTACCTGGTCGGCACCCACTCGATCGACCTGCAGCGCGCTGGCGCGCGGGCGATGCTGATGGCCCTCGGCGAGCGGTTCGACCTCGGCTACGCCCAGTACACGCGCTACGTCGCCGAGATTCAGGCGGTCGGCGCCGCCGACCTGCGCGAGGTCGCGCGTCGCTACCTCGCCCCGGGGCAGCTGGTCGAGGCGGTGGTCGGGCCCGACGCGTCGACCGTTGCATGAGGCGTGGCAGCGGGCTACCGTAGCCCCAGGGCGGGCAGACCGCGACGCGGCTGTCACGCCGGAGGTGAAGGCCATGCGACGGCAGATGTTCAACGCCAAGATTCACCGCGCGGTGATCACCGCGGCTGACCTCGACTACGAGGGCAGCCTGACCATCGACGCGGCCCTGATGGAGGCGGCCGGCATCCTGGAGCACGAGGCGGTGCACGTCTGGAACGTCACCCGCGGCAGCCGGATCGTCACCTACGCGCTCGCCGGCGAGCGCGGCTCCGGGGTGATCTGCGCCAACGGCGCCGCCGCCCACGACGTCCGCCCCGGGGACCGGGTGATCATCGCCACCTTCGTCGACCTCGACGACGAGGAGGCGCGGCGGCACGTGCCGACGGTGGTGCGGGTGGACGCGCACAACCGCCTGGCCAGCCTTCTGCCCGAGGTCCCCGGGCCCGCGGTTCGTCTGCCGGCAACTGCTTGACAAGTCAGCGCATGTTTCATACAAGGCGCGCCTTCGGTCCGTCGCGTGGCGACGGAGACGAGAGGTATGCGATGAAGACCGCGATCATCAAGAAAGAGGACGTCAAGCGACGCTGGTACCTGGTCGACGCCAAGGACAAGGTGCTCGGGCGGCTGTCGACCCGGGTGGCGACCATCCTGCGTGGCAAGCACAAGCCCGACTACACCCCGCACGTCGACAGCGGCGACTTCGTCGTCGTGATCAACGCGGCGCAGGTGAAGCTGACCGGCAACAAAGAGAACGACAAGATGTACTACCACCACACCGAGTGGGCCGGTCACATCCGCGGCGCCAACGCCGCGACGGTGCGCAAGCGCAAGCCGGAGACGCTGGTCAAGTTGGCGGTGCGCGGGATGCTGCCCAAGGGCGGTCTCGGTCGCGCGATGTTCTCGAAGTTGAAGGTCTACGCCGGCGGCGAGCATCCGCACACGGCGCAGAAGCCCGAGGTCCTGTCTCTCTAGCGCAACGATGTAGAGGTCTCTCATGCCAGAAACCCAACGTTGGTACGGCACCGGTCGGCGCAAGGAAGCCACCGCCCGCGTCTGGATCAATCCCGGCGACGGCGAGATGGTGGTCAATGACCGTCCCTTCGACGAGTACTTCCCGCGCGAGGCGTGGCGGAACATGGCCATGCAACCGCTCGACCTGCTCGAGCAGCGGGGCAAGATCAACGTCAAGGTCAACGTCAAGGGCGGCGGGATGTCCGGCCAGGCGGGCGCGATGCGCCACGGCCTGACCCGCGCGTTGATGGAGATGAACCCGGAGTTCCGCTCACCGCTGAAGAAGGCCGGCTTCGTCACCCGCGACCCGCGCATCGTCGAGCGCAAGAAGTACGGCCGCCCCGGCGCGCGCAAACGCTTCCAGTTCTCGAAGCGCTGAGCCGCCGTTCGCGACCCGCGGCCCGGCCCCCCTGGGCCGCGTCCTCCTCTCGCTCCTCCAGCGTCCCTCTCGCCCGCCGGCGCGCGTCGCTGCTCAGCGGCCGCCGCGCGCGGCCATCAACTCGAGGTCCTCCTTGAGGCTCTGGAGGTCCTCCTCGTGCTCGACCTCCTGCTCGAGGATGCGCAGCGCGATGTTGTAGGTGACCATGTCCTTGTCCTTGGTCACGTCCATCAGCTTCTTGTAGGCGGTGATCGCGCACTGCTCGCCGGCGATGTTCTGGTCGAGCAGCACCGCGACGTACGGATCCTCGGGCGCGTCGTAGGCGCACGGGCTCAGCTCGGTCCACTTCTTCGGGTGGGTGAGCGGCGTGCCGCCGAGCTGGATGATCCGGTCGGCGAGCAGCACCGCGTGGGCGAGCTCCTCGGTGGCGTGCAGGGTCAGCTCAGCGGCCACCGCGTCCTTCATCGGCCCTTTGATCAGCTTGGCGCCCAGCCAGTACTGGTAGTAGGCCAGCCACTCGCTGGCGAAGGCCTCGTTCAGCAGCCGGATCAGGGTGTCGACGTCCATGCCGACGATCTCGCGTCCTCGGGTTCCCATGCCGTCCTCCTCGCGTTGATGCGTTGCGCCCGTTCTCGCTGAGGCGTCAGCGGGAGTCAATCAGCGCCGTTCAGAGCAGCTCGTCGTCGGGCTCGTGGAGCGGCCGCTCACAGACAAACGGGCGCGAGAGGTTGCAGGAGATGTCGTTCCAGAGACCGTTGCCCCCATGGTTGATCTCGAGACAGTCCTCAGCGCCGTCTTGGTCGTTCGGCTCGCCGATGCCCCAGCTGGTCCACAGGAGTGATTCGCCGGTCACCCAGCGCCAGCTTCCCTCGACCTCCAGGTCGCTGGCGCCGAGCCAGTGGGGCTCGGGGAGGGTGAGCAGCGTGACCAGGTAGTTCTGCTGCGCCGAGTCGATCGTCGCCAGGCGGGTGCCACCCGGCAGGCGTAGGCAGGCGAGGCGAGCCTGCGCCCAGGGCTGCGCTGTCACGACCCTGATGAAGCAGGTGCCGCTCATCGGGTCGGCGACCTGGTCCGGGCCCTCATCGCAGTCGATGGCCGGGGCGGAGCGGTAGACCGGGCAGCCGGCGAGGACGAGGGCGAGCGCGGCGGATACGCCGGGCCGCCAGAGGCGCGAGGTCGTCATCGCCAGGCCCGCGGTGCCGGCTACTCCAGGCTGATGCGCGCGATCGGCTGGATGTTCATGTCGGGCGAGAGCTCCTGGTAGGAGAGCACCGCCAGGTGGGGGAACTCGAGCTCGACCAGCTTGCGGAAGTAGCGCCGGATCTCCATTGTGGTCAGGATCACCGGGTTCTGCGCCGTCGGCGGCAGGTTGCCCACCTCGTTGCGCACCGCGGTGAGGATCTCCTGGGTGATCTCCGGCTCGAGCGCCAGGTAGCTGCCGCTCTGGGTGTGCTGGATCGAGCTGCGCACCGTCTCTTCGATCTGCGGGTCGAGCAGGTAGACGACCAGCGTGTTCCCGCCGCGGGTGTACTTGTGCGAGATGTAGCGCTTGAGCGCGTTGCGCACGTACTCGGTCAGCATCACCGTGTCGGACTCGACCTGGCCCCACTCGGCCAGCGCCTGCAGGATGCTTCTGAGGTCGCGGATCGAGATCTCCTCCTCGACCAGGCGGCGGAGGATGTCGGTCAGCTGGAAGGGCGAGACCGCCTTCGGCACCACCTCCTTGACCAACGCCGGGAAGGCCTGCTCGAGCTGCTCGAGCATGTTCTGCACCTCCTGGATGCCGACGAACTCGGCGGCGTTCTTGCGCAGGACGGAGGAGAGGTGCAGCACCATGTAGCCGGCCGCGTCCCAGGAGGTCAGGCCCGCCTGCTCGGCGATCTCGGCGTACTCGGCCGGGATCCAGGCGCACTCCGAGCCGTTGGCCGGGTTGACCGCCTCCTCGCCCTTGATGTTGAGCAAAGTCAGGCGGTCGACGGTGTCGTTGACCAGGACCTTGTCGAGCGAGACGTTGCCAGAGACCAGCGGGATCTCGTTGATCATGATGATGTAGGTGCCGTCGGGCAGGTCGGTCTCGTTGCCGCGCACGCGGATACCGGGGAACTTGACCCCGAGCTCGTAGAACAGACCGTCGCGCATCATCGGCACCATCTCGCCGAGGAATTTGTTGCCGCCGCCGGTGTCCTCGACCAGCGGGATCAGGTTCGCCGCCACCTCGAGGGCGATCGGCGTGACCACCGGCAGCATCTGCTGCGCCTGGCCCTCCTGGCGTTTGGCCGCCTCGATCTGCTTGGCCTTGGTCTCCTCGCCGAGCGCCTGGACCTCGTTCGCCGGGCCGACCTCGCCGCGGTCGCGCGCCTGGCCGCGCATCAGGCCGTAGGCCATCGTGCCGACCACGCCGGCCATCAGCATGAACGGGAGGGTCGGCAGCCCCGGCACCATGCCGATGCCGGCGAGCATGCCGGCGGCGATGGCGAAGGCCTTCGGCTGGGCGAGGATCTGAGTCGAGATGTCCTTGCCCAGGTGCGAGGCCTCGTCCTCGGCCGAGACGCGGGTGACGATCAGGCCCGCGGTCATCGACGAGAAGAGGGCGGGGATCTGCGAGACCAGCCCGTCGCCGATGGTCAGGATGCCGAAGCGGTTGACCGACTCGCCGGCGCTCATGTCCATCATCATCACGCCGATGATGATGCCGGCGGTGATGTTGATGCCGGTGATCACCAGGCCGGCGATCGCGTCGCCCTTGACGAACTTCATCGCTCCGTCCATCGAGCCGAACAGCTGCGACTCGCGGTTCAGCTCGGCGCGGCGGCGGCGGGCCTCGTCGAGGTCGAAGGCGCCGGCGCGCAGATCGGCGTCGATCGACATCTGCTTGCCGGGCATCGCGTCGAGGGTGAAGCGGGCGGCGACCTCGGCGACGCGCTCGGAGCCCTTGGCGATGACCAGGAACTGGATGATGGTGATGATCAGGAAGATGACCGCGCCGACGACGAAGTTGCCGCGCACGACGAACGAGCCGAAGGCGTCGATCACCTCGCCGGCGTCGGCCTGCAGGAGGATCAACCGGGTGCTCGAGACGTTGAGGGCCAGGCGGAACAGGGTGGTGATCAGGATGATCGTCGGGTAGGAGGAGAGCTTGAGCGGCGAGGAGATATAGATGGCGATCATCATCATCGAGACTTGGATGGTGATGTTCAGCGTGAGCAGGATGTCCAACACGAAGGTCGGCAACGGGATGATCATCATCCCGACGACGCCGACCACGAGGCCCGCGAGCAGGATGTCCGAGTAGCGCTGAGAGACCTCGCTGAACTCGCCGCGGGTCAGGACATCGAGGAATCGCATCTGGGCTGGGCTCCTTGGCCGGAGGACCGGCGGATTCTCACAGGGGCACCGATGGCAGTCAAGGTTGCTCCGCGGCGCCGGCCGGTGCGATGCTGCGGCGGATGGCCGACCCGACGCTGATCGTTTGTTCCGCCGCCGGTTTTTGGGCGCGCACCCGGGGCCTCATCGGCCGGCCGCCGCCGCGCCCGGGCACGGGCCTGTGGCTCTCTCCCTGCCGTTGGGTGCATACCTTCGGTATGCGTTACCCGATCGACGTCGTCTTCCTCGACCGCGACCGCACCGTCCTCGAGGTGGTGACCGTCGCTCCCTGGCGGTTGTCGCCGTGGGTCGGCGCGGCCGAGAGCGTCGTCGAGCTCATCGCCGGCGAGGCGGCGCGCCTAGGGATCGGCCGCGGGGGAAAGGTGAGCTTGATTGCCGAGGAGGTCTCATGCTACGACGGGTAGGTTCGCCTCGATTGGTGGGGTCGTCCCCGCGCGGAGTCCGAACCGCCTTGCTCGTGCCAGCATGAAGATCCGCTACGCCGGCAGCACCCACGTGGGGATGAAACGCTCGCACAACGAGGACAACTTCTTTCTCCTCGCCGAGGAGAACCTCTACATCGTCGCCGACGGGATGGGCGGCCACGCCTCCGGTGAGGTCGCCTCGCAGATCGCGGTCGAGACGCTGGCCAACTTCTTCATCGACACCTCGCGCGACAAAGAGATCACCTGGCCGTTCAAAGAGGACCGCTCGCTGACCTACGACGAGAACCGCCTGGTCACCGGGGTCAAGCTGGCCAACCGGCGGGTGTTCGAGACCGCGCAGTCCGATCCGCGCTACCGCGGCATGGGGACGACGATCGTCGCGCTGGTCTGCGGCTCGACCGGCGCCTACATGTGCCACGTCGGCGACTCGCGCGGCTACCTGGTCCACAACGGGGCGATCAAACAGCTCACCGAGGACCACTCGCTGCTCAACGACTACCTCAAGGTCCACAAGCTCACCGACGAGGAGATCGAGCACTTCCCGCATAAGAACGTCATCGTCCGCGCGCTCGGGATGAAGGAGACCGTCGTCGTCGACATCTTCCGGCTCGAGCCCAAGCCCGGCGAGGTCTACATCCTCTGCTCCGACGGGCTGTCCGGGATGGTCCCCGATCCGGCGCTGCTCGAGACCGTGCAGGAGGGCGGGCGCGACCTGGAGAAGACCTGCCAGGCGCTCATCGCCAGGGCCAACGCCAACGGCGGCATCGACAATATTACAGTCGTTTTGGTCGAATTCAGCGACTGACTCTTTTTTCGGCTTTTCGCGAATCCTATCCCCCGCTGCGGCATCTAATGCCCTGAAACGCAGGACGCAATCGGGAAGCCGAAAGCGTCGAATTGGTCGAAATCCTCAGGGTTTCCACCTCCTTCATAGCTTCAATCTTCCTTCGGGGGCGGCTCGAGAAAAGCCGCAAGGGGCGGGTTCAACCGAACCCTGCGAAAGGGGCAGCGTCCATGTTCAATCCAAACGCCAACGCGAATCAGTCGATTGACCGCTACGTCTCCGAGATCAACCGCTACAAGCTCCTGACCCGTGAGGAGGAGGTCGCCCTGGCCAACCGGTACCTCGGCTCCGGCGACATGGCCGCGGCGCACAAGCTGGTGACCGCGAACCTCCGCTTCGTGGTCAAGATCGCTCACGAGTACCGCGGCTACAACCTGAAGCTGCTCGACCTGATCCAGGAGGGCAACATCGGCCTGATGATGGCGGTGAAGAAGTTCGACCCGAGCAAGGGCTACCGGTTGATCTCCTACGCGGTGTGGTGGATCCGCGCCTACATCCAGAACTTCATCATCCGCTCCTGGAGCCTGGTCAAGCTCGGCACCACCCAGGCGCAGCGCAAGCTGTTCTTCAAGCTGCGCTCCGAGCGCGATCGCGCCGACCGCGAGGCCGGCCCGGGTGAGGTTGCGTCGACCCAGTCGGTCGCCAAGCGCCTGCGGGTCGCCGAGGGTGAGGTCTCCGACATGGAGATGCGGCTGGCGGCGCGGGACTTCTCGCTCGACGTCGAGCTGGAGCCGGGCGCCAAGCAGTCGCACCTCGATCTGCTCGCCGACGGCGTCCCGACCCAGGAGGAGGACCTGGCCGGGCACCAGGAGCGCGAGCTGGTGCGCGACAAGGTCCACCAGGCGATGGACGAGCTGAACGAGAAGGAGCGCTACATCGTTCAGAACCGCCTGATGACCGAGGAGCCGAAGACCCTGCAGGAGATCGGCCAGCACTTCCGCATCTCGCGCGAGCGCGCCCGGCAGATCGAGGGCAACGTCATCCGCAAGATCCGCACCCACCTGATCGGCGCTGGGCTCGAGCCGGTCGCCGCCTGAGCCCCTTGTCACCGACGCGCCCGGCCGGGTAGCCTCCGGCCGGTGACCGCGATCCTACGCAACAACGCCGTCAGCTCCTCGGTCTCCGAGGCGCGGCTGGGCAAGGGTGGCTCTGGTCGCGCGCCGCTGGTCGTACCCAAGGGGTCGGTCAAGCGGCGCCTCGCGCCCCCCGACGACCCGGCGGCCGAGCTGATGCCGGCGGCCGAGTTCCTCGGCCACGAGACCGACTTCGCCGCCATCCTCGAGGAGTTCCGCGACAGCCCGTTCGACCCGGCCAAGCGGCGCGTGCTGGGCAAGCTGATGGGCATGTTCGCGATGGATTACCAGGGGGCGCAGCCGGAGGAGCGCCGCTTCTTGCGCCGCTTGCTCCTGGCCGGCAACCCGCGCGAGGGCTACGTCGCCAACCGCGCCCTGCACCTGTGCGGCGCCTCGCCGATCGTCCGGCGCACGCTGGCACTCGGCGTCGCCGAGGCGCGCTTCGCCACCGGCCGTCCGCAGGGGTTTGTCGGCGCGGTCCAGGCGCGCGGGGCCGCGACCCCCTGCCGGCTGCTCGGGCCCGAGAGCCGCGAGGCGGTGTGGAACCTGCTCGTCCGCGCCGGCCAGGACGCGGCGGGCAGGCCGTTGCCGGGAGCCGAGCGGGTCCTCGAGCGGGCGCTGGTGCTCAAGGCGTTGGCCGCCCGCCGCCACCGGCTCGGGCCCTGGAGCGTCACCGGGGCGGC
>JBFYZW010000125.1:0-4722 GCA_041309305.1 Deltaproteobacteria bacterium | reverse complement strand
GTCCGGGCTGCTGGCCCGGCGGGCGCGGGTCGGTCGGGTCGGTCGGGTCGCCCGGATCGTCCGGCCCGGTCCCATCGTCGACCCGGGCCGGGTCCTTGCCGAACAGCTCCTGCCAGGCCTTCTGGCCGTAGTACATCACCCCGGCCATCGCCCCGCCGGCAGCGGCGCCGACCGTGGCGCCGCGCACGACGCGCCGGCCGAGATCGGCGACCTGCAGCCGCCCCTCGAGCGCCCAGTCGACCGTGGCGTGCCCCGCCCCCATCTCGGCGCCGACGATGCCGCCGCGCACGATCGCGGCGACGCCCTGATCGAGGCCGCCGAGCCAACCCTGCACACTGGCCGGCATGGTCTGCGTCGCGGCGAAGTGGGCGAGCAGCCCGGAGGCGCCGCCGCGTACCGCCTGCTTGAGCAGCTCGACCCGGTCGCGCTCGCCGAAGGCGTAGTGCACGCCGGCCTTGGTGCCAGCGCCGATGCCGAAGAGCACCGCCGGCGAGACGCCCGGGGCGACCACCATCGTGCCGCCGAGGGCGATGGCCAGCGCCACGTTCGAGACCGTCTCGATGCGCTGGCCCTTGAGCTCGTCGTACTGCGCGACGCGGTTGAGCAGCTCGGCGTAGGCGTAGCGGATCTGCGCCAGCTGCTCCTCGGTGACCACGCCGTTGCGGGCCTTGTAGTGCTCCGCCTCGGCCACCGCGGCGCCGACCTTGCGGGCGTAGACCTCGAGCCCGGCGCCGTGCGGACCGAAGAAGTCCATCAGCATCCGGGTCAGGCCGTTGCCGCGCGAGTCGGTGACCATCGCGCGGACCTGCTGGATCATCGCCTGCTCATTGACCCGAGCCTTGGCCGCGAACTCGGCGGTGCCGCCGCACGCCTGCACCAGATCGCGCAGCGCCGGCAGGCCGGTGCGCTGTGCGCCCGGCGTGCGCGGATCGGCGTCGCCGAAGTTGCGGGCGACGAACTCGTCCGGATTGCCGACGTTCGCGCGGATCCAGGCGTCGATCTGCGGATCGGTCTGGCGGTCGAGGTAGAGCGCCACCTCGAGGGCGAGCTGGTCGACGTCCTGCGGCATGACCGCCGCGATCATGTCGGCGCGGCGCACGTCCTTGCCGCGCAGCTGGCGCAGGTCGTCGATCAGCGGGTTCTGGCCGGTCTCCGGGTTGAAGGGCTTGTCCGGGTGGACGATGCGCGCGTACTCGGTCATCGCCACGACCTTCTCGAGCGGCGACAGGCCGGAGAGGGTGCGCATCACCGCCTCGTTCTCGGGCAGCGCCCAGAGGTTCAGCGGCCCGCGCTGGTGGATGGCGTGCACCAGCCGCTCGGCCGGCGTGAGCAGCCCGTGCTCCTCGAGCACCAGCGCGCGCGAGGGGATCTTGCGCCCGTCGGGCAGCTCGAGCTCACGGCCGAGCTCCTCGCCCAGGTAGGCGCGCAGCTCCTTGCCGGTCTGTTTCTTGAACTCGGCGCGCACAGCGGCGAGGAAGGCCTCGCGCTCGCCGGTGGACAGGCCCGGCCGGTCGAGCAGCTGGTAGGCCTCCTCGGCGTCGTGGGCGATGCGCAGCGCGACGACCTGGGGCGAGTCGTGTCCGGCGCCGCGCAGCACCGCGGTGGCGATCCGCTCGGTCACGCCCTCGGTGGCCAGCTGCACGTCGCGGAAGACGTTCTCGCGCGGGAACTGGCGGGTGTAGGTCTGGAAGACCTCGGCCGGGGTCGGCAGGCCGTTGAACACGGTGCGCCGGCCGTCGGGGCTCTCGGCCTCCATCAGCTTCATCGCCGCGGTCACGTCGGCCTCATCGAGCTTGCCCTTGCCGGCCAGGCGCAAGGTCACCGCCAGGTAGCGGGCCAGGTTTTCACGGTGGGCCGCCTCGGCCTGCCGCTGCTCCTCGGGGCTGAGGCGCTCGTCGGGCTGGTACTGGACGCCGCGGGCGGCGAGCGCCAGGCGCTGCAGCCACAGCTCGTCGCCACCGACCACGTCGTCGAGATCATCGTGCAGCCGGTGGTAGAGCGCGGTGGCGCGCACCTCGCCGGACTCGCCGCCGTCGCCCTCGCTGCGCTCGTGCCACAGAGCGTCGTTCAGCTGCTTGTAGGCCGCCGCGACGGCGAGGAACTCGGTCTGCGACATCGACTCGAGCAGGCGGAAGATCCGGTTCTCGTCGGTACCGCCGCGCCGGAACACCTCCTTGGCCTCGAACAGGTTCGGGTTACGGACCGCCTCGCGCAGCTCGAAGGCGCGGATGTGCGCGTCGCTGACCTCGCCGGTGGCGCGGATCGCCGCGACGATGAAGCGGAAGCGCCGCGCCTCCAGGCTCTCGACGCCGAACAGGTGGTCGAGCTCGTCGGCGACCTTGCCCAGATCCTTGCCGTAGCGGGCCGCCAGCGCCGCGTCGAGGGCGACGAGCTGCTCGCGGTTGCACTGCATCACCAGGCGGGTGATCGCCTCGTCGTTCTCGTCGAAGCCCTTGAGGTCCAGCGCGACGACGTCGGCCGCCTCGGGCTGGCCGCTGGCGTTGGCCAGCTGGGCGTTGAGGACGATCTCGGCCCGGCCGCCGACGCGCCGACCGAGGTCCTCGCGCATCCGGTCGATCGCCGCCTGGCCGGTGACGTTCCAGCCCTTCAGCCGGGCGTACTCCTCGGCGACCGCCCGTCGGTCAGCCGGGTGCAGCGCGTGGGTCAGATCGAGGATCTCCTTGTCCCGGCCGGTGCCGACCAGGAGCTCCGCGACCCGACGGGCGCTCCACGGCTCGTTGGTGTTCGGGACCTTGTCGAGCGGCAGCGCCACGCCCTTGAGCGCCGCGTCGCGCTGGCGCTCCTCGGTCACCCTGAGGTGCGGCACCGGGTGGTTGAAGATGCTCTCGTGGCTCGCCTCGGCCGGCAGCTGCCCCTCGGGCACGGTCGGCTCCGGGGCGGCGAAGGTGCGCTGCAGCGTGAGGCGGGGCAGCACGACCGCGCCGCGCTCGAAGGTGTCGGTCGCCTTCAGGGTCGCGTCGGCCAGCACCCGCCCGCGCAGCTGCGTGACCGCCCCGTCGTCGACCGGTCCGCCCTGCGCGACCTGTTTGATCGCACGCGCGAAGCTGGCCAGCCTGTCGATCGGCGTCTCGCCGCGGATCGCCTGACCGCGGTTGTGGCCGGCCCAGATCTGCGTCGCGGCGTCGAGCAGCTCGGCGACGCGCGCCTGACTCTCCGGCGTCTCCCGCGGCACCAGCGCGACGCCGGCCGCCGCCAGGCCCAGATACGCCTGCGCCCGCTCCGCCCCGCCCGCCTGCGCCAGGATGTCGGCGAGCGCCTTGCGCTCGCGTGGGTTCAGCTGCACGCGGATCCCGTGCTCGCGCGCGAAGTCGTTCACCGCCCGATCGGCGGCCGAGGTCTCGGACGAGGTGGGGCGATCAGCGACCGGACGAGTCGTTACCTTGGTCATCGCAGTCCTCTCGGGCAGTTGGCAGGCATGGTCCTTCGAGAAACCCTGTGGCCGCGCCAGCGGTCACAATCCTATGACACGACAAAATACCAGGGATCTACCCCGTTCGGCAACCGTTGGTTGCTCGCCGAGGGGGGGCGGACCCGATCGCCGCCGGCGATCGCCCGACCGGCACAAGATCCTGCAACTGCACGGTTTTTGCTTGTCGTGCGCCGGGCTTGGCAGTAGGTTTCGCCGAGCCTGGAGGGCATCGCGATGGCATTCGATCTCCGCGACCGGATCACCAACCGCCTGCGCAACCTGGTGGCCACCCCCGTCGAGCGGGGGTCCTGCAACGCCTCGACGCTGGCGATCGCCTCGAGCAAGGGAGGGGTCGGCAAGACCACCTCCGCGGTGAACCTGGCCGTGGCGCTTTCGCGCCGCGGGCTGCGCGTCTTGCTCATCGATCTCGACCCGCAGGCCCACGTCGCCGCGTCGCTGCGCGCCGAGCCGCCGGCCGGCCACGGCACGCTGGCCGACGTCCTGCTCGGCCGGCTGCGCGAGGTGCGCGAGGCCGCCTACCCGTCCCGCTGGCCGAACCTCGACCTCGCCGGATCGGAGAAAAGCCTCGCCGAGACCGAGACCGTGCTGTCGGCGAAGATCGGCAAGGAGCTGATCCTCGACGGCGCGCTGGTCGCGACCAGGACCCACTACGATCTGATCGTGATCGATTGCCCGCCGAACCTGGGCACGCTGACGCTCAACGCCCTGTGCGCCGCCGACCAGCTGTTGGTGCCGACCGACATGTCGGTGCTGGCGCTCGAGGGGGTCGGCGACATCCTCGCCGCGGTCGACACGCTGCGCCAGCGGTTGATGCGCAACGTGCAGCTGCTCGGCATCCTGGCGACGCGCTTCGACCGCCGCGCGACGCAGACCAACGAGACCATCCAGCAGAGCTTCGCCGATCTGTACGGCGATCGGCTGCTCGCGACGCGCATCCCGCAGTCGGCGCCGCTGAACAAGGCCCACCTGGCCGGCAAGCCGATCTGCGAGTACGCCCGCTCCTCCCCGGGCGCGATCGCCTACGACGCCCTCGCCGACGAGCTCTGCCCGCTGCTCGGCCTGGCGCCCGAGCCGGCGCTGGCCCGCGCCGTCGCGAGCCGCCCGGCCGCGCACAACCGCGGGTGAGGCGGAAAGCGATCGCGCCGTGGTGACCTGCCTCACCGGCCGGCTGGGCGGCGGCATCGCCGCGCTCACCCTGCTCGCCTGCGCTCCGCCGCCCCGAGCGGCGCCGTCGGCGGCCGCGGAGCAGGAGCTGGCCCGCATCCGCAGCG
>JBFYZW010000124.1:0-13776 GCA_041309305.1 Deltaproteobacteria bacterium | reverse complement strand
CCCGGGGATCGAGCGGCCGGACGAGCCGAAGTCCAGCGAGGAGCTGATCGCCGCGACGAGCACGGCGGCGGTGGCGCCTGACGAGGCAGGGCTCGGCCCCTTGTCTCGCCCGGATCTGCGCGCCGAGGCGGAGGCGACCCGGGGCGGCGAGTGGTGGAAGGAGTGGTGGGTCTGGGCGGCGGTCGGTGGCGCGGTGCTGGTGGCTGGTGGTACGACGGCCTTCCTCCTCATGCGTGATCAGGAGCCGGACTCGGTGACCATCCGGGCGGTGTGGTGAGGCGATGAGACGCGAACTCGGACTACTTCTCGGCGTGCTCGGCGCAGGCGGCTGCTCCGCGGAGCTGCAGCTCAACCTGGTGGTCAACGATCCATGTAACCAGCAGGTGCTCGGTGACCAGGCGCTCGGCCTCGAGCACCTCGAGGTCGTGCTGACCTCGCCGAGCCTGCCGCAGCCGGAGGGGACCATCTGGCGACGCGGTGACGGGCAGGGGCAGCTCGACGACCTGACGCCGGTGGCGGACGCCACGCTGTCGGTGGTCGGGCGCGCGTCGACCGGCGGCGGTGAGGCCGGCGCGGTGGTGGCTGGCATCTCGGTCGGGAAGCTCGATCTGAGCGGCGGCCTCGAGGAGAACCCGATCGAGCTGTCGGTCGTCTTCGGCAAGGTCGGGCGGTTCTTCCGCACCACCGACGGCGAGGCGGCGACCGGCGGTCAGGTGGTCTGCACCTCCCTCGGCGCCGAGCGCCATGGTCATACCGCGACGCTGCTCGCCGACGGGCGGGTGTTCATCGCCGGCGGGATCCGCCAGAGCCCGACGTTGACCACCTATTGGGAGTCGACCGAGCTGTACGATCCGCGCAGCGGAGTGTTCGAGTTCGGTCCGAGGATGGAGTACAAGAAGCAGACCTGGGTGCGCCAGGCGCACACCGCGACCCTGCTGCAGGACGGCCGGGTCCTGATCGCCGGCGGCGTCGGCCTGGTCGACGAGGCGGTCGACACCTGGAAGGTGGCGCTGGTCTTCGACCCGACCTCGGGTACGTTCGCCGACCCGGTGCCGATGCGCGAGCAGCGCGCCTACCACTCGGCCACGCTGCTCGAGGACGGGCGGGTGCTGATCGCCGGCGGGCGGCTGGGCAGCAGCGAGCGGCAGACCACCGAGATCTTCGATCCACGCGCGAACTCCTTCTGCGACGGTCCGTCGCTCTCGCCTCAACCGCGGGCGCATCACGCCGCCGTGCGGATCGGCGCCTCGACGGTGGCGTTGATCGGCGGACAGGGATCTGGCTCGACGGTCGGCGCGGTGCAGTTCGTCGAGGTCGCCGGTTGCAGCCAGGGGCGGACCGTCGCCGGACCGACGCTGCAGACGCCGCGCAGCTACCCGAACGCCGCCCTGATCCCCGGCCAGGACGCCATCCTCGTGGCCGGCGGTTACGCGGCGGTCGTGGCCGCGCCGGAGGGGGCCGCGGGCAGCGATGCGATCGAGGTCATCAAGCTGAACAGCGCCAACCTGGCGCAGAGCACCATCGCCTGCGACAGCCTGCGCCTGATGACCCCCCGCGGCGCCGCGGCGCTGGCCGAGGTCCCTGGGGGCTTCTTGCTCATCGGCGGCATCGGCGCGCCGAACACGGCGTTGCCGACCGCGGAGACGCTCTCGTTCGGTGACCTCGGCAGCTGCGACGCCGCGATCGACTGGACCGGCGGTGACCTGGCCGTGGCCCGCGCCGGGGCCGTGGCGACCCCGCTGGTCGGCGGTGACGTGCTCGTCACCGGCGGGTTTTCGGTCACCGGCGGACAGCTCGAGAGCCTCGCCGACGGGGAGATCTACGTCCGGCCCCGCTGACCGTGTAGGGCGAGGTAGGCCGGCCTTGGTGCGGTTATTTGCGCGTCTACGCCAAAGTCAGTAGGCTGGCGATCAACCTCGAGCGCCCCGGTGGCGGGGAGTGGGTCGGTGTCGGATCATCTTCGGCCAGGTGTGGCATGCCGCGGACCGTGGCTCGCCGCGATGGTGCTGGGGATCTCGCTCTCGGGCGGCTCCGCGTCGGCGGTGGTCGAGGGGGCGGTCCCGCTGAAGGTCGGCAACTGGCGCCTGTTCGGGGCGCACTCGGCCACCGGCGCCGCGTTGATGGTCGCTGGACCGTATCAGGCGGAGATCAATAGCGTCCTGTTGCCCCAGTCGAGCTCACAGCTCGGCGAGCTGCCATACGACGCGGAGGTGGTGGCGGCGTTCCTGTTCTGGAGCGGGTCATCGCCGCGCACCGACCGCGTCGGCGCGCCTGATCCGCCGGACCGGGACGTCGATCTGACCCTGCCCGACGGCACCTTCTATAATGATCTATCGGTCGACGACGATCCGGTCTTCGGTGCCTGCCGAACGACCGCGGGGCTGGGCGGCTTCTACTACTGCAGGCGGGAGATCACCGACGAGGTCGCCGCGCTCGGCCCGGGCAACGCCAACGGCATCTACACCGTCGGCGATCTGCGCGCCGATCCGGGCACGCTGAGCTCCTCGGACCCGCAGTGGATCAACGCCCAGGGCAAGTACGCCGGCTGGTCGATCATCATCGTCTGGCGCGGGACGAGCAGCCAGAACGTGCGTCGGGACGTCGTGCTCTACGACGGCTTCCTGCGCCTCGACGAGACCACCGATTCGTTGAGCGGCCCGGGGATCCACGCGTTCACCATCGGCGACTTCCTGGTCGGCAGCCCGGCGCTCGGCAAGCTGTCCGTCTTCGGCATGGAGGGGGACCGGCAGCTCGGCGTGCCGCCGCAGGACGCCACCGGGTGTCCGACCTGCTATGACTTCATCTCCTTCCGCTCGAACAGCGCGGCGGCGGCGACCAAGCTGAGCAACGGCCTCAACCCAGCGAACAACAGCTTCAATTCGAGCACCGACACCAGCATCGACATCGACACCTACTACCTCGACGGATTGATCCGCACCGCCGACGCGAGCGCCCAGATCACCCTGGGCAGCGGCGACGGCGTGGTCGAGCCCTACAACCAGGGCAATGGCGAGAGCTTCTTCGTCGGCTGGGTGATCATGACCATCGACACCCTGACGCCGAACTTCGGCGGGACACAGACGCGCAAGACCGTCGTGCCGACCGAGGCGGGGCCGGGGCAGGCGCTCTACTACATCATCGACGTCGTCAACGAGGGCTCGCTGAACGCGACCGGGGTGGTCGTGCAGGACAGCATCCCGGCCGGCACGACCTACGTCGCCGGCAGCACCCGGGTCGACGGCGTGCCGCGCGCCGACGTCGGCGGGACCAGCCCGCTGGTCGCGGGGCTCGGCATCGGGACGATCCCGACCTCCCAGAGCGGTGACAACAGCCGTCAGATCACCTTCGCGGTGCAGGTGGAGGCCAACGCCTGTGGCGGGCAGGTGAGCAACACCGCCCTGGTCGACAGTGCCCAGACCGATCCGGTCGACGTCGGCCCGGCGGTGACCACGGTGGCCATTCCGACCCTCGATCCGCCGACCAAGCGGGTGTCGTTCATTTCGCCGGCTCCCTATGGGCCGGGGGCGGCGTTCAGTTACACGATCGACGTCGTCAACGCCGGCGACGAGCCGGCCGCGGGGGTGCAGATCGACGACCGGCTGCCGGAGCACATGGTCATCGCGTCGGTCTTCGCCAGCAGCGGCGACGTGACGCTCACCGGCCGGGATCTGGTGGTCACCAACATCTCGGTGGCGGCGCAGAGCAGCGCCCAGGTGGTGATCACCGGGCGGGTGCGGACCGTCGCGGAGTTCGCTGCCGCCGGCGTCTCGGAGAACGCGATCGACGGCCTGGTGGTGAGCAACCAGGCGACGGTCTCGGGCGGCTGCACGCCGGCGCAGTTGACCGACGATCCGGACCTGCCGGGCTTCCAGAGCACCGACTTTGCGCTGACCTACGCGCCGTCGCTGGCGACCTCGAGCAAGAGCGGCACCGATCTGAACGGCGGGCGCCTCGAGCCGCTCGACCTCGTCGAGTACCGGATCACGGTCGCCAACACCGGCAATCGGCCGGCGGAGGTGATCGTCCGCGACGCGATGCCGGCGCACACCGCCTACGTCGCTGGGTCGACCCGGGTGGACGGGGCGGCCGTCGCCGACAGCGGCGGCGACAGCCCACTGGTCGGCGGCCTGTCGCTCGGGGTGCTCACCTTCCTCGGCGCCGGGGACCACGATCGGGTGATCACCTTCCGGGTGCAGGTCGACACCGACGTCGCCAACGGCGCGGTGGTCCAGAACCGGGCCGACCTCGAGGTGCCGGTCTTCCCGGCCGCCGATCGGACGGTGCTCTCGGCGCCGCTCACCGTCTTCGCGGCGCCGGCGTGGCAAACCTCGACCAAGGCGGTGGCCGACGATACGCCGCCGCTGGGCGTCTATGAGCCCGGGGACCTGATCACCTACACGGTCACCATCGTCAACACCGGCAACCGGGCGGGGACCGGGGTTGCGGTGGCCGACACCCTCTCCCCGTCGCTCACCTTCGTCGCCGCGTCCGACGGCGGGGCGTTGGTGGGCAACCAGGTGCGCTGGGCGCTCGGCGCGATTCCGGCCGGCGGGACGCGCGCGGTCACCGTCCAGGCGCGGATCGTCACGCCGCTCGATCACGGCACGGTGGTCACCAACCAGGCGGTGATCACCTGTGACCAGGTGCCGCCCTTCACCACGCCGCCGGTGAGCTTCACCGTGAGCAGCAGCCCACGGCTGGTGGTCGAGAAGGTGTTCGTCCCGGTGCACCCGAGCCCGCCGGTCGCCCCCGGGGCGAGCGTCGCCTACCGGATCACGGTGCGGAACCTGGGCACGATGGTCGCCCGTGGGGTTGTGCTCACCGACCCGATCGACGCCGCGCTGTCGGGCGCCACGGCGATCGGCGGTAGCCTGAGCGGTGGGGTGGCGCGCTGGTCGCTCGGCGACTTGGCGCCCGGCGGACCGGCGGCGGTGCGCGAGCTGACCGCCAGCGTTCGTTTTCCGCTCGCGAACGGGACGATCATCGCCAACCAGGCGACCGCGACGCCGGACGGCTTCCCGCCGGTGGTCTCGGACGACCCGGCCACCGCGGCGCCGCTCGATCCGACGCGGGTGACCGTGGTCGCGCAGGCGACGCTCCTGGCCACCAAGGTGGTCGAGGATCTGAGCCCGGCGACGCCGTACCAGCCGGGCGACCGCGTGCGCTACACGTTGTTGCTCACCGCCGGCGGCGACGCGCCGCTGCGTGACCTGGAGCTGACCGACCCGGTCGACCTGTCGCTCACCGCGGTGGACGCGAGCTCCTCTGGCGGCTCGGTGTCGGGCGGAGTGGTCACCTGGTCGGCGACCACCGGCGCCCCGGCCCTCGCCGAGCTCGAGCCCGGCGAGTCGGTCGAGTTGACCGTCGAGGCGACGATCGCCGCCGGCACGGCCGACGGCACGGTGGTCGCGAACCAGGCGACGGCCGTTAGCGCCGACCTCGCGGCGCCGGTTCTGACCGACGATCCGGGCACGCCGGCCGCGGCCGATCCAACCCGCTTCACGGTGGTGAGCAAGCCGCTGCTCGTCGTCAGCAAGACGGTGGCGCTGTTCAACGATGACGACCCGGAGTTCAACCCGGGCGACGAGGTCGCCTACACGATCACCGTCCGCAACACCGGCACCGCGCCGGCGACCGGCGTGCAGGTGGTCGACCCGCTGGACGGCAACCTGACGCTGACCGCGCCGGACGGCGCGAGCGTGAGCGGGCAGGTCTTGACCTGGACCTTCGCCGAACCGCTCGCCGCCGGCGGCGAGCGGGTGCTGCGGCCGCGGGCGCGGATCGCCTTCCCGCTCGACGACGGCACCCGGGTGCGCAACCAGGCGCGGGTGAGCAGCGCCGAGCTGCCCGACGTCCTCTCGGATGACCCGGGCGTCGGCGGCGCAGTCGATCCGACCGACTTCATCGTTCGCGCGCGGCCGGTCTTCGAGACGACGACCAAGTCGGTGCGCGATCTGACCGGCGACCCGCTGATCACCCGGCCGGGCGACCAGCTCGAGTACACTCTGGCGGTGCGCAACAGCGGCGACGCCGACGCGACCCAGGTCGTCGTCCGCGATCCGCTGCCGGCCGACGTGCAGCTCGGCGCCAGCGGCGGCGCCCGGCTCGACGGCGGGGCGCTGGTCTGGGACGCGGCCGAGCTGCCGGCGTTGGCCCGCCTGGCCGCCGGCGGTGAGGTGGTGCTGGTCTTCAGCGTCACGGTCGATTCGCCGCTGGCCAACGGCACGCGCATCGTCAACCAGGCGACCGTGCGCAGCGCCGAGGTCGCGACGCCCGCGCCGTCCGACGATCCGGCGACGGTGGCGAGCGACGATCCGACGGTGGTCACCGTGGTCAGCGCGTCGGATCTGGGCGCGTCGACCAAGGTGGTGACCGACCTGGGTGGCGCGGCTATTGCCACCGCCCGCCCGCGCGACGTCGTGCGCTACGTGATCGGGGTGGCCAACCGCGGCGACGCGCCGGCGCGAAACGTCGTGGTTCAGGATCCGCTCCCGCCAACGCTCGAGCTGGTCGAGGCGCCAGGGGCGACCTACGACGCCGGCGCCCGGACGCTGCGCTGGGAGGCGAGCGCTGTGCCGGCCCTGGCCGAGGTGTTGCCCGGAGCGCCGGCGGTGACGCTGGCGTTCACCGCGCGGTTGGCCTGGCCGCTCGACAACGGCCTGGTGGTCGCCAACCAGGGGGCGCTGACCGAGGAGGGGGCCGCGTCGCCGGTGTTGACCGACGCCGACCTCGCGACGCTGCCGCGGGAGGAGACGGTGCTCACCGTCGTCTCGAGCCCGCTGCTCGACAGCAGCACCAAGGTCTTTGTCAGCCCGGCGACCGGACAGGCGATCACCAGCGCCCGCCCCGGCGAGGCGGTGCGCATGCTCATCACCGTGGTCAACACCGGCGACGCGGTGGCGCGCGGGGTGGTGATCGAGGACGCGATCGACACCGCGCTGCTCACCAACGTCGTCGCGCGCGACGGGGGTAGCTTTGCCGGCGGTGTGGCGCGCTGGACCGGGCTCGAGGTCTCGCCGCTGCCCGGCGGGGAGTTGGTGGTGCGCGTCGACGCGCGCCTGCGCTCGCCGCTCGATCCGACGGTGTTGGTCAACCAGGCGCTGATCGGCGTCGGGGCGCCGGCGACGATCCCGAGCGATGATCCGCGGACGCCGGCGGCGGACGATCCGACGCGCCTGACGGTCGACAGCGCGGCGCGCTTCGTGCGCTCGACCAAGGATGTGCCGGCGTTGCCCGGCCGTGAGGTCGAACCAGGGCAGCTGCTGGCCTATGTGCTGGTGGTGCACAACGACGGCGACGGCAACGCCCGCAACGTGGTCGTGACCGACGTGCTCGCGCCGGAGCTGGAGTTCGTCGCCGCGAGCTGTGGGACCTGCTACGACGCCGGGACCCGGACGGTGACCTGGCTCTTGCCGCTGGTCCCCGGCGGGACGAGCACCACCCTGACCTTGAGCGCCCGGGTCAGGCCGCTGTTGGCCGATGGGACGGCGATCCTCAACCAGGGTCGAATCGTCGCTGACGGCGGCCTGCTCGAGCTGACCGATGATCCTCAGAACCCGACCGCCGACGCGCCGACCGCGGTCACGGTGCGCGCCGCGCCGAGCTTTGCGCTGTTCAGCAAGGCGGTCACCAACCTCGACGAGGCCGAGCCGGGCATGCTGCGCCCGGGCGATCGGCTGGAGTACACGCTGCGGCTGCGCAACGACGGCAACACCTTCGCGACCGAGGTCGTGGTGATCGACAAGATCGCCGCGACCCTGACCGACGTCGAGCCGGTGAGCGCCTGCGACTTCGACGGCGCAGCGCTGCGCTGCGACCAGGACGGGATCGCCGCGCTGGCCAGCGTCGCGCCGGGCGACGAGGTCACGCTGACCTTCCGCGCCCGCGTGGCGGCGGGGCTCGCCGACGGCACCGAGGTGATCAACCAGGCGGAGCTCGCGGCGCTCGAGCTCGCGGAGGTGGTCGCCAGCGACGACCCGGCCACCGCGGCAGCCGGGGATCCGACCGTGCTGCGGGTTCGCTACCCGGACCTGGTCAGTGAGAAGGCCGCGGTGGACGTCGATGGTGGTGACGTCGAGCCGAACGATCTGCTCCGCTTCTCGATCCGGGTGCACAACCGGGGCAGCTTCACCGCCCGCGGCGTCGTCGTGACCGATGACGTGCGTGACTTCGCCGGCGTCGGCGAGGTAAGCGACGGCGGATCGCTGGTCGGGCCGCTCATCACCTGGAGCCTGGGCGATCTCGCCGCCGGGGCGGAGCGGGTCGTGAGCTTCACCGGCCGGGTGCCGGCGAGCGCGATCCACGGGACGATCCTGCGCAACCGGGCGCAGGTGAGCGCCGCGCTCGTCCCGGCACGGGAGAGCAACCTGGTCGAGCTGGTGGTCGTGGCCATCCCGCGGCTGGACGAGGCGGTCAAGGTCGTCGTTCCGGATCGCCGGGAGGTCGCGCCCGGGGATCTCGTCACCTACCGGATCGAGGTGCCGAACCGTGGCTCGGCGGTGGCGACAGGCCTGCAGATCACCGATCCGATCTCGCCCTGGCTCGAGGTGCGGGCGATCCGCGGCGGGGGCACGCTGGCGGGCGAGAGCGTCGTCTGGCAGCGGGCGCAGCTGGCGATCGACGAGACCTGGGGGGTTGAGGTCGACGTGCGCGTGCGCGACGAGGCGCCGAACGGCGCGCTGATCCTCAACCAGGCCGGGGTGGCGGCGAGCGAGCTGACGGCCGACGTGCTGACCGACGATCCACGGACGGCGGAGATCGATGATCCGACGACGCTCGAGGTCCGCGCCCAGGCGGCGTTGTCCAGCTCGACCTTGACGGTCCTCGATCTGGACGGCGGCGTCGTGCTGCCGGGCGATCGGCTGCGCTTCGAGCTGCGGGTGCGCAACGACGGCACCACCGCGGCGCGCGAGGTCGCGGCCCGCCTGCCGGCGCCGGCCTACTTGAACTACCGCGTCGGCAGCACGATCCTGAACGGCGCGCCGGTGGCCGACGCCGCCGGCGGCTCACCGCTCAGCGACGGGATGAGCGTGCGTTCGGCCCGCGCCGGCACCGAACCGGGGGTGGTGTGGCGGGATGACGGCGCAGCGCCCGCGGACGAGGACGCGGTGGTGGCGTTCGAGGTGACGGTCGACCCACGGGCGATGCCCGGCACGGTGATCCGGGCCCAGGCCTCCCTGTCGGCCCGCGAGGCCGAGCCGGCGCTGAGCGACAACCCGGCGACCGGGCAGCCCGGCGATCCAACGGTGGTCGTCGTCGGCGGCGGGGGCTACCTGGCGGTGGGCAAGGCGGCACAGCTCGAGCTGGACGTCGACGGCGACGGCCGCTTCGACGTCGGCGACACGGTGCGCTACCGCCTGACGATCGTCAACGCCGGCGACGGCGCGGCGTTCGCCGCGGAGCTCGGCGACCGCCTGCCGGCCGAGGTCGACTTCGTCGCTGGGAGCCTGCGGCTGGATGGGACGCCGCTGACCGACGCCGAGGGCGACGACGCCGGCGAGGTGGTGGACGGCGGCGCGGTGCGCGTGCGGCTCGGGGATCTGGCGCCGGGTGGCGGCCGCGAGGTGACGCTCGCGGCGCGGGTCGTCGCCGGTCCAGTGATCGTCAATCAGGCGACAGTCAGCGCCGGCGGGCGGAGCTATGCGAGCGACGGGGATCCGGCGCTGCCGGGTGAGCAGCCGACCAGCATCGTGGTCGGTGCGCAGCCGTACGTCGGCCTGGCGCTCGAGGCGGTCGACCGGAGCGGCGGCGTCGTCGAGGCCGGCGACGAGGTCGAGTGGGTGCTGGTGGCGCGCAACCAGGGCGCCGCGCCGCTCACCGATGTGCAGCTGGTGGTCTTGCAACCGACCGCCAGCGCGCCGGCGGTGATCACCGCGTCCGGCGCGGCGGAGGTCGAGAGCGAGGCGCCGCCGACCTGGCGGCTCGGCCGCCTGGCGCCGGGCGAGCAGGTTCGGCTGGCCTGCACCGCGACGGTCGAGGAGCAGGCGGCGCCGGGGACGGCGGTCGAGGCGGTGGGCCGGCTCGAGATCGACGGCGCGAGCTTCACCACCGAGCCGGTGCGCCTGTTGGTCGGCGGCGGCGCCGGGAGCGCCGCGGTGCGCGGCAAGGTCTTCCGCGATCTCGGCGCGCGCGCCAGTGAGACCGGTGGGTTCGCGGCGAACGAGGACGTGCCGCTGCGCGGCTTCTCGGTCCTGCTCATCCCGGAGGAGCGGCTCGCCGACGCCGGACGCGACGGCGGGTTCGACTCGCTCGCGGTGCGCGCGGTGGTCAGCGCCACGGACGGTGCCTACATCATCCCCGGAGTGCCGGTCGGGCGCTACCGCCTGTGGGCGGCGTCGCCCGAGGGGACCGTGTTCGTCGAGAGCGCTGCGCTCGAGCTCGCGAGCGGGGAGAGCGGCGGCGTCGATCTGGCGATCGACCCGAGCGGCATCATCTACGAGGTCGCGGGTGGCACCGCCTTCCCGGTCGCCGGCGCGCGGGTCTTCTTGACCGACGCGGGCACCGGCGTGGACCTGCCGCGTACCGAGCTGCTCGGCGGTCAGCAGGGGCAGGTGACCACCGGCCAGGGGTTCTACCGCTTCGACGTGCGGCAGAGCAGCCTGCCCGGACGCTTTGTGCTCCGCGTCGAGCCGCCCGCCGCGACGATGGTCTTCCCGTCGGTCGAGTTCCCCGCGGTCGGGGCCTCGGCGGCCGACCCGTTCGGGGAGGCCGCGCCCGGCGGGGCGGTGGCGGGCGACACCCCGGATCCACAGCAGGGGGCGACCTACTACCTGCGCTTCGATCTCCAGCCGACCACCGCGCCGGTGACCAACAACCACGTGCCGCTCGACCGCCTGGCGCAGCACATCCGGGTGACCAAGCAGGCGAGCCGGCGGACCGCCAGCATCGGCGAGCTCGTCACCTACAGCGTGCGGATCGAGAACCCGCTCGATCTCGGCCTGCTCGTCGACCCCCTCGGCGGCGGCGGTGTGCAGCTGGTCGACGATCTGCCGCGCGGGATTCGCTGGGGCAACAGCGGGGTGACGATCTCGACCGCCCTCGGCGGGGCGGTCGGCGAGGCGCGGTCGCTGGGGGTGCGCGGCGACCCGCAGCAGAGCGGGGTGGTGCGCTTCGACAATTTCTCGCTCCCAGCCCGCTCGGTGGTCACGGTGCGCTACGTCGGCGTCGTCAGCCTGACGGCGCGGGGCGAGCAGGTCAACCGCGCTCGCCTGATCGAGCCGGGGGGGGGCCTGATCTCCAACGAGGCCTCGGCGACGGTGCGGGTGGTCGAGGATCCGCTCTTCTCCCAGGGCACGATCCTCGGCCGGGTCTTCTGTGACGGGGGGGACGGGGGTGTCGGGGCCGAGGATCCGGGGCTGCCGGGGGCGCGGGTCTACCTCGACACCGGCTACTACGTCGACACCGACGTGGACGGAAAGTTCCACTTCCGCGGCGTCCCGGCCGGGCGGCACGTCATCAAGCTGGATCTGAACACCGTGCCGCCGGGGAGCGAGCCGACGACAACGGCGCTGCGCGACTTCTACTCGTCGCCGGCGCTGCTCACCAAGGTCAGCTTCGGCCTGCGCTGCGCGCTCGACGCGGTGCGGCCGAGCCACGTCCTGCTCAAGGAGGCGCCGCCGGCGCCGCCGAAGCCGACCGTGGTGGTCATGGTCGATCCGACCCAACCGGCGATCGCGCTCGACGGCCGGGTGCAGCCGCTGCCGCTGGTCGACGCGGTGGTGTCGCGCGCCGGCGAAGAGCCGGACTTCGCCTCAGGTGTGGGCTTGAACCTCGAGGCGCCCGCGGCGCTGACCTGGCACATCCAGAGCCCGAGCCGGACGCCGATCGCCGGCTGGCAGATCTCGGTCTTCGACGCTGACGGCGCCGAGGTGTGGCGTCTCGCCGGCAGCGGCAGGCCGCCGGCGCGGGTGCCCTGGGAGCTGGCAGCCGAGGCGCCGGTGTTGACCCCGGGAGTGACCTACGTCTACCGGATCGCCGCGCGCACCGCCGACGGGGATCTCGGCGAGGGGCGTTGGCGGCGGCTCGGCCTGCGGGTCGGCGAAGCGGCGCAGGTGGGGGCCGACGCGCCGCGCGGGCCGGCGACGATCTGGTCGGGCAAGCTGTTCAAGAACGGGAGCGACACGCCGGAGCCGGCGCTGCGCGAGCGGGTGGCCGCGTGGGTCCCGTCGCTGGTCGGCGACGGGCTGGTGGTGGTCGAGGCGCACGTGACCCACAGCCGGCAGCGGTCGGCCAACCTGCTGCTCAGCCAGCGGCGGGCGCTGGCGGTCAAGGACCTGCTCGTCGCCGCCGGCGTCGCCGCCGACCGGATCAAGGCGCAGGGCAAGGGGGACACCGAGCCCTTGATGCCGAACGTGACCCGCAAGGCGCGCGAGCGCAACGAACGGGTCGTCCTCCGCCTCGAGCAGGCGGTCGCGGTGCTGGCCGCGCTGCCGCCGCTGGCCTACGCTGCGCGCCTCGAGGTGGGCGGGAAGCAGGCGCCGCCGGCGGAGCGGGGCGAATGGACGCTCGAGGTCGACGCGGGGGAGTCGGTCGTCGTCGACCTGCGCCGCGCCAACGGCGCGCGGGTGCGGGTCGAGCGGCCGTTCCCGTTCGCCGACGTTGGCACGGCGGCGCCAGCCAGCATCGAGGTGCCGATCTCCGGGAACCTCGGCGCCGGCCGGGTGAGCTTCTTCGAGGCGACGGTCGACCTGCCCCTCTTGGCCGCCGAGTGCGGCCTGGCCAACGGGCCGCTGCAGCTCGGCGCCACGGGGTTGAGCCCGCCGGCGCGCTTCACGGTCAAGGCCGCTGCGCCGTTGCGCTCCTGGCTGGTGCGCATCCTCAACCCGGACGGCAGCGTGCTGCGCGACCTCTCCGGTGACGGGGAGCCTCCGGCGACGGTCGAGTGGGGCGGCCTGAGCCCGTCGGGCGCGGTGGTGGTCAAGCCGGGCCTCTACGCCTTCCGTTGTCTGTTGACCGACGTCGACGGCAACCGCGCCGTCTCGTCGCGGCGGGTGGTCCCGGTCGGCGTCGAGACCGGCAAGCCGGTCTACACCCGGGTCCTGCGCGGCGAGCTCTACCCGGAGGCCGGGGCGCTGCAACGGCCGGTGCTCGAGGAGCTCGATCGCCTGGCGCAGGCGGTGGCGGCGAACCCCGGAGCCTCGGTGCGCCTCGAGGTGCACGACAACGCCACGGGCGGCAAGCTGCAGGCGCAGATCCGCAGCGCGCGCCTGGGCGAGGTGTTGAAGGCGGCGCTGGCGATGCGCGGGCTCGGCGGTGAGTCGCTCGAGCTGCTGGCGCTCGGCGCGACGCGGCCGGTGATGGCCGGGTCGTCGCGGCGGGCGCTGACCGAGAACCGGCGCGTGCTGATCGAGGTCCTGCCGCCGCAGGCGACGATGGCGCTCGGCGAGGCGACGCCGGCGCGGATCAAGGTCGGCGGCAAGGAGCTGCCGCTCGACGGTGAGCTCGGCTTTGCTGGCACGGTCGTGCTCGGGCCGGACGCGGTGGTCGGCATCGAGGCGGCCAAGGGCGACGGCGCCGCGGTGGTGTACGCGGTGCCGACCTTCGCCGGCCGGCCGCTCGCCGCGACCGGCGGGGCCGTCTTGCCCGGGCTGCGTCCGGCGCCGACCGACGGCGCCCCCATGGGTTCGTTGCCGGCGACGCTGCTCGAGGAGCCGATGCCCGGGGGTGGGTCGGCGCCGAGCTTCGCCGACTCGCTGCGCGGCGCCGCGGTGGTCGACGCGATCGTCGGCTTCGTCCCCGGGATGCCGGCGGCGGCGCTGACGGCGCCGAGCGGCCCGC
>JBFYZW010000123.1:0-2983 GCA_041309305.1 Deltaproteobacteria bacterium | reverse complement strand
CCGCCGGGCGCCGCGGATCTGCGGGTCACCGTGGTCCTCCTTCGCGTCCCGGCGCACCTCTTCGGCGGTCATGCGCATGCGTTGCTCGAGGCGGTACCAGGACAGACCGTACTCACCCAGCCCGATCGCCAAGGTCACCAGGCCGACGCGCAACAACAGCAGAGTGAGAACACCGGTGACCGCCCCGAGGCCGGCGCCGAGCGACCCGGGTGCTTGCCCGAGCAACGCTGGCAGCTCGGCGCGCAACGTCCACCAGACCACCGCGCCGACCGCGCTGACCTTGGCGCAAGCGATGAGCAGACTGATCGCCGCGTCTTTGGAGAAGAACACCTGCGGCAGACGCGTGAACAGGTTCAACCGCTCCCACTGCGGCGCGAGCTTCGCCGTGCTCAGGTTCCCGCGCGTCTGCACCACGCCAACCAGGACGATGCCGGCCAGCGCGGCGAGGAAGAACGGACCGGCGGCGAGCGCCAACGCGCGGGCGACGTCGTCCGTCAAGGCCGGCGTCAGCCCGCCATCGACGTTGTTGAACACCCGCTGCATCGTCCCGCTGAGAGTCAGCGCCACCTGGGGACCGGCGAGGGCCAGGGCGCCGCCGGCGGCCAAGAAGATCACCCCGCTCGACAGCTCGCGGCTGCGCGGCAACTCGCCACGCTCGCGGAAGCGTTGCCGCTGGCGCTCGGTGGCCGGATGGGTGCGTTCCTCCACGGTCCCCTCACCAACTCCCGAGCGAGCCGAGGCCCTCGTCGAACAGGGCCCGCAACTCGTCGACCAAGAGCGGCGCGAACAACAGGAGTGCGACCAAGCCAAGACCGACGCTGATGAGGAAGCCCACGCCCCACAGGTTCAACTGCGGCGCCACCCGGCCGAGCATGCCGAAGACCAACTGCGTGGCCAGGCCGACCGCGACGAGCGGCAGCGCCAGCCGCACGCCGGTCACCATCATGCCGCTGACGCCGTCGACGACCCACTCCGCCCAGGCGGCCCGCGCGACGACCGACCCCGGTGGCATCGACGCGAAGCTGCTGCCCAGCTGCCGCAGCATCACGGTCAGCCCGCCGACCGCGAAGAAGATCCAGCCACCGGCGAGGCCGAAGAGGCGGCGGACGACGATGTCCGGCTCGCCCGAGGTCGGATCGATGATCTGGCCGAAGCCGAGACCCATCGTCATCCCGGCCAGATCGCCGGCGATCTCTACCGCAGCGAGCAGGAGCCGAGCAGTCAAGCCCATCACCACCCCCAGGGCCAGCTCGCCGCCGACCGCGAGCGCCAGGCTCCCGATGCCCGGCCCGACCTGCGGCGCCGGCCCGGCGCCAGGAAGGAGGGCCGCGGCCAGGGCACAAGCGACCAGCGCGCGCAACCCGATCGGCACGAGCTCGCCCGAGAGGAGCGGCAGCGCGAGGAAGAGGCCCGTTGTTCGGCCGAGCACGAGGACGAAGCCGAGCGCCAGGGCCATCAGGCTGCCGTCGTTCATCCGCCCACCCCCGGCCCGACGTGAGCCAGCTCCTCCATCACCCAGGCGGTAAAGCCAGCGAGCCGGTCGATCGCCCACGAGCCGGCGAAGACGAGCGTCGCCGCGGTGGCCGCCAGCTTGGGCACGAAGGTCAACGAGCTCTCCTGGATCTGGGTCGCCGCCTGCACGACGGCGACCGCGAGCCCGACCAGCAGGCCGACACCCAAGAGCGGCAAGGCCAACCAGGCACCGGTGGTCAACGCGCGGGCGAGCACGGTGATGACCAGATCTTCGCTCATGCGAAGCTCCGCGCCAGTGAGCCAACCAGCAGGTGCCAGCCGTCGGCGACGACGAAGAGCATGACCTTGACCGGCAAGCTGACCAGCGTTGGCGGCACCATCACCATCCCCATCGACACGAGGATCGAGGCGACGACCAGGTCGACGAGCAGGAAGGGGACGAGCAACAAGAAGCCCATCTCGAAGGCAGTGCGCAGCTCGGAGGTGATGAACGCCGGCACCAGGAGCGACAGCCGCAGCTCGCCCGGGGACGCCGGACGGGGGGCGCGGTGGAGCTCGTAGAACAACTCGAGGTCCTCGGCGCGGGTCTGGCGGAGCATGAAGTCACGCAGCGGCGCGCTGCCGCTCGCGAACGCGGCCTCGGCGGCCAGCTCGCCGCGCAGGTACGGCCCCAGGCCACGCCCGTAGACCTCGCTGGCCACCGGCCCCATCACCGCGAAGGTGAGGAACAGGGCCAACGCCATCATCACCTGGTTGGGGGGCATGCCCTGGATCCCCAGGCCGCTGCGCACGAACGCGAGCACGATGGCGATGCGCAAGAACGAGGTGGTGGCGAGCAGGAGCGCCGGCGCGACCGCGAGCACGGTGAGGACGAGCACCATCTTCACCGCCGCATCGGCCTGGGCCGGCGCCTCGGCGCCGAGGTCGAGCTGCAGGCTCGGCGCCGCTGCGGCGAGTGCTGGCCACGCCACACTGACCAACCCGGCGAACACGACGACGCAGCGGGAGATCATGCGGCTTGCCCTCCGTCGCCGCGCAGCGGCTCGTCGACGGTGGCGTACTGACGTAGGCGGATCAGACCGGCCAGGTCGCCGTCGGTCGCCAGCGCATCGCCGGCGTCGGCGATCGGGGCCGCGTCGGCGGCGCCCATCACGTGCAGCAGGCGGACCTCCTTGTCGTTGCTGGCCAGCAGCAGCCGGTCACCCCCGGCCGCGACCATCACCAGGCGGTGCTTGCCGCCCAGCGGTCGCACGGCAACGACGTCGATCGATTGGCCTCCGCCGGTCACGCCTGTTCGGCGCCGGCGCGCCAACCACACCGCCGCCGCCGCCGCGCCGGCGACCAGGAGCAGGACCACGAAGCGCCACGAGGCGCCAGGCTCGGCGGTGAGCCCGATCGGCGCAGCAGACGAGACCGCGGCGCTGGCCACGATCGGCGGCACCGCGCCGCTGGGGTTCTGGCTTGGCGGCGCTGGCGACCCAGCCGCCGGAGCGGCGCGCTCGGTCGCCAC
>JBFYZW010000122.1:0-3655 GCA_041309305.1 Deltaproteobacteria bacterium | reverse complement strand
ACGAACAGGTCCTCGAGATAGAGGCCCGGCCGGGCGAGGAAGGTCGAGTAGGTGTGGAAGAAGAGCGCGAAGCCGACCGGCGTCGCGCCGACCTGGGCGAGCAGCACCTCGGCCGCCGGTCGGTCACCGAAGAGGGTCCGGCGCAGCGCCTCCTCGGTCGCGACCACCTCGCTGGCCAGCCGCTCGTAGTCGGCCAGGGCCCGGATGAAACCGAGGATGACCGGCACGTCGTCGGCGACAGCGGAGCGAAGCTCAAGGTCGTCCATCGGCCGCACTCCTCGCCGGGAGAGCCCCGGGCGGGGCGACTCTCGCCAATCCGGGGCCGCGATTCAACCGTGACGGTCCTGCGCCTGGGCTGAGCGGGGACGCTCTGGTATGGCAGAGAGAGCTCACCGTCCTGGTTACCGCGGGGGTCCTCATGCACGCTCTGGTCATCGCCCTGTTCCTCGGCGCCGCCGCCGCCCAACCGGCGCCCGAGCCACCGGTCAGCCTGGCCGAGGTCCAGTCCCAGGACCGCGCCTGGCGCGAGGCGGCCCGCCGCGGGGTGAAGAGCCGCGCGACGCAGACGCAGCTCGAGGCGGCGGCGAAGCTGCTCGAGCGGGCGATCAAGGAGGCCGGGACGCGCGGCAGCCGGGACGAGCTGTGGCTCGAGGCGCGCGCCTCGCTCGGCCTGCTCCTCTTTGCCCGCTATGGCAACGACGGCTGGCGCAAGGCCTGGCCGCACCTGCAGGCGGCGCTCGAGGCCTACGCCGCCGCCGGCGACGACGGGCGCTACAAGGCGCTGGCGCTCGGCGCGGTCTTCCCCTTCTGGGCCGACGACTCGTTCTATCGTTACTTCCAGGTCCGGTTGCCCGGCGACGTCCTCGCCCGGCTCGAGCGGCTCGAGCTCGACGCCGACGAGCGCGCGGCGGTGAGCTTCTTGCGCGCGATGACGCTCGTCGCCGACCGGCGGCCGCAGAGCGCCCAGCCCGCCGAGCAGGCACTGGTCGCGGCGCTCACCGCCGGCCCGACGGTCGAGTGGTACGACCACGCGCTGTTCGCCTACGCCGAGCTGCTCGAACGTTGCGGCAAGGACCCCGGCCGGGCGTCGAGCTGCCAGCCCGACTACCACCGCGCGCTCGAGATCTACCGCCGCCTGGTCAGCGAGCAGCCGCGCAGCAGCCGCGTGTCGCACGCCCGTTCGCGCATCGAGTGGATCACGCGCGTCGAGCTCACCCTCGGCGTCTCGCACACCTTCCTGCCCGGCTCGGAGGTGCCGCTGTCGATCGCGTGGCGCAACATGCCGGCGGTCGACGTCGAGGTCTTTCGCGTCGATCTGCTCAACGACCGGGGCAGCGGTAGCCCGGACTGGCCGCGCCGCATCGACCTGGGCGGCAAGACCCCGGTCGCCGCCTGGCAGGAGCCGGCCGACGTCGCCTGCGACCACCTCCCAGGCGCGCGCCGCGTGATGGTCAAGCCGAAGCTCGACCCGGGCGCCTACGTCGTCGCGGCGCGCGGCGGCGGGCGCACGGTGCGCGAGGGGTTGCTGGTCACCGACCTGACCGTGCTCTTGCGCACCGACCGACGGCAGGCCGCGGTGTTCGTCGCCTCGGCCCTCGACGGCACACCGGTGGCCGACGCCAAGGTCGTCGTATGGGGCGGCAGCGGCGGGCGCGGCAAGACCGACGAGAACGGTCGCGCCCGCTTCGAGCTGGGCGCCGGCGCCGCCGGGCGGCCGGTCTTCGTCGCCGCCGAGGCGCGCCAGCAGCAGCTCTTCGCCGCCTCGTCGTTCACCGCCCATCCCGCCGACACCTGGCGCCTGCTCGCGGTCGCCGAGCGGCCGGCCTTCCGTCCCGGAGATCTAGCCCGCTACAAGGCCTCGGCGCGGCTGGTGCGCCACGGCGAGCTGGTCACGCCCGCCGGCGAGGCGGTCGCCTTCGAGCTACACGACCCCCGCCGGCAGACGGTCGCCGCGGGCCAGGCGAAGCTGAGCGAGTTCGGCTCGTTCACCGGCGAGCTGTTGCTCAGCGACAAGATGACGCTCGGCGAGTACCGGCTGCGCCTCTTCGACCGCAACAAGAAGCGGCTGCTCGCCGAGGCGCCGCTCTTCCGGCTCGAGGAGTACAAGCTGCCCGAGTTCGTCGTCTCGGTCGCGCCGCCGGTCGAACGGCAACGCGCGAAGGTCTTCAAACCGGGCGACGCGATCGAGGTCGAGATCTCGGTCGAGCACTACTTCGGCGGCGGCGTCCCCAACGCGGCCGTCGAAGCGACGGTGCAGATGACGCCGTTCGCGCCGAGCTGGGAGAAGGAGCGCGAGCAGCCCTGGCTGTTCGGCGATGTGGCCGCGCCGGCGGCGCCACTCGGCGGCCGCGGCTGGTTCGTCGAGCGCAAGAGCCTGCGCACCGACGCGCAGGGCAAGGCCAAGGTCACGTTCAGCGCGCCGGCCAAGCAGCGCGGCAACATGGAGTACTGGATCACCGCGACGGTGACCGACTCGTCGCGCCGCCAGGTGACCGGCAGCGGCAGCGTGCGGGTCACCGAGGAACCCTACTTCGTCTTCGCCGAGGCGCAGCGCGCGGTGTGGGGGCCGGGTGAGAAGGCCACGGTCGACTTTGTCACCTACGACGGCAACCGCACGCCGACCGCCGCCGAGGGGGAGATCACCGTCGACCGCCTGGCGGCCACCGGCAAGCCGGCCTACGAACGCCTGCCGGTGACCCGGGCGAAGCTCACCGCCGACGCGAGCGGGCGGGCGAGCTTCAGCTTCCTGCCGCCGCAGCCGGGCTACTACCAGGTGCTCTGGCGGCGCAACCGACCGGGCGCGCCGGCCGCCGCCTCGGTGCTGCTGCACGTCACCGGCGAGAAGACCGCCGACCTCGGCTACCGCTCGCACGCGGTGGAGCTGATCCCAGATCGCGACACCTACCGCCCCGGCGACACGGCGCTGGTCCTCGTCCACGCTCCGTTCGCGCCGTTAACGGTCTGGTTGGCGCTCGAGGGGGACCAACTCTACGAAGACGAGGTCCTCCGCCTCGACGACTTCGCCGCGACGATGCGGGTGAAGCTCACCGCCGACCACGCGCCCTTCCTGTTCTTCGACGCCCAGTTCGTCGAGCAACTGGCCGTACAGCAGAGCTCGACCAGCGTGGTCGTCCTGCCGCCCGATCCGAGCCTCCGGGTGCGCGTGAGCTTCGACCAGCCCGACTATCGCCCGGGCGCGAGCGGCAAGGCCCGCCTGGCGGTCGAGGACGTCGCCGGCAAGCCGGTGCGCGCCGAGGTCTCGTTGGCGATCTTCGATGAGGCGGTGCTCGCGATCCAGCCGGAGTACATCGGCGACCCCCGGCCGCTCTTCCTCACCGCCGTGCGCCAGAGCCAGGTCCGCTCGACCAGCACCTTCGGCTGGCGCTCCTACGTGCGCCTGAGCGGCGAGGATCCCGACCGCCTGAGTCCGGCGAGCTTCCCGCGCCGGTCGAGCCGCGTCCCGGTGCTCCCGCCGATCCTCGAGCCCGTGACCTACGATCCGGGCCTGCGCGAGGTCGTCCCTGAGCCGGAGCCCGAGCCGAGCTACGCCGACGACGACGGGGCATACGACAGCGTCCCGACCGCGGCGGCTCCGGGCGCGGCGATGGCGGCCGAGGAGTCGTCGGTCTCGCGCAGCGCCCCGCCCGCCCCGTCG
>JBFYZW010000121.1:0-5064 GCA_041309305.1 Deltaproteobacteria bacterium | reverse complement strand
CCCGCCGCCGACCCGCCGCGGGCCGCGCCGGCGCCGACCGGACCGGCCGACGAGGCCGGCCTCGATGCGGCGCCCAGCCTCGAGGTGCGCAAGCGTTGGCGGTCCGAGCTCCTCGCGGCGCACCGCAAGGGCCGCTACGACGAGGCGCTCGCCGCCGCGGCGCGGCTCGAGGAGTGGTTCGATCTCGACTGGGAGGCGGCGTTGACCGCCGCCGAGGCGGCACGGCTCGGCCGCCGCTGCGACGTGGCGCTGCAGCGCTACGCCGCCTTCGTCGACGCGTTCGCGAAGAACGCCCGGGTGGCCGACGCGCACTTCGGCATGGCCGAGTGCCTGCGGCAGCAGGGCGATCTCAAGGCGGCGCGCCTGCACTACCGGGCGACGCTCGAGCGGGGACGGGGTGCGCTGGCACGCCAGGCGAAGAAGAGGCTCAGTCAGCTCGGGCCGTAGGAAGGTTCTTCTATTACTTCTTGCGCCGCAGCGCGTCGACGATGGCGCGCTTGGTCGGGCTCTTGCGCGCGCTGACCGCCGCGAGTGCGCGCTCCTCGATGGCCCGGATCTCGGCCGCGACGGCCGGATCGTCCTGCCCGACCTGCTCGAGCTTCAGGCTATCCGGCGCGGTGACGCCGAAGCGCATGCGCAAGACCTTCTCCTCGAGCGGGGTCAAGGTCCGGGTCTTGGTCTTGGTCTGGGTGCGGCTCTCGGTGCGTTTGCTGGTCATCATGACTGCTCACCCTCCGAGCCCGAGCTTGTTATTTGCCCGGGCGTGCTCGCCTGGCCTGCTCCGCGCAGAGCGCTCCAGGCACGAGGCCATTGTAGGCGCGGCCCCCGACATCGTCAAAAAACCGGCGCGCTTCCATCAGGGGCGCAGCCTATGGGAGGGGCCGCGCGCTGTCAAAAAACCGGCAACAATCGCTCAATGCGATGATAAGACAGGAGAATTATCCTCGAGTTGCATTTCCCTCGGGGAGCTGTTGAGAATGGTGTCGTGCCTGCAGCAGCGTCGCACCCCGAGGTCCTGTACGCGCCGACGACCGACGGCTGGAAGCTCGCGGTGCACCACTGGCCGCCGCGCGGGCAGCGGCCGAAGCGCCACCCGATCCTGATGGTCCACGGGCTCGGGGCCAATCGCTTGAACATCGATCTCGACGAGGGGCACTCGGTGGCCCGCGCGGCGCGGGACCGGGGCTTTGCGGTCTACGTGCTCGAGCTGCGCGGCGCCGGGTTATCGCGCCCGCCGGGCGGCCGTGATCGGGCGCTGTTCCAATGGGGCTTCGGCGACCACGCGCACTACGATCTGCCGGCCGCGGTGACTCTGGTGCTCGGGCACTCCGGCGCGCCGGCCTTTCACGGCCTGGGCCACTCGATGGGCGGGATGCTGCTCTACGCCTACGGCACCGGCCGGCCGCCGGCGCTGCGCTCGATTTCGACTGTCGGCTCGCCGTTGGTCTCCGGCCTCCAGCTCGGCACCAACGAGCTGCGCCTGCTGCAGCTCGCGGTCCGCCTGGCGCCGGTCAACGCGCTGCGCCGGGTACCGATCAAGCGCCTGATGGGCGTCGCCGGCAGCTTCATCACCCTCTCGGCGCGGCTGGTCGACGGCCTGCTCCTCAACGCCGCGAACACCGAGCCGGAGGTGATGGCGCGCATGGCCAAGGAGGCGATCGCCGACTTCCCGGTCCGCCTGGCGGTCGAGATCATGGAGCAGATGACCGCCGGCGCGGCGATCGAGCGCGGCCCGTACGCCCACGAGGCGCGCCTCGGCGAGATCGACGTCCCGGTGCAGGCGGTGAGCGGCAGCGTCGACCGGGTCGCCCCGGTCCCCTCGGTCGAGGCCGCGGTCGCTCGCCTCGACGGCCCCGACGTTCGCTATCGCCGCTTCGGCGTCGCCGACGGCGCGCGGGCCGACTACGGCCACGCCGACCTCTTGGTCGGCCGCCGCGCCCCGGACGAGGTGTTCCCCCACCTCCTCGACTTCGTCGAGGAGGTGGATTGAACGGCTGGGCCGACCGAACTACTGGTTCGCGGTCAGCGTGACCTCGCGGGCTTGGACAGCGCGGAAGGCGCCGCCTCCGAAGCCGGAGTCCACGCTGCCCAGACGAGTACGGAAGATCTTGATTGTCACGGTGCAGCTCTGCGTCTCTTGCCCGCTCAGCGCCAGGATGCTGCCGGACGGGATCTCGAGTCGACCGGTGTCAGACGAGAGCCCGGACGCCTGCGATTGGATACAGGAGCCGTCGATGTCGTAGGACATTGCGTCGCTCTCGCCGAACGGATCCCAGTCGAGCCAGATCGTGTCGCTGCCGCGCGAGAAGGACGTGATCGACGCGGTGCTGTTGGCGAGCGTCGGCTGTGCCAAGGTGAACGGCGCCGGGAGCGTCGTCGACGAGTCGGGGGCGCTGTCCGTACCGGTGGCGGAGCGGTCGAAGTTGATTTTGAAGTTTAGCCCCTCGACCTCGTTGTCGAAGGTGCTGGAATACGCGGTGACCCCGAAGGCCGACGATTCGATCATCTCCTTGGTCGAGCTGTAGCCGGTGGTACTAGCGGTGCAGCTCAATTCGTCTCCGCCGGTCAGGCGGACGAAGTCGAGAGAGGTGATCGATCCGACCCGCAGCACGGCGGTGACCTCGCTTTGACCGTCGCCATCGGCCTCGACCTCGAAGTCGGCCCAGATCCCCGATGTTCTGATCGCGTCCGAATCGACGCTGTTACACGCGCCGAGCAGAATCCCCAATGCCAACGAGCCGAGAGTCTTCTTCATGAGTGGCCTCCGTGTCCGCGGTTTTTTCGAGACAGTCAGACGATGCAACGTTGCCCGAATTCACTCAGTTAAGCTCACCACGCCTCATCTACCAGGCGGTGGGGGAGTCTGTCGATAGCCGGGGCGTGGGCCGCTGTCGCGGCCCGTGGCCAGCGCGGCAAGAGGCTGCTCGGCAGCCGCCTGCGGCGCTGCTGGCGATTTGCCGCACTGCGCCAGTTCGGATAAGCTTTTCGGGTGTCATGATTGATGCGCACGTCCTGGTCCTCAATCGGAGCTTCCAGCCGGTCAGCGTCATCGGTGTGCGCCGTGCTCTGTGCATGCTCTACGTCGGGGTGGCCAGGGCGCTGGACCGGGAGTACCGGCAGCTCGACTTCGCCTCGTGGGCGGCGCTGTCGGCGGAGCTGCACGACGAGACCGTCGGCGCGGTCAACCGCCGCATCCGGGTGCCGCGCGTCCTGGTGCTGCAGGTCTACGATCGGGTGCCGGTCGGGCGGATCCGCTTCTCCCGGCACAACATCTTCGTCCGCGACGATCACACCTGCCAATACTGCGGCGGGCGGTTCGCGCGCCGGCAGCTGAACCTCGACCACGTCGTGCCGCGCTCGCGCGGCGGCAAGACCCACTGGGAGAACGTCGTCACCTCGTGCGTCGCCTGCAACGTGCGCAAGGGCGGGCGGACGCCGGCCGAGGCGGGGATGCAGCTCATCCGCGCGCCGCGGCGGCCGCGCTGGTCCGAGCTGGTCAAGCCGCCGCGGCTGCGCGCGCGTTACCGCGAGTGGCTCCCCTTCCTCGACCCGGTCGAGGCCTCCTACTGGAACACCGAGCTCGACAGCGATGAGTAGCGTCGTGAGGGTACGCGCGTGAGCCTGGTCGAGAGCACCGCCGCTCCGGCCGTCGTGCCGCCGGCCGCCGCGGTCGAGGCACCTGCCGGGTCAGCCGCGGACGGCGGCGAGAGCGCGGAGGCGACCGCGATCGGCCAGGTCCGCGCCGGCCGCTCGGTGATCGCCGTCGGTGGCGGCAAAGGGGGGATCGGCAAGTCGCTGCTCGCCGCCAACATGGGGGTCTACCTGGCGCAGCGCGGCGCGCGGGTGGTGCTGGTCGACGCTGACCTGGGCGGCGCGAACCTGCACACCTGCCTGGGGATCAACCCGCCGGCGCTGACCTTGTCCGACTTCGTCAACCGGCGGGTGCAGAACCTCGAGTCGGTCGTGGCGTCGACCACGGTCGAGAACCTCGGCTTGATCTCTGGCGCGCTCGATCTGCTCGGCGCCGCCAACCCGAAGTACACCCAGAAGCTCCGCCTGCTGCGCGAGGTGGCCCGCCTCGAGGTCGACCACATCATCATCGACCTGGGCGGCGGCACCGGCTTCAACATCCTCGACTTCTTCCTCATCGCCGACCACGGCATCCTCACCGTCGTCCCCGAGCCGACCTCGATCGAGAACGCCTATCGCTTCATCAAGGCGGCCTACTACCGGCGGCTGAAGACCGCGGAGATGTCCTGGAACCTGCGGCCGCTGGTCGAGGAGGCGATGGAGGAGCGCGGCAGCCAGGGGCTGCGCACGCCGGCCGACCTGGTCGCCTACGTCGAGCGCCGCGATCCCCAGGGCGGGGCCCGCCTGCGCGCCGAGCTGGCTCGCTTTCCGCTCAAGCTGGTGGTCAACCAGACGCGCACGCCGGCGGAGGAGAAGCTCGGCCTGGCGATCAGCGACGCCTGCGCCAAGTACTTTGGCATCGGCATGCAGTTCCTCGGCGCGGTCCCGTACGACGACGCGGTCTGGCAGTCGGTGCGCCGCCGGCGGCCGGTGCTGCTCGACCGGCCCGACGCCCCGTCGAGCCGCAGCCTGAAGGCGATCATCGACGCGCTCCACCTCGGGGGGCGGGCATGAGCGGCCGGGCGGGGGAGGGGGCGACGTTCTACGAGCTGCTCGACGTGCCCGGCGACGCCAGCTTCGAGGAGATCGAGGCCTCCTACCAGCGCCGGCTCGCCTACCTCGACGTCGAGTCGCTGGCGCTCTATTCGATGCTCGACGGCGATGAGGCCGGTCGGGAGCGGCGGTCGCTCGAGGAGGCCTTTCGCACCCTGAGCGATCCGGAGCGGCGGGCCGCGTACGACCGGGCGATCGGCTCCGGGGCGCGGTCGTCCTACCCGCCGCTGCTCGTGCCCGAGTCGGACAGCGATCCGTCGGTGACCCAGGGGCGGGTCGGGAGCGCTGCGCCGGCCGAGTCGTCGCCGCCGGCGCCGGCGCGGACCGCGGCGGCAACCTCGGCCCCTGCGCCACCACGCGCGTTGGCCCCGCCCGCGACCC
>JBFYZW010000120.1:0-13899 GCA_041309305.1 Deltaproteobacteria bacterium | reverse complement strand
GCCCCGGCGCCGGTCTACGAGGTACGCCCGGGCGACACCCTCGGTCGCATCGCCCGGCGGGAGCTCGGCGACGTGGCGCGTTGGCGCGAGCTGTTCGCCGTCAACCGCGACCAGCTCGTCGACCCGGGCGCGCTCGACGTCGGCATGCGCCTGCGGCTGCCCTGAGCCCGCTCGACAGCGGCCGGCGCGCCGTGGTACGCCGCCTCGAGGTCGACAAGAGCGAGGTGGTGCATGCGGCGCTGGTGGTCGGTCCTGGGTCTGGTCGCGTTGGTCGGTGCCTGCGGGGAGGAGGAGAAGGACGGGCCGCCGCCGAACGGCGCGCCCCCCGATCCCGTCGCGCGCGAGGCGATCAACGACTACCGGGCGCTGATGGGCCTGCCGCCGGTCGCCGACGAGCAGCACCTGACCGCCGCGGCGAAGGCGCACGTCGACTACTACCTGGGCAGCATCGGCGTCGACGAGGCCTGCGCCGGCGGGACGATCTCGCCCCACGACGAGGTCGCCGGCTGCCCGGGCTTCACCGGGCAGGCGCCGTGGGATCGCGCCGCGGCGGCCGGCTACCCGTCGCAGGGCGTCGGCGAGTGCATCCACTTCGTCAACGACCCGGAGCTGTCGGTCTACGACTGGTTGATCTCCGTCTACCACCGCTTCTGCATCGCGGCGCCCGAGGTCACGCACGTCGGCTACGCCGCCGGGCGCAAGGCGCTCGGCGGCTTCAGCATCGACGTGCTCGACGTCGGCAACGCCTCGTCGGCCGACGCGGCCCACGTCGCCCGTTGGCCGGTGCCCGACGCCGCCGACGTGCCGAAGGCGTGGGACGGGCTCGAGAACCCCCAGCCGCCGCCGCCGCCCGGTGGCTACCCGTCCGGCCCGATCGTCGGGGTGATCTACCCGCCCCAGGACCAGGTGACGATCACCTCGGCCACGCTGAGCCACAGCACCGGCAACGTGCCGAGCACCTTCATCCACCCGGGCAACGACCCGCACCTGGGCGGCAGCAACGGCTTCTTCCTCTACTCCGATCTGCCGCTGGTCGAGCGCCGCACCTACGACGTGCGCTTCTTCGGCACGCGCGACGGCGCCACCCTGAACGACACCTGGTCCTTCTCGGTCCCGTGCGACGGCTCGCTGCCGAGCGTCGGCAAGGCCTGCGCCGGCAACACGCTGTTGGCCTGCAACATGAACACGCCGATCGAGACGCCCTGCGGCGACGCCACCTGCCTCGAGTACGTCTCCGGCGCCCGCTGCCACAGCGGCGCGATCGTCCCCTGCGCCGCGCCCGACGGCGCCTTTTTGCGCTGCGACACCAACCAGATCATCACCTGCGTCGGCGGCTACGAGCTGGTCACGCGCGACTGCGGCGTCGACGTCTGCCTGGTCGGCGCCCAGGGGCCGACCTGCGCCATCTCCCCCGACGCCACCTGCACCAGCACCGAGCCCGAGCGCCTGCGCTGCGAGGGTGAGCTGCTGGTCGTCTGCGACCAGGGGTACCTCCAGCACCAGAGCTGCGGCGCCGGGCTCTACTGCCAGGTCAACTCCACCGGCACGCGCGGCTTCTGCGGCGCGGCGCGGCCGATGTGCAGCGCGGCGCGCTGCGCCGGTGAGGTGCCGATCGACTGCGTCGACGGCTACGAGGTCGCCGAGCCGATCTGCGCCGCCCCCACCAGCTGCGCCGCCGCCGATCTCGACGCCACCTGCACCGACTGATCCGAGCCCGACGGAGAGACGCCGTGAGCCACCCCCCCGCTGCTCAGATCGCCGGCCTGCCGGAGAACGCCCGCCGCCCGCTCGCCGCCGGCGAGAGCTACACCGCGGTCGTCCCGGACGAGACCGGCGTCCTCGAGGTCACGCCCCGCTCGGTGGCCCTCGGCCTGCTCTTCTGCGCCATCTTCTCGATGGCCGCCGCCTACCTGGCGCTGCGCGTCGGCCAGGGGATCGAGGCGGCCATCCCGATCGCGATCCTGGCCATCGGCTTGTCGGCGACCCTCAAACGCAAGAGCACGCTGCTCGAGAACGTCATCGTCCAGTCGATCGGCGCCAACTCGTCGCACGTCGTCTCCGGGGCGGTGTTCACCATCCCCGCGCTCTACATGCTCGCCGCCGACCCGGCGAGCGGCGTCGCCCAGCCCTCGGTGCTGCAGGTGATCGTCGTCTCGTTCCTCGGCGGCTGCCTCGGCATCCTGTTCGTCATCCCGCTCCGCTACCACCTGATCGTCGAGATGCACGGCCAGTTCCCCTGGCCGGAGGGGACCGCGACGACCGAGATCCTCCTCTCCGGCGAGCGGGCGGGCAAGCAGGCGAAGCTGCTCGCCTTCTCCGCCGGGCTCGGCGCGGTCTACGACGGCTTCTCGACCTCGCTGCACGGCATGGCCGAGACGATCCACTTCCGCGCCGTCGGCCTCGGCGAGCTGTTGCAGCGCCACTTCATGACCCTCAGGCTGCTCAACAACGCGGCGCTGGTCGGCATCGGCTACATCGTCGGGCTGCGCTACGCGGCGATCATCTGCGCCGGCTCGTTCCTCTCCTACTTCGTGCTCGTGCCCATGGTCCACGGGGTCGGCGAGTGGGCCGACGTCGCCGTCGCGCCGGGGCTGGTGCCGATCGCCGAGATGACCCCCGACCAGGTCTTCCGCGCCTACGTGCGCATCATCGGCGTCGGCGGCATCGCCGGCGCCGGCATCCTCGGCATCCTCGCCTCGCTGCCGTCGATGCTCCGCTCGATCGGCGCCAACCTCACCGGCCTGAAGAGCCAGGACCGGCGCGCGGTCAGCGCCGTGCCGCGCGTCGATCGCTCGCTCTCCGGCCGGATGACCGCGGTGGGCCTGGTGGTCTTCGCCCTCGCCGCCTTCCTCTTCTTCAGCTTCGGCATCGGCGTCGGCGACGCGGCGCTCTACGCGGTGGTCGGCGTCGTCCTGGTGATGGCCATCGCCTTCCTCTTCGCGCCGGTCGCCGCCCGAGCGATCGCCATCGTCGGCACCAACCCGGTCTCCGGGATGACGATGCTGACCCTGATCATCACCGGCTTCGTGATGCTGCGCCTGGGCCTGGGCGGCGGCCCGGGGATGTTCGTGACCATGATGATCGGCGGCGTGGTCTGCACCGCGCTCGCCGCCTCGGGCGCGCTGGCCTCGGACCTCAAGATCGGCCACTGGCTCGGCGCGACGCCGGCCCGGCAGCTCGGCCTCAAGTTCCTCGGCACGCTGGTCGCGGCGATCTTCTGCGGCCTGGCGATGTGGGTGATGGCCCAGGCCGAGCCGGGCCAGGGCTTCGGCACCGAGGCGATCCCGGCGCCGCAGGCCTCGGCGATGAAGGAGATCCTGGTCGGCATCTTCGGCACCACCGACGCGCCGCTGCAGTGGTACCTGTTCGGCCTCGGCGTGCTGCTGGCCATCGTGCTGCGCATGGCCGGCGTGCCGGCGCTCGCCTTCGCGCTCGGCATGTACCTGCCGCTCGAGCTGAACACGCCGGTGCTGCTCGGCGGCCTGCTCGCCTACCTGGTCAACCGGCGCGAGGCCGGGGTCAGCGACGCCGTCGCGAAGGAGCGCACCGACCGCGGCGTGCTCATCGCCTCGGGGCTGGTCGCCGGCGGGGCGATCATCGGCGTCTTCGACGCCATCGCCAACGCGGTGATCAAGAACGTCACCGGCGGCATGGCCGCCAAGAGCGCGGTGCACATCCTGCCCGACCACCTGCTCGAGGGGCACGCCGGCGAGGTCATCGGCCTGGGCGCGCTGGTCGCGCTGTGCCTGTTCATCGTCCGGGTCGCCCGGCGGGATCGAACTGCCGAGCGGCAGGCGCCGGCGGGAGGTGAGCGATGATCGAGCTCGTCATGCTGGTCGGGCTGTGCGGCGCGGGCGAGGCCGACGCGGACGGCGCGACCAGGGCGTCGCCGCCGGCCTCCTGGCGCGAGGTCGAAAACCTCGAGCAGCTCTCCCTCGCCGAGCTGCTCGAGCTGCCGGTCATCGGCGCCTCGCGCTACGAGCAGCAGCCGGCGCGGGCGCCGGCCTCGATCACCGTGCTGACCGCTCGCGATCTGGCGGTGCGCGGCGTCCGCACGCTCGGCCAGGCTCTGCGCTACGTGCGCGGCTTCTTCGTCGTCGACGACCGCAGCTACCAGTACGTCGGCACGCGCGGCTTCGGGTTGCCGGGCGACTACAACACCCGCCTCCTGGTCCTGATCGACGGCATGCGCCTGAACGACGCGCTGTACGACTCGACCGACCCCGGGCGCTCCTTCCCGATCCCGTTCGAGCAGATCGAGCGGATCGAGGTCATCCGTGGGCCGAGCTCCTCGGTCTACGGCACCAGCGCCTTCTTCGGGGTGATCAACGTGATCACCAAGTCCGGTGAGCAGAACGGCATCGGCGCCGGGCTCGACGTCTCGAGCCTGGGCGACAAGCACCTGTTCGCGCGGGTCGGACATCACTGGGACTCCGGCCTCGAGCTGGCCGTCTCCGGGACGCTCGGCCAGCGCGACGGTCACGAGCGCCTCTACTTCAGCGCGCTCGACGCACCCGAGACCGGCGACGGCGTGACCCGGGATGCCGACGGCGAGGAGTACGCCAAGGCGATGGCCACCGCCCGCTGGCGTGACCTGGCCTGGCTCGCCTACTACTCGGCCAGACACAAGGTCGTGCCGACCGGCCCGTTCGGCTCGGTGTTCCCGACCGACCAGACCCGCGTGGCCGACGTCTGGATGGGCACCCAGCTCGCCTGGACTCCGACGCTGCCCGGCGAGCTCGAGCTGACGGCCCGCTTGACCACGGCCCGCTACGTCTACGGGGGCGACTACCTGTACGACTACGAGGGCACCGGTGACCTGACGCTCAACCGCGACGACGGCGACGGCAACTGGTGGGGCGTCGATCTGCAGCTCGGCAAGCGCCTGGCCGACGAGACGCGGATCCTGCTCGGCGTCGACTTCCGCGACCTGTGGCGGGTCGCGCAGCGCAACACCGACCGCTACAGCGATGGGAGCCGCTACACCTACGTCGACTCGGAGGACACGAGCCGCTTCGCCGGAGCGTTTTTGCAGATCGACCTGACCTTCCTCGACCAGGTCACCGTCAACGGCGGTGCGCGCTACGACTGGGTCTGGTCGGCCAGCCCGAGCCGCGACTTCGACGACCAGTTCGGGCGCTTCAACCCGCGCGTCGCGGTGATCTACCACCCCCGCCCGGAGCTGAACCTCAAGCTGCTGTTCGGCCGGGCCTTCCGCGCGCCCAACGCCTACGAGCGCTTCTACACCTACGGTGAGCCAGCCGACGGCGGCGCGCAGCTGTTCAACCCGGCGCTCGCTCCCGAGACGATCACGACGCTCGAGCTGGTGGCCACCGGCGACATCGCCGACAACCTGCGCTGGACCGTGGCCGGCTACCAGTACCTGCTCGAGGACCTGATCGCCTTCCAGACCGTCGACGAGAACGACAACCTCCGCTTCGAGAACAGCGCGCGCGTGCAAGGCCGCGGCGTCGAGCTCGAGCTGGACGCCAAGTGGGCGCTCGGGGTGCGCACCCAGCTCAGCTACACGCTGCAACGGACGCAGAACCAGACCGACGACACCGAGCTGACCAACTCGCCACGCCACCAGGTCATCGGCGGCCTGCTCGTACCGTTGTTGCACGAGAAGGTCTGGCTGGCGCTGATGGGACGCGGGATGAGCGGCCGCCTGACCGCCGCGGCGACGCGCCGCGCGGCGCCGCACCTGCTCGCCGACCTCGCCATCACAGTCGACGACGTGATCCCGGGGTTGCGCGCCAGCGCCACGGCGCACAACCTGTTCGGCACCACCTACGGGGACCCGGCCGGCCCCGACCTCCCCCACAACGTGGTGACCCAGGACGGCCGGGTCGTGTGGGTCGCGGTCGAGTACCTGTTGCCGTGACGGTGCCAACGGCATCGTGTGCCGGTCGTTCAACGCCCGCCAGGGCAAGGAGCTCCGCTGTGCAACTGCCTCGATGCGCGCCGATCGTTCGACCTCGGTCGTGGGGGCTCACCCTCGTCGCGTGCCTCGGCTGCACCACCGGCGTCGTGGTCGGCGGCCCCGGCGCGCTGGACGGCGGCGATGACGCGGCGCACAGCGGTGACCCGGCGACCAACGGCGACGGTGCGCTGCAAGGTGATGACCCGACGGCTGACGGCGACGCGGGCGGTGATCCGACCGTGCCGGGGCCGGTCGACTGGAGCCTCGGGCCGGGGATCGACAGCCTGACGGTGCACGGCGCGCTGCCGGCCGCTGGCGTCGTGTTCGTCGCGCTGTACGACGCCGACCAGGGCGCGCTCTCTCCCGCCGCGGTGCGGGCTGCGGCGCAGGCGCCGTTGTCGGGCGGGCTGGTCGCCAACGGCCAGTTCACCGCGGCGGCGCCGCTGGTGCAGCAGCGCTACCTGCTCACCGGGCTGCAGCCGGACACGCCCTACCACGTCTACGTCGTGCACGAGCTGACCAGCGGCGGCCTGGCCACCTCCGCCAGTCACCTGACCGGCCGCACCCTGGCGCGCCACCTACGCGTCGAGCTCGGCTCGCCGGCCCCGGGCTTCACCGAGCCCGCGGTCTACGGCTACTACCTCTACCTGCCCCCCGCCTACTTCCATGACCCGGCGGCCGCGTTCCCGCTCTTGCTCTTCCTCCACGGCCTCGGCGAGCAGGGGAACGGCACCACCGAGCTGGGTGACGTGACCGTGCACGGCCCGCCGAAGCTGATCAACGCCGGCGCGTCGTTCCCGGCGATCGTCGTCTCGCCGCAGTCGCCGGTCTGGTGGAGCTCGGCGACGCTGGACACCTTCATCACCTACCTGCAGGCCAACCTGCGCACCGACCTCGATCGCCTCTACGTCACCGGGCTGAGCATGGGTGGCGGCGGCACCTGGGCCTACGCGACGGCCCACGCCGACCGGATCGCCGCGATCGCGCCGGTGTGCGGCGCCTCGACCGCCTACGCCGGCGCGCCGAGCCTGGTCGGCAAGGCGGTCTGGGCCTTCCACAACCGCCACGACGGCACCGTCGCCTGCTCGCAGACCAGCGGCTGGATCAACGCGATCACCAACGCCGGCGGTACAGCCTACGTCGTCTACTGGGACCGCGACTCGCACGACGCCTGGACCTGGACCTACGATGAGCCGCGGCTGTGGGAGTGGCTCTGGGCGCAGACGCGCGGCCAGACGCCGAGCGCGCCGAACACCAGCGGCCTTCTGCGCGCGACCGTCAGCACCTGCGACTGACCCGCGCCGCGCCGCCGCCAGGCGCTCACGGGCTCGTCGGACAGGTGGTCGCCCACCAACCGGTCTGCCAGTCGAAGTAGGTCGAGCAGATGTAGCCGACCGCCGTTGGATCTGAGGGGTCGTCGCCCGGCAGCGGCGCGAGATGATAGCTGGTCGGGCTCTCCCAGACCACGTCGGCCACCGCCCAGACGTCGGCGTGGGCGCGCACCTCGCGGGTGAAGTCGCCCGCCAGCGCGCCGCCGAGGTAGACGCGCAGCGTCGACCCGGTCGGCGGGTGGTCGCCGTAGTCGAAGTGGTTGCCAGCGTAGTTGACGTACAACCGGTAGACGCCCGGCGCCGGCAGGTCGATGTTGAGGTTCTCCGGCCCGTAGCCGTAGGTGTCGTCGATGTCGAGCCGCGGGTTCTCGGCGAAGCTGGCAAACCAGTCGGGCAGCGGGTTGTTGTAGTAGCAGTCGTCGTCGCCGAACAGGCGGCGGTCTCCGAAGGGCCGGCTCCACCAGACGCCGTGCAGATCCATATCGATGGCGTGCTGGTCCCAGACCAGCTGCACGTGCACCGCGCTGCGCGGCCGCGCCTCGAGCGTGCAGCGCGCCTCCGGGCCCGGCGCGCTGGTCACGCCGTCGGCGGCGCTGACCGCGAGCTCGACGACGTAGGTGCCGGCGATCGGCAGCCAGATCGAGTAGCGCGACGTGCCGTTGCCCTGCGGTGCGAAGTCGCCCGGCCAGGCGCCGGCCGGGTAGTCGACCACCTCCCAGGTGTAGAGCGCCAGCGGCGCGCCCGGGTCGCGCGGGTCGTAGGAGAAGGCGCCGGAGAAGGTGGCGCTGCCCAGCGGCGCCGCGTCGCCGTCGGCGGGCCACTCGACGACGCAGCGGCTGAGCGGCCGCAGCGCCGCGCAGCCGAGCCCCTCGGCGACGAAGGCGTTGTTCTCCTCCCGGCACTCGAGCAGCGCACCGGTCGTGCCGTCGTCGTCGGCGACCACCTCGACGGCGAAGAGCGCGCCGGCGCCGGACGGCGGCGTGAAGGCGAGGCTGACGTACTCCGCCGCTCCAGGGAGCAGCGCGCCGGCGGTGTGGGCCGTGCCGAGATAGGCCGGCGGGTCTTGCCACCTGCCCCAGAAGCTGACCGGCAGGCCGGCCTCGACGCCGAGCGCGCCGAGGTTGGCGACCCGCGCGTGGAGCTCGATCACCGGACAGCCCTGGTAGCTCGGCGCCACCGCGGTGATCCGCACGTCGGCGGCGTTGAGCGGCACGAAACCGCGCGTGTTCTTGCGGTAGGTGTTGTGCGCCTCCCAGCTCGGCGGCTCGTCGGCCGGGATGCTGGCCACCCCGGTGTCGCGGTCCAGCGTGATGTCGGTGACGTGATAGGCGTGCTGGTGCCAGACCGGCCGGGTCTTGACCCAGCGGTCCGACGCGTCGCCGAACACGGTCACGCCGGCGGCGCCGAGCGTGCACTCGCGCGCGTGCTCGGGGAAGGCGCCGAGATCGCAGTAGCCGCCCGCGCCGGCGAGGTCGTCGTACTGCGGGTAGCCGGCGTAACGCGGGTCGTCGTCGTGGTTGGTCAGGCAGTGGTCGCGCACCACCTGGTCGTGGTTGGCGATCAGCACGATCTCGCTCATCCGGTCGCCGTCGGCGTCGACCACCAGCGGGTACTCGGTGTTGGTGCGCGACGCGTTCGGCCGCTCGAGCAGCACCGCGCCGCTGCCGCCGTCGAAGACGCGGAAGAAGCACTCGTCGTTGTAGAGCACCTCGTCGCGGCCGTCGCCGTCGAAGTCGAAGACGCTCGAGCCGGTGCAGGCCGAGGAGAAGTCCTGGGCCGGGTAGTTCCACAACACCCCGACCATCGACGGGTAGGAACCGCAGCGATCCGCCGCCGCCAAGCCGCAGCCCGGCAGCTCGGCGACCGCGGCGCGCCGCGCCGGATCGTAGTCGGCCAGGCAGTCGAGGTCGTAGACCGAGAAGCAGCCGCTGCCGGCGGCGGCGATCTCGGGCCGGCCGTCGCCGTCGAAGTCGGCGATGGTCGGCGGCCCGCCGTGGTTCTCACCCGCCGCGCCGGCCGGCACCGGGATGGGCCCCGCGAGCAGTGCGCCGCTCAGGCCGTCGAGCAGATAGAGGTTGCCGCCGGCGACGTTGACCACCTCGGGGCTGTCGTGCGGGGCCTGCACGATGAAGTTGCCGACCGCCGCGAAGCCGTGCGGGATGTCGACGCTGGTCGTGTAGTCCGGCGGCCGCGCCACGCCGGTCACGCTCTGCCACAGCGGCGTCATGCTCCAGGTCGCGCCGGCGCGGGTCACCGTCCACGCGCGGTTGCCGGTGATCACCTCCGGCCGACCGTCGCCGTCGAGGTCGGCGGCGACGCTGATCCAGCCGCCGCCGAAGCGGCTGCCGCCCCCCTCGAGCGCCGCCGCGCCGGCCGGGCGGGTGAGGATCGCGCCGCTCGGGCCGTCGAGCACCACGGCGCCGACGAGGATCTCGACCTGCCCGTCGCCGTCGAGATCGACGACGGTCGGCGCGCCACCGTCGAGCGTGCGGTCGAGCGGATAGGCGGTGGTGTGCCAGAGCAGCGCGCCGTCGCCGTCGGCCGGATCGACGTCGGCCGGGTCGTTGAACGCGGCCAGGCCGGTGGCCGCCACCGCGACGATCTCGAACGCCGGGTCGTCGTCGAGGTCGGCCAGCGCCTGGTGACCGGCGGCGAACAGCCAGGGCACGCCGGGAGACAGTGCCGGCGCGAGCACGGCGCGTGGCGGGCTGCCCGGGCCGGTGCCGTCGCCGCCGTCGCGGCCGTCGAGCACGATCAGGATCGACTGGTCCAGCGCGCTGCCGGCGTAGGCACGGAAGACCAGCTCGGGCGAGCCATCGCCGTCCAAGTCGGCGACCGACGGAATGCTCATGACGTTCTCGTGAAGCGCGCCGCAGGCGCGCGCCGGCGTGACGCAGACGCCCTCGCGACACGCCTCGCCGGCGTGGCAATCGAGGTCGGTGACGCACTGGCAGCGGTGATCGACACAGGAGCCGACGCAGTCGGCGTCGGCAGCGCACAGCGTTGCGCAGGCGCCGCCGGCGCAGGCGAACGACGGCGCGCAGGCGGGGTAGACGCCGGTCCAGCGCCACTCGGTCACCGGCGCGAACAGCGAGGCGGGCGGCGCGTGCTGGCAGCTCTCGCCGCCGGGCTGCGTCGCCGGCAGGCAGACACCGAGGGTCGGCTCGCAGTACTCGTCGTACTCGCAGTCGCGGAAGTCGGCGCACGCGCCGGTGTCGGCGACGCAGACGTCGTAGAGGCAGCGCTCCCCAGGCGCGCAACAGAGATCGCGCTCGGCGCCGCACGGCTGGCGCGCGTCGGCGCAGGCCGCCGCGCAGCGCTGCTCCGCGGTGCACACCTGGGCGGCGTCACAGCACAGCTCACCCCACAGCCCGCAGCGGCTCGCCTCGGCGCACGGCGGCGCGCAGACGGCGTCATCGACACAAGCCCAGCCCTCCGGGCAGCAGATCTGGCCGCCGTTGCAGCGCTCGCGCGGCGGTGCGCAGGCCGGCACGCAGCTCTGCGCGTCGGGGCACTCCTCGTCGGCGGCGCAGCAGGCGCCCGAGTAGGCGCAGACGACGCCGGTGGCGCAGGGGGCGAAGCAACGGCCGGCGTGGCACTCCCGGCCGGCGGCACAGTAGCCGTTCGGCTCGGTCGCGCTGCACACGGCGACGCAGGCGCCGAAGGTCGGTGAGCCGGGCCGGTCGTCGCAGCGCTGGGCCGGATCGCCGCACGGCGCCTGCGGGTGCTCGGGGCTGCAGGCGCTCTCGACCAGCGAGCGACAGACGCCGCCGGCGCAGACGTAGCCGGGCGGGCAGATCCCCGAGTAGGGCACCGCCGGCCCGCAGGGCGGGAAGAGGCACTCGCCGGCCCGGCAGACCAGGCCGTTGGGGCACAGCCCCTCAGGGTGCTCCTCGTCACAGACGACCTCGACGCACACCCCGTCGACGCAGCGCGCGAGCCAGCCGGCGCACAGGCCGTCGGCCCGCTGCGGGCTGCAGGCCGAGCTGTCATCGATCGGCGTACACCGGTGGGTGATCGGATGGCAGGACAGACCGGACGGGCACAGCCCCCCCGGGTTGTAGGGCGAGCAGGCGTTGTCGGGCGTGATCTGCGCGCAGACGCCGTTGACGCAGGCCAGGTGCTCGGCGCAGAAGCCCGCCCCGTTGTCGGGCCGGCACGGCGCGTCCGCCCCGGCGCGCGGCACGCACCAGCCGTCGTCGCAGACGAAGTCGGCCGCGCAGACGCCGTCGGGCGCCAGCTGGCTGCACGCCGCGACCTCGTCCGCCGGCCGGCATTCGCCCTCGACGCACAACTCCCCGACCGGGCAGCGCCCCGCCGGCCGGGACGGCGAGCAGGCGTCGTCGGGCGGGACCGGGATGCAGGCGCCGCCGAGGCACTGCTCCCACGCGTCACACTGGCCGTGCGGGTTGGTCGGGCTGCAATGGTCGCCGGAGCGGATCTCCTCGCACAGCCCACCGTTGCAGAACTGCCCGGCCGGGCAGACGCCGGCCGGATTGTGGACGCTGCACCACTCGCCGTCGCGCACCGGCCAGCAAACGCCGGCGACGCAGAGCGAGCCGGACGGGCAGAGGCCCGCGGGGTTGTCGGTCGAGCAGGCGAGCTCGGCGGTGATCGGCTCGCACACCCCGGCGACGCAGGCGAAGCCGGCCGGGCAGGAGCCGAGCGGCCTCGAGGCGCTGCACGCCGGCACCTCGCTCGCGGGCCGACAGACGCCGGCGACGCAGACCTCCTCGCCGGGGCAGTAGCCCTCGAGGTTGGCCGGGGCGCACGGCCCGTCCGGCCCATCGAGCACCGCGCACGCCCCGGCGGCGCAGTAGAAGCCCGGCGGGCAGCGCCCGTCGGGCAGCGCCGGCGAGCAGCGGTCATCCTCCTCGAGCGGCACGCAGGTGCCCTCGACGCACACCTCGCCGAGCGGGCAGCGCCCGGCCGGCCGCTCGACGCTGCAGGCGTCCGGCGGCGCCGGCTCGGTGCAGACGCCGTCGACGCAGGTGGACCACGCGTCACACAGGCCCGCCGGGTGCTCCGGGCTGCAGCGCTCCTCGGCCGTGATCGGCCGGCAGGCGCCGGCGTCGCAGACCTCACCGGCCGGGCACAGCCCGTCGGGCCTGGCGGCGCTGCACCACTCGTCGACCTCGATCGGATAGCAGAGCCCGTCGACGCACCACGCTCCGTAGGGGCAAGCGCCGTGCGGCTGACTCGCGGAGCAGAGGTTCTCGTCGCTGCCGGCCAGGCAGACCCCCTCGACACAGAACAACCCGTCGGGGCAGTAGCCGAACGGCTGGGCTGGAGCGCAGGGCACGAGCTCGGCGACCGGGCGGCACAGGCCGTCGACGCAGACCGCCTCGCCGCCGCTCGCCGTCGGCGGACAGACGCCGTGCGGCACCTCCACCGAGCAGGGCCGGGTATCGGGCACCACCGGTGGCCGGCCGGGCTTGCGCTCGTCGCAGCCGCTCGGGCTGCAGGCCGCGAGCACCAGCGACACCCCGGCGCCCAGACGCACCGCCAGACCGGAGATAGCGGACATGCGCGCCCCCTTCGAGCCGCCTGCGGCCGCGGCCGTACGACAGGTTGTTCCACAGCGCGGTCGGATTGTCCACGCGGCCGCCGCTCAGCAGCCACCCACCGGCCCGTGCAGCATCGCCTGGATCTTGTCGAGCAGCGCCGCGGGCATGAACGGCTTGGCCAAGAAGCTCAGGCCGACGTCGAGCTCGCCGTGGTGGACGATGGCGTTCTCGGCATAGCCGGAGACGTAGAGCACGCGCAGCTCCGGCCGGTCGCGGCGCAGCGCCGCGGCGATCTCCCGCCCGCTCATCCCCGGCATCACCACGTCGGTGATCAGCAGATCGATCGGCCCGTTGTGCTCGGCGGCGCGAGCCAGCGCCTCCTCGCCGCCCTCGGCGGCGAGCACACGGCAGCCGAAGGTCTCGAGGATCAACGAGGTGGTGTGGCGCACCAGCGGCTCGTCGTCGATCACCAGCACGGTGAGCCCCTCGGGCAGCGGTGGCGGGGCCTTCGCCGGGGCCACGGCCAGCGGCGCGCCGCTGGCCCGTGGCAGGTAGACCTTGATCGTCGTCCCCCGCCCGGGCTCACTGTAGACGTAGATGTGCCCGCCGGCCTGCTTGACGATCCCGTGCACGGTGGCGAGGCCCAGTCCCGAGTGCTGGCTGCCCTTGGTCGAGTAGAACGGCTCGAAGACCCGCTGCACCGTGACCGCGTCCATGCCGACGCCGGTGTCGCTGACCGAGAGCAGCACGTGCGGCCCGGGCTCGACGCCGGCGTGCTCGGCAACGTAGGGCTCGTCCAACGTCAGCTCGGTCGCCTCGACGGTCAGCTCGCCGCCCTCGGGCATCGCGTCGGCGGCGTTGACCGCCAGGTTGACCAGCACCTGCTCGAGCTGAGCCGGGTCGATGCGGATCGGCAGCTCGCGCTCGCCGAGGGCGAAGCGCAGCGCGACGTCCTCGCGGATCAACCGACGGAGCAGCGGCTCGAGCGTCCGGCCGACGGTGACCAGGTCGACCACCCGCGGCTCGGTCACCTGGCGCCGGGCGACCGCGAGCAGCTGCCGGGTCAGCTCGGCGCCCCGCTCGCCGGCCTCGCTGATCTGATAGATGAGCTCGCGCGCCTTGCATCCGGTCGACGGAT
>JBFYZW010000119.1:0-8579 GCA_041309305.1 Deltaproteobacteria bacterium | reverse complement strand
GCCGCCGCCTCGGCGTGACTCGCCCGCTCCTCGGCGGCTCGCAACTGCTGTTGGGTCGCGGCGGTGAGCTCGGCGACCTGGCTGCGCGCCACCTCCTCGGCTCGGCGGGCGCCGAGCAGCTCGCGGGCCAGACGCGCCGCGTCCTGCTCGCCGCGCCGCACCAGCCCTCTCGCCCGCTCGCCGTCGCGCAGCAGATCGGTCTGCGGCAGATCGCGCTCGCCGACGAGCAACACCTGTGGCTGGTGATCCCGCCGGAGCTGCTGCAGCCGGTCGACCTCGGCCTGGGACATGCCGGCGACCAACAACAGGCCGTGCACCCGATCCTCTATGGGGGCGAAGAACCGCTCGTCGTCACGCGCGTAGCGTGCCTGCGGCGTCGCGCAGTCGTCGAAGCCAATGCTCGCGACGCCGCGCGCGGCGAACGACTCGACGGTCTGACGCCGGTAGTCTTGGTCGTCACTCAGGCGATCGATGTTGACCAACAGATCTGCGCTCGCCAGCCCCTCCGCGAGCGCCAGGCACCACAAGAGATAGAAGAGCTGGTAGTCCTGGTCCGGGGGCAGCGGCCGGGCGCGGAACCAGGCGAACTGCTCTGCGAGAGAGGCGCAGTCACACGGTTCGAAGTCGATCTCCGCGCGCAAGCGCGCCACGACGTCCGGCGGGTGCGCACCGTCGATGAACAGCTGGCTGGTGATCGGGAAGTAATCGGTCACGCGATAGGACCACCATTGGTCCCAGGGATTGCGCCACAGGTAGGCGTGCACGCCGCCGACCTCGCGCTTGATCAGGCCGATCCGCCCTGAGGTGCGGCACTCCTGGATGACCGTTCTGCCCCGGGCGGCGTCGATCAACGCCTTCAGGTAGGTGACGCCGGGGTCCCCGTGTCCGAAGTAGGCGGCGTAGATCGACTCACTGCGCAGGTGTGGCAAACACTGCCCCGCGACCTGATACAGCTCCTCGAAGTGCGACGCCGACATCTCCGGGTGCCTGAGGTGGCGCACCCGGTCACCGCTGAACAGGCGGAGCTCCTCGGGGCGGTCCCGCACGAAGAAGGCCATCTCGTGCAGCGGCTCCTGGTAGCACCAGTATCCCCCCTGCGAGCGGCGAAAGACGTTGAACAGGTAGGTGCTGCCCGCCCGGAACAACGAATGGATGAAGACCGGCGCGCTCACCTCGGCGCGCTGGGGCTCGATGTCGTGCATGGTTGGATCTCGAAGACGGTGGGTGAGTTGACCAGGCCGACCTTCGCGGCGGTGGCAGGATCGGATCTAACCCGGAACACCAAGGCGTCGACGCGGCGATGTGGGAAGACCGGGGTCTCTCCGCTGTCGTCGCGCACGCCGCAGTTCACGTAATACGTTCCTGGTGCGAAATTGTTCTTCATCGCAAACCGCACCTCGACGACCTCCGCGGCCGCGAAGTCGTGCTGACTCCTGCCCGGCAACGCGGCGCTGTCCGTACCGAAGACCGCGATCCCCTCCCGGGTCTTGATCAGGAAGGCGAACACGACGCCGCTGACCGCCGCGTTAAACCGCACTCGATAACGGACCGCGATCGTGTCCTGGCTGCCGAACAGGTTCGCGCTGTTGCCGCGCTCATCCTCGAGCCAGATGGCCTCGATCGTGGCCCGTTGGTCGCCGTAGCTGACCTCGCAGTCGGCGCTCAAGCTCGGATCGAGCGCCGGCGCTGCAGGTGTCGCCGCGGCCGCCGCCCCGGAGACGGCTCCACCGCCGAAGATCGAGCGTTCATAGAGATCGCAGACGCTCTTCGCCGGGCCAAGGGCGGCGACCGTGCCCTGGTGGAGGTAGATCGCCCGATCGCACAGCTTCTTGACGCTCTCAGTGTCGTGACTGACGAAGAGCAGCGTCGTCCCTCCGGCACGGAACTCCTCGATCCGGCGGAAGCACTTGCGTTGGAAGGCGGCGTCGCCCACGGCCAGCGCCTCGTCGACGATCAGCACATCGGGTTGAACAGCCGTCGCCACGCTGAAGGCCAGGCGCATCTGCATGCCGCTCGAGTAGATTCGCACCGGCTGGTCGACGTAGTCCCCGATGTCGGCGAACTGCTCGATCGCAGGCATCGCGGCTCTCACGGTGTCGGTCGACAGGCCGAGCAGCTGGCCGGCCATCAACACGTTCTGCCGTCCGGTGAACTCGGGGTGGAAGCCGATCCCCAGCTCCAACAGCGCGGCGACGCGGCCTTCGACCCGGGCCACACCCTCGCTCGGCTGTGTCGTCCCGGCGATGATCTTCAGCAGGGTGCTCTTTCCTGCCCCGTTCACCCCGACGATGCCAACCGCCTCGCCCGCGGCGATGGTGCAATCGACGCCGCGGAGCACCCACTTGGGTTCGTGCCGGGGCTTCCCGAAGGGCACCAACCACTCGGCGAGCCGCGCCCAACGGGTGGCGTACATCCGATAGACCTTGCCGACGTTGGCGAGCGTCACGCTGCTGGTCACAGCTCATCCACGAGCGCACCCGAGTGCCGCCGAAAGAGCAGGAAGCCGGCCGCGAGGAGCACGAGGTCCAAGACGGCGACCGGCCAGAGGCTGAGCCAATCAGGCAGCGTACCGGCCAACAGAATGTCCTGGTGCGCCGCGGTCAGCCTGGCCATCGGGTTCAGATCGACCCACGGCCGGATCGCCTCGGGGAGGATGCTCGGGCTGTAGACGATCGGCGTCAGCCAGAACCAGAACTGCAGCACGATGGTGAAGAACTGCCCGACATCACGAAAGAAGACGTTCAGGGTGCCGAGCGCTACCCCCAGGCCGATGGCGAAGGCGATCTGGAGCAGGAGCACCGGCACGACGGCAAAGTAGCACCAGCCGGGGAAGTTCCCGGTGACGACCAAAAAGACGGTGAACAGGCCGAAGGCGATGGCGAAGTTGATCGACGCGTTGACCACGACCAGGACCGGCAGACAGCTGCGCGGGAAGTTGAGCTTCTTGAGCAGGTTGGCGTGCTCCAGGAAGACGTTCTGCGCCCGCCCGACGATCTCCGCGAACAGGCTCCAGGTCAGGATCCCGGCGCACAGGTAGATGCTGTAGGCGAACTGCCCGCCGGCGGCCGGGAGCCGTGCCCGCATGACCTGCGAGAAGATCAAGGTGTAGACCAGGATCATGGCCAACGGGTTCAACACGGTCCACGCCGCACCGAGCAGCGAGTTCCGGTAACGGACCTGGAACTCGCGCTTAGCGCTGCCGAGGATGAACCCCCGATACGCCCAGATGCTGCGCAAATGACCCACGCTCAAATCTCACGTCGAGATGGGCTCGTCACGGTGCGGCTGCTCTTGCCCTGGGGAAGCCTTGACCGCGAACGGCTCATCGCAGGCTCCATTTAGCGCATCGATCCGGCGACAGCAAAGGGCGGCGGCCCCGTCCGCGCGGGGCGGCGGACTTCGAGCGGAAGGCCCCGGTGACCAGGCGGCCTTGATTCAACGCCGCACTTCCCGTACACGCGCCCCATGGGCCGCATCGCATTGATCATCGGCGCAGCCGGTCAAGACGGATACCACTTGACGAGGCTGCTCCAGGACAAGGGATATCGCTTGTTCCTGGCCGATCGCAGCTTCGGCCGCATCCGCGATTGGCCGCACTGGCAAGAGAGTTGGAGCCTGCACACCGTCGACCTGCGCGTCTTCGAGTCGATCCAGACCGTCCTCGAGGAGGCCCGCCCGGACGAGATTATCAACCTCGGCGGCGTCTCCTTCATCCCCCACTCGTGGGAGGACCCGATCAAGACGATGGAGGTCAACGGGCTGGCAGTCATCCGCATCCTGGAGTGGATCCGTCACCACCGGCCCGAGGCGCGCTTCCTCCAGGCGAGCTCGTCCGAGATGTTCGGCGATCCCCGGAGCGCTCCCCAGAACGAGGAGACCCCCCTGTGCCCGACCAACCCCTACGCGGTCGCGAAGGTCGTCGCGCACCACGCGGTGGGGATGTACCGGGCCCGCTACGGCCTCTTCGCCTGCTCGGCCATCCTGTTCAACCACGAATCGCCGCAGCGGGCCGGGAACTTCGTCACGCGCAAGATCGCGGCGGCGGCGGCGGCGATCAAGTTGGGCAGGACCAACCAGCTGCGCCTCGGCGACGTGCGCGCTCGCCGAGACTGGGGATACGCCGGTGACTACGTCGAGGCGATGAATCGCATGCTCGAGGCCAAGCAGGCCGACGACTTCGTCATCGGCACCGGCCAGCTGCACTCCGTGCAGGAGTGCGCTGAGATCGCCTTCGGTCACCTCGACCTCGATTGGCAGGCGTTCACCGAGATCGATCCGAGTCTGGTGCGCCCCTTGGACCACACCAACCTCGTGGCCGATCCCACGCGCGCGAGAGAACGTCTCGGGTGGAAGCCCGAGACGAGGTTCTCCGACCTGATCAAGATGATGGTGGAGGCCGAGCTGGAGACGCTCCAGCACGGCCCCTGAACCAGGCAGGGTCGTCGACGCGATGCGTCCGACCACCGGTGGGTATCGCTCAGCGAAGAACGGCACAGACAGCTCGAGGACAGCACGATGAAGAAGGCCCTGATCACCGGCATCACCGGCCAGGACGGCTCCTACTTGAGTGAGCTGCTATTGGCCAAAGGCTACGAGGTCCACGGCATCATCCGCCGGTCCTCGACCTTCAACACCGACCGGGTCGACCACCTCTACCGCGATCCCCACGACACCGGCGCACGGCTGTTCTTGCACTACGGCGACCTGGGAGACGGGACCAGCCTGCGCAAGCTGATCGGCAGACTCCAACCCGACGAGGTGTACAACCTCGGGGCACAATCGCACGTGCGCGTTTCGTTCGACCAACCAGGGTACACCGCCGACGTCGACGCCATCGGCGCGCTGCGCCTCTTCGAAGCCGTGCGCGAGTCGGTCGCCGAGACGGGGCGCGCGATCCGCATCTACCAGGCTGGCTCCTCGGAGATGTTCGGCGCCTCACCCCCGCCGCAGAACGAGCGCACGCCGTTCTATCCGCGCAGCCCCTATGCCGTGAGCAAGGTCGCCGCACATTGGTACGCCGTCAACCTCCGTGAAGCCTACGACCTGTTCGTTGCCAATGGCATCCTCTTCAACCATGAATCACCGCGACGCGGCGAGACCTTCGTCACCCGGAAGATCACCCGCGCCGCGACGCGCATCAAGCTCGGCCTGCAGCAGAAGCTCTTCCTCGGTAACCTGGAGGCAAAGCGGGACTGGGGCTTCGCCGGCGACTACGTCGAGGCGATGTGGCTCATGTTGCAGCAGGAGAAACCCGACGACTTCGTCGTCGCCACCGGCGAGGCCCACTCGGTGCGCGCGTTCGTCGAGCGGGTCTTCGCCTCGCTCGACCTCGACTGGCGGGAGCACGTCGAGCTCGATCAGCGCTACCTGCGACCGACCGAGGTCGACGCGCTGCAGGGCGACGCAACCAAGGCGCGCCGGGCGCTCGGGTGGTCCCCACGCACGACCTTCGACCAGCTGGTCGAGATGATGGTCCAGGCCGACCTCGAATTGGCCCGCCAGGAGCGCACGCTCCTCGACGCCGGGCACCAGGTCGCCCGCCGCGGCGTGGCGCACGATTAGACGGGTGTGCGCGATTCGCGCACACCCCGATTGTGGTTCTCCCCCGGGTGAAGCCGCTCGTGGCGATCGGGCGTCGTGACCGTCCGTTCAGCGCAGATACCCCAGGGCGCGCAACGCCTCCTCGTCTTCATCAGAGAGGGCCTGAACAAGCCCGGATTGCCCCAGTCCTTCTGTGGTCAGCCGGAGGGCACGGATCCGCTCCACGGCCGCCCATCGACGGGCGCTGACCTCGGCCTCCGACAACGCCGGCCGCTCGGCTGAGGACAAGCGACGAACCTCAACGATCGCGCGGGCGCGGCGAGGGAAAAGGATCGTCTGCAGCCCGTCGGCGATCACCGAGTACTGGAGCTGGTCACCGGCCGGCAGCAGATGAATGTCGTTGGCGTTGAACAGCTCGGAGACGATCTCGTCGCGGTCGGTCTGGTCGAAGAACCCATTGATCGACCAGAGGGCCGAGAACGGCCCCTCCGCCACCCCGGCCAACTCGACAACCGTCGGCGTGAGGCCGCCGACGGCGACCGGGACGTCTCGCGATCGGCCACGGGTTTGCCCGGGCAATCGCACGAGCAGAGGGACGTGGAGCAGCTCCTGATGAAGGTGTTGACCGTGAGTGAAATACCAACCTCCCTCGCCCAGCGACTCGCCGTGATCGGAGGTCAGCACGGTGACGAGTCGGCCTGGGTTGAAGTGGTGCGCCGCCAGGTGGAGGATCCTCCCCACGGCCAGATCTGCGCGCCGGATGTTCGCGTCGTAGGCCGCGGCACCCAAGGCGGCCCACTCGGCAGGCAACTCCTTGCGCGGGCGAGCATGCGGCCAATACTGCATCTGCTCACGGACCGGCAGCTCGAGCCACTCGCGCCCCGCCCCACCGGTGCGGTACGCCTCGACGAGGTCCGGACGCGCCGCGGCGAAGTGCTCAACCGGTGGAGTATAGGGCCAATGCGGCTCGAAGATGTGAACCCAGGTCAAGCGAGGTTGACCAGCGGGGGCGTCACGCCACCGTTCGTGGATCTTCTCCACCACCGCATCGGAGTCGCGGAAGAACGGCGGTTGGGCCGCCCCATGATCGTCGAACACATCGAAGCCGCGGCCGAACCCGAATCGGTTCGAGGAGAACCAATGCGAGGTCACACCGACGGTATGATACCCGTTGGCGGAGAAGATCTCCGCCAGCGTTCGCGCTCCGGACGAGTCGCTGCGCAACCCCAAGGGAAGGAAATCCAGCTGACCGGCGTGCCGACCGGTCATCATGCTGACCAATGACGGCAGGGTCCACGACGACGGCGCGATCGCGGCGCGGAAGACGATCGACTCCTGCGCCAGCGCGTCGATATTCGGTGAGGTCGGGTGCGGGTAGCCTGAAAGGCCGAGACGGTCGTAGCGCAGTGCATCCAGGGTGATGAGCAGGACGTCCAGTCGATCATCGCCGCTCCGGCTGATGATGTGTGGTCGGATCAACCTCACCACCTGGCGGGGCCGCTCACCCGCCTCGACGACAAAACGAACCGTGGCGTAGCGACCGCCCACGTCAGACAGATCCAAGCGGTGGCGCCCTCGACGGTAGCCACCGGCTGCGCGGCTCCCCCCGATCTCCCAGACTCTCTCCGGCGCGCCGTCCGCGGCCACCACCACCTTGACCTGCCCAGCTCCATTTCGGGGCCGGATCCCAAAGTCTAGCCGCGCATCGTCGGGCAGGAAGACGAACCAAGAGACCTCGGCGCGGAGGAACCCGTGCGCCACGCGCTCAGGCGCGTGGTCGCCGGCCTCGACGAGCAGCTCCTGACCATCAGCGCGAAGCTCGATCCAGCGAAACGCGGCCGCCAGGGCTCGATTGTCGCCTCCGGGCGGTATCGCGCGGGACGCGAAACGAAACGCGATCAGGTTCGGGCCCAACCGCAGGAGCTCAGGAGCCAGCTGCAGCACATGGACATTCGTCCGCGTCCCATCGGCGATGTGTGGCGTGATCGCACCAGCTGGCGCCCCGTTGACGAGCACGGCGATCGCCTGCTGTGGAGCAACCTGTTTGAGGTCGAGTACGAGCTCGGGTCGATCGTGCAGACGGCTCACCTCCAAGCTGACGACCGCCTCTTGGCCGAGAGCCCATCGCCAGCGGTCGTCCTCCCCGAGCTCGATCTCCGACCACCCGGAGACAAAGTGACGCGCGTCAGCCTGGTCTGCGCCGTCGATCCGGGCGAGCGGAGACACCACGACCCGGCGATTGCCGTGCGCCATGCCGAGATCGACGAAGACCTCGTCGGTCGAACAACCAGGCGTGACGAGCCCCATCGTCAGCAGAAACACGATAGGCGGCCGCGACCACCCACCGCATCCATGCGACGGGCCCGGCGAGAGGACCCGCGTCGGCGCGCCCCCTTCCCGGAGCGGAGGCTCACCCATGCGCGGCGCCTTCTCGAACCTCGCCGATCTCACCTACGAAGAACCTGCCCCCACACCCCCGACATCGATGCCCACCCGCTCCGCCAACCGCCGCCTCGTCTTCTCGCTCAGCCGCTCGAGGCACATCCGCCGCGCCTCGTCGGGCAGCTCGTTCAGCTTCTCCCACGCATCCTTCGCCTCGGCCGCGGTGATCACCCAGTCGAACGCGCCGTAGCTCATCGCCAGCGTGATGTGGCGGGCGACCAGCTCGGCCTGCTGCGCCGGGCTGAGCGCGCCCTCCTCGATCAGATCGACGCAGGCGCCGGCCGGGGCGGTGGCCGGGTCGGGGAAGAGCTGGGCGAGCAGCACGTCGGCGACGGCGAACATCTCCTGCGCGGCGCGTAGCTCCTTGGCGGCGGCGCGCACCTCGGCGCGCAGGGCGCGCTCGGCGAAGGGCGAGGTGGTGGGGGCGGCGTCGCACAGCTCGCGCACCCGGGCGAGCGCGGCGGTCAGGCGGGTGTCGACCCGGGCGAGGAAGTCACTGACCACCTGCGCGGCCTCGGGGGCGCTGTAGCCGCGGGTCAGCTCGGCGGCGACCGCGGAGCCGGGCGGGGCGAGCGGCGCGCCGGCGGCGAGACGCT
>JBFYZW010000118.1:0-3755 GCA_041309305.1 Deltaproteobacteria bacterium | reverse complement strand
GACCCGGGGACGCGCGAGGAGAAGGCCTACGTCGCGCCGCAGTACGACCTCGAGGCCCAAGCCGAGGCCGCCGAGGAGCAACGCGCTGCCGCTGCCGCCGCTGGTGGCGACGAGCGCGCGGGCGACGGTGAGCACGGCCACGATCACGGTCACGACCACGGTCACGACCACGGTCACGACCACAGCCACGACGACGAGCGCGCCGGCCGCGCGGACGAGGGTGACGAGCCGGCCAGCAGCGAGAAGGAGGAGCGGTGATGAGCGGCGATATGGATCGACGTTGGGACAACGACCGGGGTGACAGGTTCGATCGCGGCGACCGCGGCGATCGGGACGACGACCGCGGCCGCGGCTTCCGCGGCTTCCGCCGGCGCAAGGCGTGTCGTTTCTGCAGCGAGAAGGACGCGAAGATCGACTACCGCGACGCGGCGGCGTTGAAGTACTACATCAGCGAGCGGGGTAAGATCGTGCCGCGGCGGATCTCGGGCAACTGCGCCCGCCACCAGCGCGAGATGGCCCTGGCGCTCAAGCGCGCCCGGGCTTTGGCGCTCATCCCCTTCACCGTCTCCGGGGCGTGAGGAGCAGGCCATGGAAGTCATTCTGATTCAGGACGTCCCGAACCTCGGCGCGATCGGTGAGCTGGTCAGCGTCAAGGACGGCTACGCGCGCAACTTCTTGCTCCCGCGCAAGAAGGCGATCATCGCCTCGGTGAAGAACAAGCGGCGGCTCGAGCACGAGAAGCGGGTGGCGCAGGTCCACCTGGCCAAGGCCAAGCGCGAGGCCGAAGCGATCGCCGCCCGCCTCGGCGGGACCTCGGTGACCATCGCCCGCAAGGTCGGCGAGCAGGACAAGCTGTTCGGCTCGGTCAACGGCGCCGACATTGCCAAGGCGCTGGCCGACGAGGGCATCACCGTCGATCGCCGCGCCGTGCAGCTCGCCGAGCCGCTCAAGGCGCTCGGCGTCTACCCGGTGCCGGTCAAGCTGCGCAACGACGTCACGGTCGAAGTCAAGGTCTGGGTCGTCGCCGAGTAGCGCCTCGCCTCCACCCCCCTTGCCGGCGGCGGCCGGAGCGAGGGAGACTGCCGCATGGTCGCCGAGCCCCCGGTGGCCCGCCACGGGCGGCTGCCGCCTCAAGACGTCGACGCCGAGCGCAGTGTGCTCGGCGCGATGCTGCTCGACCGCAGCGCCTTGCTCGAGACGATCGAATTCCTCAAATCCGAGGACTTCTATCGTCCGGCGCACGCGACGATCTTCGAGGCGGTGCTGCGGCTCTTCGAGCGCTCCGAGCCGGTCGACGAGGTTACCGTCACCGCCGAGCTGCGCGCCGCCGGCAAGCTCGACGCGGTCGGTGGCGCGCCGGCGGTGGCGGCGCTAACCGAGTCGGTGCCGACCGCGGCCAACGCCCGGCACTACGCCAACATCGTGCGCAACCGGGCGCTGACCCGGCGTTTGATCCAGGCGGCGACCACCATCGCCGGCGCCGGCTACGAGTCCGGGGCGGAGATCGACCTCCTGCTCGACGAGGCCGAGGCGAAGATCTTCGAGATCACCCGCGACCGCGAGCACCGCACCTTCGTGCCGCTCAAGGACGCGGTCAAGGACGCCTTCAAGCGGATCGAGAAGCTCTACGAGCGCAAGGAGGCGGTCACCGGCGTCTCGACCGGCTTCGTCGACCTCGATCGGCTGACCTCGGGCTTTCAGGGCGGCGACCTGATCATCGTCGCCGGCCGGCCGTCGATGGGTAAGACCGCCTTCGCGCTCAACGTCGCGCTGAACGCCGCCATCCGGCACAAGATCCCGGTGGCGGTCTTCTCGCTCGAGATGTCGACCATCCAGCTGGTGATGCGCATGCTCTGCTCCGAGGCGCGCATCGACAGCCACCGGCTGCGTGGCGGTTTCCTCAAGGACTCCGATTGGCCGAAGCTGGCTCGCGCCGCCGGGGCGCTAGCCGAGGCGCCGCTGTACATCGACGACTCCGGCGCGCTGTCGGTGCTCGAGATGCGGGCCAAGGCCCGGCGGCTGCAGGCCGAGAAGGGCCTGGCGATGGTCGTGGTCGACTACCTGCAGCTGATGCGCGGCCGGTCGAGCGCCGAGGGGCGTGAGCGGGAGATCTCGGAGATCTCCCGCGGCCTGAAGGCGCTGGCCAAGGAGCTGACCATCCCGGTCATCGCCCTCAGCCAGCTGAACCGCTCGCTCGAGCAGCGCACCGACAAGCGGCCGATGCTCAGCGACCTGCGCGAGTCGGGCGCCATCGAGCAGGACGCCGACGTCATCGGCTTCGTCTACCGCGATGAGTACTACAACCCCGACACCGAGGCGAAGGGGATCGCCGAGATCATCGTCGGCAAGCAACGCAACGGGCCGACCGACACGGTGCGGCTCAAGTTCTTCAACGAGTACACCCGGTTCGAGAACTACACGCCCGATTCATAGCGGAGGAGAACGCGTGGCTCGGGTGCTGTTGGTCGATGACGAGCCGGACGTCCGGCGGGTGCTCGCCGAGGTCGTCGTCGGCCTCGGCCACGTCACCGACGCCGCCGCCGACGGTCGGGCGGCGCTCGCCAGGCTGCGCGCCGCGCCGTTCGAGCTCGTCCTGCTCGACCTCAACATGCCCGGCGTCGACGGCTTCGGCGTGCTCGAGGCGCTCGGCGCCGAGCCGCCGCCGGCGCCGCCGGCGGTGATCATCGTCACCTCGAGCACCGCGCCGGCCGACAAGCTGCGCGGCCTCGAGCTCGGCGCGTTCGACTTCGTCGAGAAGCCATTCCGTGTCGCCGACCTGCGCCGCCGGATCGAGCGCGCCCTCACCGTGCTCGAGCTCGAGCGGCGGCTCGGCGAGGCCGAGAGCGCGCTGTGGCAGGCGCGCACCACCGACGCCGACACCGGGGTCGGTAGCTGCAGTCAGCTGTTCGAGGCGCTCGACGGCGAGCTGCGCTTCGCCGCCGCCGGCGCCCGACCATTGACCTGCATCGCCGTCGCCGACCTCGCTCACGGCCAGGGCGGGGCTGGCGCCGCCGAGCAGGACGCCCGGCGCCTGCAGCAGGTCGCCGCGCTGCTCGCCGCCTGCCACGCCGCGGCCCGGTTGTTCCGCGTCGGTGCCGACGAGCTGGTCGTGGTGCTGCCCGGCGTCGACGCCGAAGAGAGCCGCGCGCTCGCCGCGCAGATGCTCGCGGCGCTGCACCGCCTCGAGCACGGCGCCGCCCCGTTCGCCCTCGGCGCCGCGACCTACCCCGACCCGTCGATCACCCAGGCGAGCCAGCTGTTCCACGCCGTCAACCTCTGCCTCACCCGCGCCCGCGCCCGTCGTGGCGACCGGGTGGTCGTCTGGGCCGACGAATCATGACCGGCGGCGCGGCCCGCGACGCTCACCGTCGGGTCGCGGCGACCAGCGCGCCATAGATCGCCCGGCTCGCCGGATCGTCGAGCGCCTCCGGGTGCCACTGCACGCCCAGCGCGAAGCGCCGGCCGGTGACCGCGAAGGCCTCGATCACGCCGTCGGGGGCGACGCCGCAGACCGCGAGCCCGTCGCCGAGCCGGTCGACCACCTGGTGGTGGGTGCTGTTGACCTGCAGCGTGGCGGCGCCGGTGACCTCGACGAGCCGACCGCTGGCGGCGACCGGGTGGTGCGGCCGGCGCTTGTCGTGCGGCTGGACGTGCTCGCTGGTGCCCGCGCGCAAGCTGAGGTCCTGGATCAGCGAGCCGCCGCAGGCGACGTTCAAGAGTTGCATTCCGCCGCAGACGCCGAGCAGCGGCAGGTC
>JBFYZW010000117.1:0-3925 GCA_041309305.1 Deltaproteobacteria bacterium | reverse complement strand
GCCGCCGCGGCGCAGGCGAGCCCGGCGCGCGGCGCGCTGGCGCTGGCGCTCTTCGGCCTGGGCACCGCGCCGGCCCTGCTCACCCTGTCGCTGGTCGACGAGCTGGTCGCCCGCCACCGCGCCTGGCTCAACCGCCTCTCGCTGGTCGTGCTGCTACTGATGGGCGGCTGGTTTCTGTGGCAGGGCATCGCGCCCACCGGATCGTGAGGGCACTCACCGGCAGGCCTTGCCGATCTTCGCCCACGTCGCGCGCAGGTGGTGATCCAGCTTCACCTCCTTGAGCTTGCCGGCCGCGCACCAGCAGACGACCTCGCGCAGCCGGTCGAGCCCGGGCACCGCGTCGGCGTACAACTCCTCGAGCCTGGCGCTCATGTGCGTGCAGTAGTGGTGCACGCGCTTTGCCTCCGGCCGAACACCGAGCGCGGTGACGTAGCGCTCGGCGACCCGCGTCTGCAAAGCAGGGTCAGCGCCCCGCTTGGCGCTGGCGTAGAGGTCGGCGAGGAAGGCGTCATGATACCAACGCTGCATCGTCGCCGGTAGGCGCGCCTCGATCTCGAGCACGAAGCGTGGATCGCCGCGCGGCAGGTAGACCGATGTATCCGGCCGGCCGTCGGCGGTGCGCTCGTACCGCCCGAACCGGCGGTGTCCTACCCCATCAACGGTCGGGAAGACCGCGTAGGCATCGAGAAGGCGCTGCAGGCGGACCTCGTCGCCTCCGTGGTCTGGCGCGGCGAGCAACGTACGAAAGCACGTGACACAGGGCACGTGCGTGTTGGCCTCGACGATGAAAGCCCACTCCTCGGTGGTCACCTTGCCGTCGGAGGCGAAGAAGCGCGCTGCGTACTCGTCGTGAGCAAAGACGCCGGTGTCGACCTTGAGGATCTCGGCCGGCGGGTAGGCGCGCCGGATGAAGTCGCGATCGCGGTGGTATCGCTCTTGACCTTCCGCGCGGCGAGCGTCTCGATAGCGTGGAAATGAATGAAGTACTTCACGCCGTACCGCTGGCCAACCGGAAGAGCCTCCATCGCTGCGAGCAGCCGCGCGATTCCCGCTGAGGTGTCGAGGTCGGGCAGCGCCAGCGCATCGTAGATCGAAAAGATGAGAGTCTTGTCGTGCACCAGGTCACGCACGAGCCGCAGCTTGCCGATGAAGGTCTTCTCGACCTCGAGTTGGTCGTGCACCTCCTTGGCGACGTCGAGAAACCGTCCCCACAGCGGCCGATCGAGTCCCCGCCATTCATAGGCATAGCCGCGGCGCAGCCCGGCGCTGTGCTTGTTTTGCTCGGCCTCGGTGTACTCGAAGGTGTCGAGCCCACGCACGAGCCAGGTGTGCATCGCGGTCAACGCGGGCGTCGGACGAACGTCGATACGTGCACAGGCTGCGAGCGCCTCGTCGAGCAGGTCGCGGCGCCTGCGGAACGCCTCAGCCGTTCTCCCGGTCACCTGGCCGAACTCCTCGACCGCGCGCTCGCAGGCCACCGGATCGTCGAACTTCTCGGCGGCGTAGCGCGGGCACTCGGCCTCCTCGTCGGCCTTGGAGTAGTACACCATCAGCCACACCTGGCAGCCCTTGGGCCCGCACTCTGCGGACTTGTAACGCGGTGGGGTGTCGCCACGGCGCACGCGGCGACAGCGCTCGACAACGGTGCGCCGGACCTCGACCCCTTTGAGCGTTTCGACCGCCTTCAGCGTCGATTCGACCTCGACGCCGCACACCCGGCAGATCTTGTCGTTGCAGATCGCCGCCGCCGCCGCCTGCGCCTCAGCCTCCGTGGCGCCCTGTCCGTGGCAGACGAAGGTATGCCCCTTGGCGTCGGCTCGATCCGGCTCCCGCGCCCAGTCCGGCTCGCCGGCCGAAGCCTGGCTCGCCCAGGCCACGAGGACCCCCACCACCACGCCGCCGCGCGACGCGACGCGCCCACGAGGTTCGACCCCCTGCACACCCATCGTTGACCTCCACGGCTCGGCGCCCCGTGGCCCGAGACCGGATCATGCACGGAGCGGCAACGCGAGGCCAGACCGCTCGCGGGTGGCCGCGACGGCACGCAGACGCGGTCTTGCCTCCCCCCTTCGTCACCGTTAGGTTGCGGCGTCACTATTCCGTATCCGGGAGGGATCATGGCATTTGTCGCCTCTCCGTGGCTGGCTCTTTGCCTCTTCGCCGTCGCCCCATCGGGCGCGGACGTCACTTCACCGAGCGCGACCGACGCGGTCACCGAACCGGACGGCGAGGAGCTCTACCACAGGCTGGCGACGCTGGCTCGAACCGCGGGCGCCGATCGATCCTTGTTTGCCCGGTTGCGCGCAGCGGCTGCGGCGATCGATTGGACCGACGGGGCGAGAGAGTCCTTCCTCGGCAACCTCCGCCGGTTGGAGCTCGGCGAGGCGGACGGCGAGCTCTACCTGGTGCGCGACCGGAACGGGCAGGTCTACGTCCTGGCAACGCCGCCTGATCCCGCTGCCTTGGCGAAAGACGCGGGCACGCCGTACGCCGACCTCCGCGAACAGGTGAAGCACAAGATGACCTTCACGGTGACGCACGTCACCGGCGTCGTCGACGGCACCCGCTACCGGTTCGCCCGGCTCGACGCGGCGCCCGAGCGCACTGCGCTCGATCGGTTGTTCTTCATCGCCATCATCCTGCTGCTCTTTTTGACCATGGTCGGCATGGGGTTGACGTTGACGGTGGCCGACTTCAGCCTGGTGTTCAAAAAGCCCCTCGGTATGATCGTCGGGGTCGCCTGCCAGTTTGGCGTGCTACCGCTGGTCGCGATGCTCCTCGGCCGGGCGCTCGGCTTCTACGAGACCTACCCGTTCATCTTCCTCGGCATGATCCTCATCGCCGCGAGCCCAGGAGGCGTCACCTCCAACCTGATGACCTACTTCGGCAAAGGGGACGTGGCCCTCTCGGTCTCGTTGACCGCGGTCTGCACCGTATTGGCCATCGCCGCCACGCCGCTGCTCCTGACCCTCTACGTCGCCGGCATCCCCGACTTCACCATCCCGGTCGGCGAGGTGGTCAAGACGATGCTCGTGCTGGTCATCGTGCCGCTGTCGGTCGGGATGCTGGTGCGCAGCCGCGCCGCGGCGTTCGCCAAGCGAGCGGAGAAGCCCTTCGCGCTGCTCGGCATTGTCGCGCTGCTCTTCCTCATCGTCACCGGCGTGTGGAGCAACCTCGACCAGTTCGCCGACACCGCGCGCTACGGGTTCAAGTTCTACGCCGCGGTCTTTGTACTCACCCTCAGCGGCATGCTCCTCGGCGCCGTCGTGGCCAAGCTCGCCCGGATCACCAACGTCCAGGCCCGCGCCATCTCGCTCGAGGTCGGCTTGCGCAACGCCTCGCTGGCGATGACCATCGCCATCCTGCTCCAGGATCGCCTCGGCGATTTCGCCAGCTCGATGTTCTTCACCTCGGGCATCTTCGGCCTGTGGATGTACTTCGCCGGCGCCCTGGCGATCGTCTCCTTCGATCGGCTGCTGCCGGTCACCGCGCCCGCTGCCCCCCAAAGCTCCGCCGTCAATTGACAACCGGCCCCGGTCCCTGCAGCATTCAGCTCAGCGGCGCGAGGTGTCGCGCCGCAGATGGGCTGTGAATCATGGTCGACCCGCTCCTCCCTGGTGGCCGCGCGCCCTCCTCTCCCCCTCCTGCCGGCCCGTCCGGGCTCCCGGCGCCGACCGGCGGCGTCTCGCGCACCGGCGCGCGCCGACGCGACGAGACCGACCTCACGACCCGCGGCGAGCGCCCTCGCCTCCCGGACGACCGGCCGCCGGTCGTGACCCATGGTCTGACCACGCCGGCGCCACTCTCGGCGCTGACCGCCGGCCAGACGCACAAGGAGCTCTCCGCGCTCGAGCGCGCCATCGGCCAGGCGCTGCGCGCCGCCGGGCAGCTGGGCGGCGAAGATGCCCGACGCCTCGAGCAGCTG
>JBFYZW010000116.1:0-3324 GCA_041309305.1 Deltaproteobacteria bacterium | reverse complement strand
GCCGCCGCGGTCAGCCCGATACCCAGCTCCTCGAGCGAGTAGTCGCCGCCCGGCTCCGCTCCCCCCGCGACCGGCGCCGCGGCGGGCTCGGTCGGCGGCGCACCGTCGAGCTCCGGCAGAGCCAGTGCGAGCTCCTCTGGCTCGCCTTCGACTGGCGTGCCCTCGGCGATCTGGATCGAACGGGTCTTGCCCGGCCCGACCATGATCGTCAGCGTCAGACCGTTGGCTTCGACCGCGTGGCGGCCAGGCGGCACCGGGTACGGGCCCGGTCCCTCGCCGACCACGGCGCCGTCGATGCGCACCGGGCCGGCGGCGTCGGCCACCTCGATCGCACCGGGCTCGGTCAGGCCGAACAGCTCGTAGAAGCTGCCGCCGAGCACGCCCTTGACCGCGGCGACGTCGGCGAAGGTGAGCGACACCTTGCGGGCCAGCTCTCGGCTCTTGACGTCGACGACCAGGAACTGGATCGCGACGCCGCCCGCCTCGGCCGGGCTGGCGCGGCCGAGCAGCACCTCCCGGGCCTTGGCCTTGCGCCCGAGCCGGGCAATGCACGTCAGATCGCTGCCACAGCGCTCGAGCGCCTTGGCCGGGTCACCCTTCAGCGCCCGGCGCAGCGGCAGATCGGCGACCACCTTGATCTCCTCGATCGTCGACGACGCTTGAACGAGCAGATCGGCGACCGCGTCGACCACCGCTTGCTCCGGCGTGTCACGGGTGAGCAGCGGAAAGAGCGCGACCGTCTGTCGCTTCGCGGCTGGGCCTTTGACCTTCCCGGCCGCGGCGACGGCCGGCGCCGAGGCCACCGCCAGCCACACCAGAGCCCAAACCCGCGGGTGCAGCGTGTCGATCGTCATGCCGCGGATTGTATCGGCCCCCCCGCGCCGGGGCAATCACGCCCGCGCCGCGCGCTGCGGTTCCCGGGAATCGGTTCAAATGCGGACGATGAAGCGGGCGCCGACCGACCACTCGCGCTCGAGCTGCCGGTACTTGCTCAGCGCCTTGGCCGAGTCGGAGTTGCCCGCCGAGACCAGCCCGCCGGTGCCGGCCTGCTCGTCGAAGCGCGGCGCCCACAGGTAGGTGCCGTCGACCTGGATGCGGAAGTGGTGGTTCATCGTCCAGTTCAGCCCGACGGTCCCCTCGTAGAGCAGCGGCGCGCCGTCGAGCACGGTCGCGTTGACCGACATCCCCTCGCCGACCGCCACCACCGGGCTCGAGAAATCGGCCGCCGCGTAGCCGTTGACCCGCTCGCTGGCGAACAGGCTAGTCGATGAGACCGTGCGCGAGAAGCGGCCGAGCACCTCCCAGGTCCCCCAGCCGCGCTGCGCGTCGGTCCAGGGGTGGATCGGTGTGGGCTGGCGCCAGCCGTGGGTGTCGAGCTTCTTCTGCTCGCCGGTCAAGAAGTAGCTCGCCCAGATCGACAGCGACTGGATCTCGCCGTCGCGGCGGGACAGCTCCTCGCGGCGCAGCAGGCGCGACCCGGACCACAGCTCGTGCAGCAGGCGCAGGTCGTCGTAGCCGATGTGCAACCACTCGGCGCTGGCGGTGAACGAGCCGAGCAGGTAGTGGGCCTCCGCCCCCCAGCGTTGCCGGCGGTCGATCCGTCCGGTGATTTGATCGGTGTTGCGGCCGTTGGTGCCCAGCGTCTGCTCGGTGCGCCAACGCCAGACCTGCGACTCGAAGTCGGCGGCCATCATGCCGCGCGTCTCGAACCGCCGCGTCGGCGCACCGCCCATCTCGCTGGTCCCCTGGCCGACCAGGTAGAGGCCGTTGAGGTAGGGTGACGCGATCGGCGCGAACGGGCGGAGGAAGAGGCGGTAGGCGAACAGCTTGGCGCTGTCGTTGTCCCCCTTGGTCGCGTCGAGATCGACCCCGACGCCGGTGTAGACCCCGGCGCTGTAGCTGACCGTCCCGGCCAAAACCGTCCCCCAGAGCATCACGCCCCGGTCGAAGAACGGGTAGAGCGGCTCGGCGCTGCCGCGCTCGAGGAAGTTGACCTGGTTGTCGAGCGTCAACCACTGGGTCGAGAACGGGACCTTCATCTGCCCCAGGCGCAGCCGCACGCTGTCGGAGGGCCCGAGGTCGAGGTAGGCGTTGCGGATATACGGGGTGTCCTCGAGGGCCGCTTGGATGCGCACCTTCATGAAGCCGAACAGGTTGCTGTTGAAGTCGAGGCGCGCGCGGCGGATGTCGAACGAGTCCGGCGCGGTGCTGTCGCCGAAGTAGAAGCGTGAGTCGAGCTGAACGCTGGCGCCGAGCTTCAGGTCGGTCTCGCCGTCGGCGGTCCTCAAGGTGAAGCCCCGGTCGAACACCGCCGACAGCGGCGCCGGCCCGCCCTTCCCTGACAGCGGCGCCGGCTCGGCGATCCCCGACGGCTCGGCGGGGAGCAACGCCTCGCCGTTGGTCGCCGGTTGGGCGACGAGCGCCGTCGAGCACACCACCATCAACATACCACTGCCCATCATCTCGACCTCCGCGTCGTGTCCGTCGTCGCCCTTGACTGCCCCGGATCGCCGCCGGCCGCCAGGCGAGGATCGTCCATTCCCACGTCGTAAAGCCCGCTACGCGCCGTCGGCCCTTGGTCGCGCCGACGCCGCCCAGTATGATGCCGCCGATGCTCTCCCCCCTCGTCCTCGTCGCCGCCGGCGTCTCGGCGACGCTCGGCCCGGAGCCGGTCTGGCTCGGCCGGGCACCGGTCGAGGTGCACCGCGTCGTCAGCCTGGCGCCAGCGCTGACCGAGATCGTCTTCGCGCTCGGCGCCGGCCCGTTGCTCGTCGGCGTGACGCGCTTCGACGACTACCCCCCCGAGGTGCGCGCGCTGGCGAAGGTCGGCGGCTTCGTCGACCCCGACCCGGAGGCTGTGCTGGCGCTCCGCCCCGATCTGGTCTTGGCGATCCCGACCAGCGGCGGGCGCGGCCGGGTGGACACGCTCGCCCGCCTCGGGTTGCCGATCCTGGTCGTGCCGGGCGAGTCGATCGACGACCTGTGGACCGCGATCGCCGCGGTCGGCGCAGCGCTCGATCGGCGCGCCGCCGCCGAGCAGCTCGCCGGATCGATGCGCGCCGAGCTCGAGCGCCTGCGCCGGGCGCACGCCGGACGCCCACCCCGCCGGGCGCTGGTGGTCGTCGGCCACCGGCCGCTGGTCGTCTGCGGCCCGCAGAGCTTCTTTGCGCCGCTGCTCGGCCACCTCGGGCTGACCAACGCCGTCGCCGCCGGCGGCGCCGACCCGACGCTCGACGTCGAGGCGGTGATCACCCACGACCCCGAGGTGATCATCGATCTCACCCGCGCCGGCCCCGAGGCCGGCGCGCAACGCTGGCAGCGCCT
>JBFYZW010000115.1:0-7430 GCA_041309305.1 Deltaproteobacteria bacterium | reverse complement strand
GGGCGGCTGCTCGTCGGTCGGCGCGCCGCGCGACGGCGCGGTGCAGGCAGCCGCGACCGCGAACACACAGGCGGCCACCCACCCGCGTCGATCGGAGGCTGTCAATCCCGGAAGTCCACGGTCTCGCCACATGCCCCGTTCATAGCCGATCGGCACGGGCCCGGCCAAGGTGAGCGCTCGGCCGGGCCGGGAGTTTGGACATACCAGGTCCGGTTGCTATCCTGTCTGGGTGAAGCGGATCCGACTGTGCGGCGCGCTGTGGGCTGCCCTGGTGGCGGCGTGCAACACCACGCCCTCGCCCGAGCCCCCGGCGCGGGCCCGGCCCGAGCGGACCCAACCCGCCGGGCTGCCCGGCGGCGAGAGCTCACCGCTCGGCGTGATCGTCGTCACCGTCGACACCTTGCGCGCCGACTACCTGAGCTGTTACGGCCACGCGCGCATCCTGACGCCGAGCTTCGATCGCATCGCCACGGGCGGCGTCCTATTCCGGCAGGCGATCTCCCAATCGAGCACGACCACGCCCTCACACGCGTCGATCTTCACCTCGCTCTACCTGCAGGACCACAACATCTACACCAACTTCGACGCACTCGGCGGCTCGCGACGGACGCTCGCCGAGCTGTTCGCCGGACGCGGCTACAGCACCTTCGGCATCGTCAACATGAGCCACCTGAACCCGGAGGTCGGCAACGTCACCCAGGGGATCCAGACCTTGGTGCGCAGCGGCAACTTCCGCCGCGCCGGCCCGACCGTCGACCACGTCCTGCACTGGCTCGACGGTCTCGAGGAGCAGCCGTTCTTCGCCTGGATCCACTTCGCCGACGTGCACACCCCCTATAACCCACCGCCGCCCTACGACCGCTTCTACTACGACGACGACGAGCGCGACCCGACCAAGCGCTCGCTGGCGCGCATCTGGCACCTGTTGCCCTCGCACATGACCGACCACCCGAACTTCCTCTCCTGGCTGCAGGGGATCACCGACGTCGAGTGGGTGATGGCCCAGTACCAGGGAGCGGTCACCTACGTCGACGACGAGATTGGCCGGCTGCTCGACGCGCTCGAGGCGCGCGAGCTGCTGCACCGCACCGCGATCGTGTTGACCTCGGACCACGGCGAAGCGCTCGGTGAGCACGACATGTACTTCGTGCACACCGGGCTCTACGAGCCGACCGTTCACATCCCGCTGATCATGTACTTCCCCGGGGCCGGCCGACAGGGCGTGCAGGTGCGCGAGGTGGTCGAGTCGGTCGACATCTTCCCGACCGTGCTCGAGTACTTCGACATCCCGGCGCCGGGCGGGATCCGCGGCCGCTCGCTCTGGCCGTTGATGCGCGGGGAGGTGCAACCGCCGCGCGTCGCGCTCAGCGAGCACGCCGGCCGCAACCTCGTCGCGTTGCGCTCCGAGCAGTACAAGTACGTCCGCCAGCTGCGCACCCGACACCTGCAGCCGTCCTACCCCTGGGTCGAGGGGCGCGAAGAGCTCTACGATCTGAAGCGCGATCCGCGCGAACGACACAACCTCGCCGCCGAGCTCCCCGCGGTCATCAGCGCCTTCCGGCGCGAGCTGAGCCGCCGGCGCGCCGATCGACAGGACCTCGACGTCGGCAACGCCGAGATCACCGCCGAGACCGAGGAGGTCCTCCGCTCCCTCGGATACGTGCGTTAAAGAGGGGATATCGACCAGGGGGATATCGACCAGGAACCTGGCCCCTGGATCTCGGACGAACCACGGCCCCCCGGGGATATCGACCAGGAACCTGGCCCCTGGATCTCGGACGAACCACGGCCCCCCGCAAACGAGGCCAGGTCATCAAACGTTCGGAGAAGGCAAACAGACACCGCGATGGGCTGGGCGACGGTTCCTTGCCGCGTCTATTGGCTGTGGCGCCGCTGGGCCGCCTGCAAGGCCATGGTGGGCGGCGGCCGTGGACGACCGACCCACGACCGGTTGCTCGAGGTGGATGTCACAACCACCGGCTAGCTTGGAGACATCGAGAGCATTGGCGCGTGGTTGCCTGCTGCTTCGCAATAACGAGCCGGTCGGAAAGCCCCGGCCGGAAACGCCGGCGTCGTGAGCCCTGCCTTGCAGGCATCAGATGCCTGACGAAAGGCCGCCTGAAAGGCCCAATACCTCGCAACATACTCTCGGGTTGCTTTCGCCTTCGGGTCGGCCCAACAGATCATGCGTCTGCGCTCCTCCCACCACGGCGGTTTGGGCAAACTCCGACGCGTGTTTCGCGGAGTCCTGCGCACACAACGTGCACCGCATGCGCGGCGTCCCCTGCGAGCGGTCCGCGCCTCACCGATGACCTCGTCCACCAATCGCTCGACTTCGCGGCGGTACTCCTCGTCGGCCAGCTCGGCCCACGCCGGGAGCTTGGCCAATCTGACTTCGATCTCAGTGACGAAACGCTCCTTGTCCACTGGTTTCGGGTTGCGACGCAGACGCTGCTTGCGCACGGCACGACCGTAGCCGGTCGCATTGAACCACTTGCCACGAAGAGGCTTCGGATCGAGCAGGGCCTTCGCCGTGTGCACACCCGGCCAATCGAGCGGTGACTCTACCAGCCCCTCCTTGACCGCCTGGCTCAAGAGGTACTTGAGACAGTTGACCTGACTCTCGACCGTGGGGAGCGCCGTGGCAACGTATTCATCCCACATCGTCCCTGACCAACCGATCTGCGGACCGTACCGGCGCGAGATCTCGCGCTTGACGAAACCAAGGCAGGCCGACACCTGATCGGGCTGGCCTCTCAACATCGCGTGCAGGTGGTTGCTGAGAACCGTCAGGGCAAAAAGGACAACCGAAGGGAAGAGCTCCAGAGCGCGCCCGACAACGCCTACGATGAGCTCGTTCAATTCGTCCGTCGGAACGAGAAGGCAGCGACCTTGGAAGATCCTCGAAATCACATGGTATGGCACGTCGGCTTCGATGTAACGGGCGTGGTGAATGCCGCCGCGGCCACAGCTGTCGCTGGTCGGGACCGTTTCGGCCGGGTCGGTGCCTGGGCAGAGTGCGGCTGTCCTCATGGCGACAGCCTGAAGCGAGAACCAGGCCAACTCGGAAGGCAGAGGATCCCAACAAAAAACCCGGGGGGAGGAGAACACCTGTAACAAAATGCGACACCAACGCACCGGACGGGACGGGGTCAGGTTCCTGGTCGATAGGTCCTTTGTCTGGTAGATGTGAGCGTGATGAACGTGAACGGGACGCGCCGCCGCTATGACACGATGGAGCTGGTGACGGAGATGCGTCGCGAGCGGCGTAATGCGATCGTGCTGGGCCTGGCCGGCGTCGCGGTCCTGCTCGTCCTGCTCCTGCTCTACTTCACCTTGGTCGACCAGGGCGGAGTGCCCGAGGCGCCTGACGTCGCGCCTGAGGCCGGCTCGGCGATCGATACGGAGGCTTCGCCGGCTGAAACGACGCCGCCCACCCCTGGCTCGGAGACACCGGCCGCGACCACACCAGCGGCGGCGGCGCCGACCAAGGTCACGGTGATCTTGCCGCAGAAGGCCGCGGCCTGGATCGACGAGACCAGCCTGGGCAAGGTCAAAGAGCAGACGGTCGAGGTCACCCCGGGCGCGCACGAGCTGCGCGTCAAGCTGGGCAAGAGGACGCTGACCCAACCGTTCGAGGCGACCGCCGGGCAGACCACCGAGGTCCGCCTCGATCCGCGCGCAAAGAAGAAGGGCAAGACCAAGAAGGCGAAGTGACGGCTCAGTTCGGCTTTGGCCGGCTGATCGCCAGCAGCAGAGCGCCGTCCTGCTGAGCCGGCCCGCCGACCGCGAGCGTCGCGCCCGGATCGATGCTCACCGTGCTCTTGAACTTGAGCTTGTCGACCGTGAGCTCGAGCTTGAGCTTGCCATCGGCGGCGAGCTCCTTGGCGATCACGCTCATCCACTCGCCGCCGGGCAGCTGCATCCGACCGATCGAGCCGAGCTCGAGGCTGAACTCGGCCTCGTCCTTGAGCTCGTAGGCGGTGAAGGCCAGCTTGAACTGCTTGACCAGCTTCTCGATCCGCGGATCGACCGCGGTGCTTCTGTTGTGCGCGTGGATGACCTTGATGTTCAAGGACTCAGGCTTTGCGGCCCCGACCGCGGGCAGGAGCCACACGGTCAGGAGCACCAGCTCAGAAAGTCTCCTCATGGCTGTCCCCGGCTTTCGGCTGCACCCAGATGAGCGTGGTCGAATCCTCGCCTCCACCCCATACCACCGCGGTGGCGTTGCCGCCAACCTCCAAGTCCTCGACCACCACCATCGGCGTGTACGCGGGCCCTTGCAGTCGGCCGACCAGGTAGACCACCCCCGGCGCCGAGAGCGCGCCGAGCGCGGCGGCGGCGACCACGCCGGCCACCGCGCGCCGATTGAGCAGCCAGACCTCGTCCCACCAGGCCGCCAGCCTGGCGACCAGACCCCGGCTCTCGCCCGCGGCGATGCGATCGCGGATCGTCTGCAGCGCGAGCAGCGGCTCCGGCTCACCAGCGCCAGCCTCGACCAGCGCGCGTAGTTCGTGACCGGCCTTCTGCCACGCCTCGACCTCGGCCGCGCACTCGCGACAGCGCTCGAGGTGCGCCGCGACCTCGGCGGTCCTCCGCCCGGCCTCGCCGTCGAGCCAGGCCATCACCCACTCCTTGGGGAATCGGCAGCGGCTCATGACGCGGCCCCGCTGCCCCCCGAGCCACGGGGCTGGGCGAGAAAAGCGGCCTGCATGGCCCGGCGAGCGTGAAACAACCGACTCATCACCGTGCCCTTCTTGATCTTCAGAGTCTTGGCGATCTCCTCGTAGCTCATCCCCTCGATCTCGCGCAGCAGGATGACCGCCTGGTGGATCTCGGGCAGTTCGCCCAACGCGCGCTCGAGCCGCGCGCCGAGTTGGCGCCGCTCGGCAGACTCGAGCGGCTGGGTGTCATCGTAGCGTGGCCACAGCTCGTCGGTCGAACGGAGGGCCTCGCGCGCGGACTCGGCCTCGAGGTCTACCCGCCGCTCGCGCGGCCGCCGGCGCAGCGCGTCGATGCTCAGGTTGACGACGATGCGATAGAGCCAGGTGTAGAACGCCGAGGCCCCGGCAAAGTCGCCCAGGCGCTGGTGGACCCGGGTGAAGGCGTCCTGCACCACGTCCTCGGCGTCATCGGGGTTCTTGAGCAGTCCGAAGGCCACCCGTACCGCCCGGCGGTAGTGCCGCGTCACCAGCTCGGAGAAGGCGATCGCGTCGCCCCGCTGGGCCCGCTCGACCAGGACCTGATCGGTCAGGGATTCGCTCGTGACCGCTCGGCCTGCCTGTCCTGAGCTGTTGCCTGCGACGACCACGGGGCGCTTGTCTCCTCGCGACGGCGCCCGCGCCACGCCCGTCGCCGCCTGCGCAAGACATAGGCTGAGACCGCGAGACAATGCAACCGGGTCGACCCCGCTCGAACAGGCACGGAGGACGGTTGGACTGCGCGTCGCCACGGGTGAAAACCTCGTGGGGATCGACGCCTGGACAGCCTCGCCTATTCAAGGTCGGGAGGACGCCTACCTTCACCCACAAGGGGGCTCAGGGCACCTTTTTGTACTGCTCACCGAGCTGGCGTGAGCGCTCGGTGGCGGCAACGACGGCGTTGATCAACGTCGTGCGCAGGCCGCCGGACTCGAGGGTGTGCAGGCCCGCGATCGCCGTCCCGCCGGGGCTCGTAACCTGGTCCTTGAGCACCCCGGGGTGCTCACCGGTCTCGATCAGCAGCTTGGCGCTGCCGAGCACGGTGGCGGCGGCGAGCTTCTGCGACTGGTAGCGGGGCAGGCCGACGCGCACGCCAGCGTCGGCGAGCGCCTCGACGACCAGGAACATGTAGGCCGGCCCGCTGCCCGACAGCCCGGTGACCGCGTCCATCAACCCCTCTTCGACCTCGACGGTCATGCCGACGGCGTCGAAGACCGCCCGCGCCAGCGCGACGTCCTCGGCGGTCGCGGCGGCGCCCGGGGCGATCGCGGTCGCCGCCTGGCCGACCACCGCGCAGATGTTCGGCATCGCCCGGACGACGCGCGCCTTGGGGCCGAGGTGCGCGGCGATGCTGGCGATCGGCACGCCGGCAGCGATCGACAGGGTCAACGCGCTGGGCCGAACGGACGGGGCGATCTCGGCGACCACCCGATCGAGGATCTGCGGCTTGACCGCTAGCACGACGACGTCAGCGTCGGCGACCGCCGGCCCGTTCTCGCGCTCTGCTCGAACGGCGAAGGTCTTGATGAAGTGCTCGAGCCGCTCGGCGCGCGGGTCGGTGACGACGATCTGCTCGGGGGGAAGGCTCCGGGTGTGCAACAGACCGCGCACCAACGCCTCGGCCATGTTGCCTGCGCCGATGAAGGCCAGGCGCGCCTGCGCGAGCGGCATCGAGGCCTACTCGCCCTGCTTCTTGCGCAGCTGCTTGAGCGTGTGGCGCACCAGGTGCAAGATGCGCTGGTTCGCCGGGTCGACCTCGAGCTTCTCGAGGGCCGGCACCACCGCCGGATTGCCCAGCTCCCCCATCGCCATGACCGCCGTGCCGCGCAGGTAGACGTCCTGGTCGGCGAGCGCGTCGGTCAACACCTTCTCCGCCTCGCCGCCGCCGAGCACGCCGAGGAGCTTGAGCGCCTTGGCCCGCGCGTGCTTCTGCGGGTTTTGGACCGCGTCCTTGACGATGGCGTCGATGGCGAGGAAGCCGCGCATGTCACGCAGCGCCTTGCGCGTCTCGTTGCGCACGCCGTCGGCCTCGATGTCCCGCTCGTAGACCTTGAGCACCAGCTGGGCCGCGTCGTTGGTGTTGATCGCGTGCAGGACGCGCACCGCGCCCCGCCGCACGCCCGCGTCACGATGGTCGAGCGCCTCTTGCATCAGCGGCAACGTCTCGGTGACCGGCAGCGCGAGCGCCGCCTCCTTGGCGACGGCGAAGATCTCCTCGACGTCACCGAGCGCGCGGATGAGCACCTGCCGCGCGGCGTCGTCGTCGACGTCCGAGAGGTAGACCACCGCCTGGCGGCGCACCTCTGAGTTGTCCGAGCCGTAGGTGGCGACGACGTAGGGGATGGCCTGCTCGCGATCGAACTTGGCCAGCGCCCGCCCGGCCTCCTCGCGCACGAACGGATCGGGATCGGTAGCGACGCGCTTGATCAGGTGCGAGATGCCGCGCGGGTCGTTCAGGTTGGCGAGCGCGGTGGCCGCAGAGGCGCGCACCAGGTAGTTCTCGTCCGAGTTCAACGCGCCGGCCAGCGGCTCGAAGGCGCGCTCGTCGGTACTGCGGCCGAGGAAAACCGCCGCCTGCAGACGGACCTTGAACGAGTCGTCGCTGCGCAGCGCCGTGATCAGCTTGGTCAGATAGGCCTCGGCCTGCGCCGCGTCGAGCCCCTTGAGCGGCGAGGCCCCGGGGTCAACCAGAGGCTGAGCGGCAGCGGCAGCGGCAGCGGCAGCGGCGGC
>JBFYZW010000114.1:0-2966 GCA_041309305.1 Deltaproteobacteria bacterium | reverse complement strand
GCCGCCGGAGACCCCGCCGCCGGAGACCCCGCCGCCGGAGATCCTGCCGCCGGAGACCCCGCCGCCGGAGACCCCGCCGCCGGAGATCCTGCCGCCGGAGACCCCGCCGCCGGAGACCCCGCCGTCGGAGACCCCGCCGTCGGAGATCCGGCCCAGGGCGACCCGGGCGGCGGCGACAGCGGGATCCCGTCCGGCACGGTGCTGTTCGCCGAGACCTTCGAGGACACCAACTGGGCGAGCCGCGGCTGGTACGACGGCTCGGCCGGGACGATCACCGCCGACGAGCACGCACCCGCGAGCGGCCACGCCTTCGCCTGCACCTTCGCGCTCGACGCGCAGGGCTGCAGCGGCGGGATGCCGGCGCGGCACAAGTTCGACGAGACCGACCGGGTCTACCTGAGCTTCTGGATCAAGCACAGCGCCAACTGGGTCGGCTCGGGGCGCGCCTATCACCCGCACATGTTCCACTTCGTCACCAACGCCGACGGCGACTGGGTCGGCCCGGCCAACTCGCACCTGACCACCTACATCGAGGCGCCGACCGGCCGGCCGTTTCTGGGTTTGCAGGACTCGCGCAACGTCGACGACGCGTGCATCCTGCGCAACAACGACACCTTCGTCGGCTGCAACGGCGATTTCACCACCTACCCGTTCACCGAACAGCGCTCGGCCTGCGCCTGCAACGGCCTGCACGGGTTCGTCGACGGGCGCGACTGTTACGACGCCGGCAGCTACTGGTACTCGTCGCGCTCGTGGAACACCGACGAGGTCTACTTCCGCGACGAGGCCGGCCCGTACGCGAAGACCGACTGGCACTTCATCGAGGCCTACTTCGAGCTGAACAGCATCAACGGCGGGATCGGGCTGCCCGACGGCCGCATCCGCTACTGGTACGACGGCGAGCTGCTGATCGCCTCCGACAACATCCTGCTGCGCACCGGCGCCCACCCGTCGATGCGCTTCAACCAGTTCCTGTTCACGCCCTACATCGGGGACGGCTCGCCGGTCGAGCAGACGGTCTGGATCGACGACCTGACCGTCGCCACCGGCCGGCCCTGACCAGGCTACTCGTCGAGCACGTTCATCGCCTCGGTGCCGCGAAAGAGCTGGTCGGTGTCGTGCACCCGCGCCGCGCCCCGGCGCGCGACGTCGAGGTAGGTGCGCGCCGCCGCGTCGCGAGCCCGGTCGAGGATCGTCGTCGCCAGGTCGAGGTACTCGACCATCAGCTGGCGGTCCTCGAGCGACTCGACGGTCAGCTTCCAGACGCACTGGCGGAAGACGTCGAGCACCAGCTGCAGCTCGTCGAGCCGGTAGCCCTCGCCGAGCCGATCCTCGGCGATCGCGCGCACGTACTCGCCGAAGGCGCGCGGGTTGCGCTCGAAGGCGTCGAGGAACTCCTCGACCCAGCGGGCGCAGCGCTCGCGCAGCCGCTCCGGGTCCTCGTGCCGGTAGTGCGTCGCCTCGGAGCAGCGCATCCCTTGCCAGAGCGCCTCGACCAGCCCGCCCTTCTCGCGCCAGAGGTGTTGGAGCACTCGCGAACGCATGGAAACCTCCATCCCGGGCAGGATCCACCAAATCAGCGCGCCGCCCCATCGCTGGGCCCGCAATTCTCGGCTCACAGAATCTGCGACGACGCGGGCCCTTCCAGGCGAGGTAGGATAATCGGATACTTGGTATCCAACAGCCTCACATGGACCTACATGATTGGATATTGGTGCTTTTCTTGTTGTCATCAGCCGTTCAGTTTGGCGATAGTCAGCCATGCTTCACCCGCCCACAAAGGCCCTGTGGCTCCCCCTTCTCCTGACATCGAGCGGCTGCGGCGAGCTCGGCGTCGGCTTTGCGCCCGGCGCGGTGAGCGAGGGGGCGATCGTCAACGGGACGCGCAGCCCGCAGAACGTGACGATGAGCGCGGGGCAGGTGCTGGCGATCGGCTACCTCGCCGATCCGTCGGGCGATGAGTTCTGCACTGGCACGCTGGTCGCGCCGCGCAAGGTGATCACCGCCCGCCACTGCGTCGAGGGCGAGTCGGCGAGCACGATGCGCTTCGGCTTCGGCACCTACCCGAGCGACCCGACGGGCTTGGCGAGCTTGAGCGCGGTGCACCTCGGTCCGAACGGGATCGACTTCGCGGTGCTGGTCCTCGCGCAGGACGCGACGACGCTGGCGCCGGGGGTCGAGCCGTTGCCGATGAACCGGGTGGCGCTGGACGCGAGCTGGATCGGCCGCTGGGTCGACGCCGCGGGCTTCGGCGACACCTACTCGAGCGCGCGGGGGCGGTTCTTCGCCTCGGTCGAGCTCTACGCCTACGACGACGAGACGGTCTCGGTCGACGGCCACGGCGAGCAGGGGATCTGCTACGGCGACTCCGGCGGCCCGATCCTCTGGCAGGCCTCGCCCACCGGCGCGCCGGTGGTCGTCGGCACCGAGCAGTGGGGCGACTCGAGCTGCGTCGACCGGGATCACCTGACCCGCGTCGACCTGCTCGCCGCCTGGGTCGACGGCCTGAGCGTCGGCGGCACGACGCCGGTCGACCCGCCACCGGACGGCTGCGGCGGCATCGACTACCTCGGCGCCTGCGACGGTGACGTCGCGGTCTGGTGCCAGAACCAGACCCTGCAGCAGCGCGACTGCACCACCAACGGCAGCCGGTGCGGCTACGTCTCGGCCGACTACGGCTACTACTGCCTGCCGCCCGCCTGCGGCGCGACCGACGCGCTCGGCGCCTGCGACGGCACGACGCTCAGCCGCTGCGACCTCGGCACCTCCCGGCTGACCACCGTCGACTGCGCGACCAGCGACGAGGTCTGCGGCTGGGTCGACGAGGCGACCGGCCACGGCTGCGTCCCGCCGAGCACGCCCCCGCCGGGTGGGACGACTCCGCCGCCGTCCGGCGGCGCCGGCACGAGCAAGTACCAGCCGGTCGACCCGCCCCTCGAGGGCGGCTGCGCCGCAGCGCCGGCGCC